>JBKEFO010000066.1:0-12541 GCA_046709585.1 Marivirga sp.
GCGACCAGGTTATACATTAACCAAGGAAAGATCGAAGCAAAGATTATATGGCACCTTAATAGGTGCTGCCATTGCAGCTGTCATTGTGCTTATTTCACAAAACACCTATTTGTACACAGTATTGTCCATCATTTCGTTGATGTTAGCCTTTAGCTTTTTACAAAAGAACTATCGGACAGCTTCAATATTCGTCACAACCAGTGTCATTTTCATTTATGCCTTAATTAATCCCAATGCATTTCAAGTTATCCAATTCAGGATTATTGACACCCTCACTGGGGCTGCCATTTCTATGTTGGCTATATCGTTTCTGTGGCCAGCATGGGAAATACAAAATATTAAGACTGTTATAGCAACGGCTATCAAGGCTAGCCGCAACTATTTGACCACGATTAACGACTACTACCACCAATCTGCAGAGGACCGCACCTCGTACAAATTGGCTCGCAAAGAGGCGTTTTTAGGAATGGGGAATTTGAATGGCGCTTTCCAAAGAATGAGTCAGGAGCCAGAATCCAAGCAAAAGAATTTAGGTAAATTGTATGAGATAGTGGGGTTAAACCATACTTTCTTAGCTGCTACAGCAGCTCTAGGGACCTATCTACTAAGTAAGAAGAACGAGGAAGTGTCGGATTCCTTTGAAGTGATTTTAGCGGCAATAGATAGCAATTTGAATCAGGCGTTACAAAGCCTTCAAAAGCAAGAATTAACGGAAGATATTGCTACAGATAAGCTGGAGGAAGCTTATGAGAATCTAGACGAACAGTTTAATCAATTAGTAGCGATCAGAACCAAGCAGCTGGAGGAAGATAATTCGCAGCCCATAGACCCCGATGTGCGCAAAAAGATGCAAAAAGAAAAGCTGATCTCAGATCAGTTGAAATGGCTCGCAACGATATCAGGTAATTTAAAAAAGCTAGTGAAAGAGCTTGATTGATGAAATCAGTGATGAAGCCTTGTAAAGTTTGGGAACTTCGGAAGGCTGCTTTCAATAAAATCTCTACCCCTTTTCATCCTTGTTAGTGACAACAACCACAATAGGGAAAGGAGCTTAGAAAAAGAGTTGATCTGGAAAGACCAACTCTTTATGATATTTTATTTCAGCAGATATTAATTCCTGACTCTGGCAATCTCACTATAACTATCCTTCACCATGTCAATGTAATTTTTCATTATCTCTTTTGTCTCTTCTTCACCACCTGCTATTTCATTAAGAGCCTTTTTCCACTTTATGTTATTTGGCGATACTTCCCAGTTCATATCGGAGATTCCTCCCTCCATATTCCATATAATCATCATATCCCATTTACCTGAACGCATTTCTAATGCCATTTCAGGTCCAGGGACACCTGCCTTATCGCTGGCTTTCATGTAATAGTCATTCACGATCTTCATTGCTTCATCATATTTCCCAGCTTCAAATTTGATATATACTATCTGCTTCCATTCCGGATTTTCATACTTTTTAGCTCCTTCTTGTGCTAAGACAGACTGAGAAAAGCATGCAAATATTAGCATGAGGGCGGTTAATTTCATCATTTTTTTCATAGTTGCAGTTTTTAGGTTTGTTTATTTATCATATAAGGTATATTAATTATTGATAAAATGCAATCTATAAGTTTGTTAACTTACTGAATGTCAATATATAAGTTATTTTAAGCTCATTTCTATACTTTTGCTTGTTGGTGACAATACCAACAAGAGGAAATTAATATAGCGCCAATCTAATAGTTATAATAGGCTTACATGCTGCATTTAAAAAGAACAGATACCCGCCCCTGTCTGCCGCCAAGTAGGTATGGAAATGACGATGTCATGATTTTGATAAGTGAAAAAGCAACCTACAGACAACTTTCGTGTCAAGATTCCCTTCTACTCTTAAATTTAAAACCACTGCCTTAGCTCTCCATTATGTTTCAAATACAAACTCCGAAGTCTCTAAAACCTCGGAAGTCTATTGTTTCGTTCTATGATGTAAAAAACTCTTTTTTTCATTCCAAGATCACTTTTTCCCTTTTAGGATACTTCACTTCATAGCCCAACTTCAATGCTATTTGTTCTTGAGGCTCTAACTCAATTTCCCATAGTACCTCCCCAGTTTTTTCATTCAGCTTTCCCTTGGAAAGCGCTGTAGGCGTAATGGATATATCGTTAATTGCCGCAACGGGAATCTGATCAAACAACGTTAACTTAATCGCTTGGGACTTTTTATTTCTGGCTACAATTTTAAATTCCCTAGTTTCTATTTTGTTAGTACCTATCGTTTTACGCTCTGAGAATTCTTCAACTTTCTCCCTTCCAATAACAATGCTTTTGTCTCTGCCCAGTGAAATGTTCAATGTGTCATTTAAAGACCTTGCATCAAGAACAGACCTGCCAACGAAAGCATCTTCAAAGTATAGATTAGCCTCCCCTTCAAGTAGGTTATACTGATCCCAATTGATTATTCTAGCAATTAAGAAAGCTTCCTTTTCCAGTTTAGGTACAGCATAGTATTCATAAAGCGTCTCTATCTCGAAGCTTTTTAAGTCCACTGAAAGTTTCTCACCGTTTGACTTAATGGAATAAGGGGTATCTACTTCAAATTCAACAGTCGTTTGGTTTTCAATGGTAGTGGTGGAAATCATATCAGCTTCAAGATTTAGACTACTATTCCCCCTAACATTAATTCCAGCCACCTTTCCTCGTAATTGACTAGCATAGCCTGTCACAACAACTTCGGATAATTGTCTGATGTCAGGCTGAAGTTGCACATTTATTGTTTCTGAAGTCATCGGCACTTCTTGTGTTGTACAACCGATAAAGGCAATCCGTAAATGTGTTGCTGCATTTGGCAGGGTCAGGGAATAATTACCATCTAAGTCAGTGACAGTACCTACAGTGGTTCCTCTAACATTTACATTAACTCCTGGTAGCGGTTCTCCGCTCGCGGCGTCTAGCACCGTACCCGATACATTCCTAACTGATTTAGAAATGGCTCCATAGGTTGCTCTACTGAAAATTTGATTGCGTGCATAGTTCAAATACCACGTTTCTAGATCAGGTACCACACCACTTTCATTCGGGTTGCCGTTAGAAAGTTTAAGCTTTACATTTTCCCAATCTACACCCGTATTTTGGTAAACGTCGGCTTTATAATTTAACTTTAACGGCTGATCCACGGTAGTAACCCTTACATCATATTTAGGATACCATCCTGTATTTGCCACTAGATATGAAATGCTAAATGAACCCTCGGTTTTCTTGCTAGCCTCAATTCTGATTTCTATTTCTCCAGTAGGAAGCCCTTTTTCCCCAGCTGCCGCTGAAATCTCTCTTTCTATTCTCTCCTTCTGCTCATTTAAATCTTTGATTTTAAGCTTAACCTTTATTTCTTCGGTCTTTATGGATGTTAGCTCCTTATCATAAAATTCAATCGCTTGCTTTATTTGTGTTAATGACGCACTAGCTGCTTCACTACCTAGGTACTTATTCTCATTAAGTAGGCTTTGTTTCTCTAAAAGTATTTGAAGCCTTGATTCATTGGTTGATATTCCAAATTCTAAAGATGCTATTTCTTGGCTCAGGCTATCAATTCTCAAGTCCTTTTTAAGTTTGCTTAGATAATTAAGTCTATGATTTACCGACAAAATTGTAAACTCTCCTTTTGCCTTCACTTGAATGCTTTTCTCATCTATATGCGGAGACAATGACTTGATACTAAGAATAGATTTTCCTTGAGGAATTTCAGACTCCCCTGTTCTAGAGACCAACCCACCCTGCAGATAAACGGTAACCTCAGTAATGGCTGTTTCTAAGTTTTGTTCGCTGAAGTCTTGCGAATATGCTTGATTAGCAAAAAGTAGGGCAATAAGTAATAGGTGTTTCATAGCGTTTTTCTTAAGGAGATGCAGCACTTACGAATATTCCATAAAACCGCTACGTATTTTTATTTATACTTTTATTAGCATCCAGTAAAAGCGACAACTTTTACTGCGTTAGCATAGAAATAATAGTGGATACTATTTGTGGTCTAGGGGTCAGATTTTATAACTTTTTGTTTGTTTAATTTACACCAAATAAGCCCTTCACTTTCGTTAGATCAGTCGACAAATCTACTGCATAAAAATAATTCAGTTGCCATTTTTGAGTTTGCTGCGCTTGTTTGCTTTGCGTTATGTCCCAGCTCGGATAAACCCGAAAGGCTCTTTTTCCTTCTTTCTTTTCTATTGAAATAATCCCTTTTTGAATCAATATAGCTTTAGGAAAAACGAACTGCCCAATTTTATTAGCCAACCAGACAGTAACAACAAAGAAATCAATCTCATCAGTATCACTGAAAGGTTCAATTGGTCCACTTTCAGATCGTTTCCAGAAGGTTACGAATTGTCCAGCTTTCTTATGCGTAGTTTTAGCGCTTCTGTATAATACTGTTCTACCGTTTAATTGAAAACTGCAGGCATCATATTCTCTACTCTCTGCCTCCCGATTGGAACCTGACATTTCAAGCCCACATTTGTCGTAAACTTCCGCTTTAATATGTTCTAGATTACTATCCATTTTTTTAGACGAAAATTTAAAAGTACGCCTAATTTCAAAACACGCAACGTACTGATAGGCCCAATAGGATAAAAATTACCCCTTGTATTCAGTAGTGTCATGATGAATACCCGCTTGAAGTATCCTGAAATTAACAATAAGATGGAGGCTATAGGTATAAGCAAGAAAGTGCCTGAGTGGCCAAAATCAGACTACCTGGGTTGAAATAGGAGTTTTTTTTGCCCCTTCCTCCTGCCATCAGGATACTTCCTCCTTTTCGCCTTTCGCACCAAAAAAAGCCCGTAGTTAACAACCTGAAGCACTTTATATTTAGCCATTTATATGTGACCTTCAAAGAGGTAGCACTGTGGATTTGCTTACTGCGCCCAGCTAATACCCTATTAGTAGCGAGTGCAAGGCCTAAAAATACCCGCAGCAAAAAGAGTGCATAAAAAGGCCATAACAACACTCGCTAGCCAACTAAGCCCTGCGGAATTAGTCTTTATTAAAGCATTCATCAAATCATAGGTTCTGTACAACATAAAGCGTGAGTAAAATGCAAACAACAGTTGTTTAAGGCGTCTCAATAATGAATGGTATTATGGCTTCACAGAATGAAACTAAGTTTCACATCCATTTATGTTGCAAAACGCCTATCTCCATTTATTCCACTGTTTTATACTTCTCAAACCATGCCAGAATACTCGCTAATTTGCCAATGAGGTTACTAGGCTTATTGGCTATTCCGTGTGAGGCTCCAGGTATTCTAACCATGGCTGTCTCCACACCCTCTAACTTTAAGGCAGCATAAAATTGCTCCGATTCGGCAATGGGCGTTCTAAAATCTTCCTCCCCTGTTAATAACATGGTAGGCGTAGTTACATTAGCCACATAGCTTATTGGCGAACGCTTGATATAGCTTTCCGGGTCTTCCCATGGTTTTTTATCAAACCAGTATTTAGAGAAAAATTGCATGCCATCAGCATATAGTACAAAGCTGTACCAGTTGATCACTGGTTTGGCTACTACAGCGGCTTTAAATCGGTCTGTCTTGCCTACTATCCATGCAGTAAGTACTCCTCCACCGCTACCGCCAGTAACAAATAGATTTTTATCATCGACGAATCCCTTCTCAATTACAGCATCAACGCCAGACATTAAATCATCATAATCGTGGTTTGGGTAATCATGGTGAATTAAATTCCCGAATTCCTCACCATAGCCGGTACTGCCTCTAGGGTTGGAGTACAAGACCACATAGCCCGCAGCAGCAAAAGCTTGTATCTCTGCCGAATACACTGAGCCATAACTTGCAAAAGGACCACCGTGTATTTCCAATATCATAGGGTACTTCTTGCTAGCATCAAAGTCGGGAGGGGTCACTATCCATCCTTGGATTTTACGCTGGTCAAATGAAGATTCCCACCATATTTCTTCAACATTACCCAACTTCTTATAAGCAAAGAGGTCATCGTTAAGGGCCGTCAAGCGTTTCTTAGATTTGGCATCAGCTACTTCTAAGTCGGCAGGGTGTGCGGTTCCTCCCAAGGTGTAGGCAAATCTATTATTGGTGGAACTTGTGAAACTGGCCGCATTATAAGGCCTGCCCAAAGAAAGGCCACCTAAGTCCTCCGCTATGACAGTGACCTTAGCTGTTAAGGATATGTAAGCTAATTTAGTATCTCCTTTATCGTCGTACTGAAAGTAAAGTCCTGTACCGTCATTTTTCCATTGAATATTTGTAATACTGCGATCAAAATCTGCTGACAGCAATTTAGCGCCTGTTCCGTCAGCATTCATAACATAAAGTTCGTTCAGCTGGTAACCTTGCAATCTATCATCAAAGCCTAAATAAGCGATCTTACTTCCGTTTGCTGACAATACTGGGTTAGTATCGGGTCCATAGCGTTTCGTCAATGCGGTAATTGTTCCATCATTGATAACAAGCTGATACAGCTCTCCATCAAGAGGCTCTATCTCCTCCTCTGCATGAAAATTAGCACTGAAGTACAGCATATTATTATTATATGACCAAATCGGCCCTCCATGGTCAAAGTCGGTAAAGGTCAACTGTCGGGGCGTACCTCCCTCAATAGGCAGCGTAAATAATTGCATATTGCCACTTTTTAAATAACCCTGCCCATCACCACGGTAGTTCATGTCGTCGATATAAATAGGCGGGGTATTCCACTTGGCCCCTTCAGGTTTGCTAGGCATTTTCACTATCGACTCATGCGCTTTTGGCACAAACATGTCAAAAGCCAAACTTTTATCATCATAAGACCAACTTACATTATTAGGTACTTCTTTTGTATTCGTTAAGGCCACAAATTCTTTGGTGTCCATCCACATCATATAGAGCTTCATTTTATCATCGCTACTATTGGACTTAAAGATGATCTTTTTACCATCATGAGACCATCGAGGGTAATTATCATTTTGGTTTCCAGTCGTGAGTGGTCTGTTATTGGAGCCATCAAAATTGACCATCCAAATGTTGGACAGGTTTCTATCGGTCATCACATCTTTAAAATTTCTAACATAGAGCACTTTGGAGCCATCGGGAGCTATTTGAGGATCCGAAACAAACTCCATATTAAAGATATCAATGAGTTCTAAGTTCGTCTTTACCTGACCATAACCTATGCTGATGGTAGCCAAGAGAATAATAATTGTGCGAAAAAGATATTTCATTGTCGGTGGTTTAAATGGTGTAGGTATTAGATAAAACATTAAAGTATTGCGAAATGACTTTGTTAGCGGTAAAGAGACTTTCGAAATTTCAAAAACTTCGGAAGTCTTCGCCTACTATTTACAATGCCGCTATTTGACTTTGTTGGTAAAACTGGTTTAAGGTCTCCTGTACTGCTGCTGCTTCCTCCTCTTTTCCAAGACTTTTTAAAGCGGCTAATTTGCCTTTCAAAGACTTTGCTCTGTTGGTTCTGCCTTCTAGGCATATGTTAAACTGCACAAGTGCTTCAGCCGCTCTATTATTTGCTAAAAGCCAATCACCATATTGTTCATAAGAAGGATACGCAATAAATGGAGGACCTGAATCGTAGCCACACTCAGTCTCCAAAGCCGTAGCTGCTTGCATGTGCTGCTCAGTTGCAGCCTTGTCATTGCCAAGTATTGCTAGCATAGCTTGCATCTGATGGATAACTACCTCAGTACGCTTAACGCCAGTTGTGGTAGGTGCATATCGTGTGGGGCCAGCGCTGCACAAAGCCACGCCATCGTCAGAAATTACCAATTTGGCTGACTCTGCATGCAACCCTAAAGCATTAATATTTGCTATAATACCCGCTCTGTCTCCTTTATCAAATGCCAATCTACTTTTGAAAAAGTGCATCCCTGATTTATCTCCTAAGCCCAAATTAGTATAATTCACATCAACAAAGGTTAAATTTTCAGGCCAAGCGCCTGCCTCTATGAGCTGCTGGTTTTGCATGTTAATCAAATAAGAGTCTGAATGGGTAGAATCTCGATAGAAGCGCATCATCTCGGATAATAGTTCGGTCGCCTTATCAACTTTTCCTTGCTGCAAGTAGCTATAATGTAGCCAAGACATGGAATGGTAGCCTCTTTTTTTTCCTCCTAAATCCTTTCGTACCATCCTGTCTAAACTCGCTTGGTAAGAGTCGATATTAGAAGCAACGGACTCATTCCACATCCCCAATGCCACATAAATATGGGACGGCATATGTAAAGCATGAGCAGCAGCAGGTGCTACCTTAGCATATTTGTTAGCCGCCTTAATGGCAGTAGTAGCATTTTCTGGATTGTCATTCGCATGAATCATATAATGTAGTGCCCCAGGGTGCGTAGGATTCTTCTCTATGATGGACGCTGCAATATCTGAGGATCTTTTCAAGTTAGCTTCACTTTTATAGTCTGCCCACATCAAACCTAAAGAAAGAAAGGCCCCAACTTCCTGATTTTCAGGGTATTTTTTATACACTTCTTCCAAATGAGCTACATATTTCTGGTTCCTTTCAGCGAGTTCACCCTCACCATACAATATTTCAATACCTTGCCAAAAGGCCTTTTCTATCGGATCTTCAATTTTAGCTAAGCGTGCTGCCCTGCTTACTCCAAATTCATTCATCACTTTTCTACCTTCGTCCAAATCCTGAAGTCCCCATAAAGCTTTATAGTAGCTCATAGCTAGCCCCCAATATGCCATCACTTCTGAGGAGTCTGCCTGCTGTGCTATCCTGAATTCCTCTCTAGCATCATCGTATTCAAAACTATGTAGCAATAGAAACCCTCTATTGAATGGCTCTTGGGCTGAGTCAGACAACTGAAAGGCATAGCCTATAGCACCAAGACCATTCTTTTCTTCCTCAAGTTCTTCGGAAGAATTGGTTGATTGATTGCATGAAAAAAGGCTTGTTATCAGAAAAAAATATAGGGCAAGATGTTTCATAGTAGGTGTAGTTATCCTCTAAATATACTAAAACTATTTGATGAATTAAAAATATTTACTGGCGGCCTCATCTAATTTATACTATTGACTATTAGCCCTTTAACTTAATAATCAATAACCTATTTTTTAAGCAACTTAGCAGTATACCTACAATTGCATATTAAAAGAGAGCCACGACATGAAACGCGCCAAGTTCAAAACGCTTCTTTTACTGAGCAGCGTTGGTAGGCGTTCTTTCTCTCGATAATCCTGCATTATTTTTTACTCATATAATCCAAGGTAAGCCCTATCATTGCCTTCATACCGAGTAACATTCCAGCATCATCGACAAAAAAGTCTGGCGTATGGTGCCCCGCCACAGTTTTAGGATCTGTACCTTCTGGACATCCGCCAATAAAGAAGAAAAGACCAGGTATTTCCTTTTGAAAAAAGGAAAAGTCCTCTGCTCCTGTAATCGGCTTAATGATGTTGACATTCTGCTCGCCTGCTGCCCTTTGCAAACTCGGAAGCATTTTTTGGTAAAGCTCTGGCTCATTATAGGTAACGGGGTATCCTTCATCAATCCAAACTGTAGCTTCTGCATTATTTGACTCTGCAGTCTTTTGCACTACTTCTCTTACCCTCTGCAAAATCTGGACTCTCATATCTGCGTCTAAGGTGCGTATAGTACCCAACATATAGAGGTCTTCCGGAATAATATTATAGCGGACACCACCATGAATTGCACCGATAGTGATAACCGCAGGTGCTTCCGTGAGATTCATATTCCTGCTCACAATACTTTGTAGGTTATTGATAATTTGAGCTGCAGTAACGACTGGATCTATGCCATCCCACGGGGCAGAGCCATGTGCTTGCTTTCCTTTGATATCTATGCGCATCGAGTTTACAGCTGCCAATAGCCCTTCTGAGCGTACATTAATTTGACCCACTGGTGTTTGGGCATTTATGTGTAAGCCGAAAATTACATCTACGTCAGGATTTTTGAGTACACCTTCTTTTACCATTAACTTGGCACCACCTTCTTCGCCCTTCGGCGCTCCTTCTTCTGCCGGTTGAAAGATAAATTTCACAGTTCCCGGCACTTGTTCTTTCATTTCGTAGAGCATTTTAGCAACGCCCAATAATATACTGATGTGCGTATCGTGTCCACAAGCATGCATTACAGGTACTTGTTCTCCATTGTATTCTCCCATCATTTTCGATGCCCACTCAAGTGGTGCTCTTTCCTTTACTGGAAGGCCATCAATATCGGCTCTTAAGCCAACCACTGGCCCTGGTTTACCACCCTTCAAAACTGCAACAACGCCAGTCTTTGCTATTCCCACTTCTGGTGTATAGCCAATTTCTTTTAGAATTTCCGCTATGCGCTCTGCAGTCATAAATTCACGATTGCTAAGCTCCGCATTTTGGTGAAACCAATGTCGCCATTCAATAACTTGCTGTTCGTTAGCGGCGGCCATTTTTTCGATTTTTGAATCGAACTTCTGTGCGTAGCAAGGTGATAAAATGATAAGTCCAATAAAGAAGTACAGTATTCTCATAACGTTCAAGGTTTAAATAATATTTATGCTATTTACGGAAAAATAATGTTTTTTAAAGAATTAATACGCCCTCACTGATGCGCAGAAGTACGTCAGTATCCATGCAAAACAGGCCTTCAATGTATTGAATCGTTTGCCTACTATACTGGCAAAAAACTCACTAATTAATTCCCTTCTCATTTAGTCATCCTTAATCTTCGGGCTCCAAGGATTTAATTACTCCCTAAAGCATAAACCTTTATTCAATAAGCTGTACAAACGAAAGCTAAAGATTTACCTCAGCACGCGCTATCTAGCACTTAATCATGGCAAGCTCCAGTATTTCTCTTAACTTTGAGCAAAATCATTGAAGAATATGGCTGAATTAAGCAATAACGACATCCTTAGAAGACTGCGATTTACCTTTGATTATACGGATGAGCAGATGACAGAAATATTTGAAAAGGTAGACGTAAAGGTGACCCGTTCCCTCCTCTCCGATTGGCTAAAATCAGACGAGGCAGCCGATTACAAGAAAATGCATGACAACCAGCTGGCAGCCTTCCTTAATGGCCTTATCAACCTAAAAAGAGGGAAGCGTGAAGGTAGCCAGCCACCAATAGAGCAACGGATCGACAATAACCTGATCTTAAAAAAGATTAAGATTGCCCTGGAGCTGAAAACTGAAGAAATAGTGGATTTATTCAAGCTGACAGACCTCCAAGTAGGCAAGCATGAGATTACCGCTTTTCTCAGAAATCCAAAGCAACCACAGTACCGGCCTTTTATGGATCAGTTTCTTAGAAATTTCTTACTGGCCCTGCAAATACAGCATAGAGGCGAAATTAAAAAGGAGTAGAATTATTTGCGCTTTCGCAATCAAGAAGGCATTAATAAACGTTATATTCATAAATAATCTACTAAAATATTTATGGAGAAGGCTACTGAATTCAATAACAACCCCAAATTATTCTTATTCCTACCACTCTTTTATGTGATATGGGCAGATGCTGTTATTACTGACAAAGAACGGAAAACCATTCAGTCACTTATCACCTCACAAGAATGGCTGTCCGACACAGAGAAAGCCTTTCTACACACCTATCTTATTGAAGGTTCAGTAGTAAGTCCGCAGCTATTGAAGGCTTGGCGAAAAACCATATTAGCAGCTGCTCCAGAAAATATCAAAAGCCTTACCCAACTAGGAAAGGCGTTGGTGGTCCAACATAGTAAACAAGAAAGCCCAGCCATCAGTGACGCGACTATGGAAAGCTTCCAGCAGGCAGAACAAGCAATAGGCATACTAGGGCAAGAAGTCAATTACCTATTCAGCCATAAACATCCTACCGTTACCGCTGAAGCCAACTCTGCTTCCAGCTTCAAAGCAAGCAACATGACCCGTCTGCTAGATGGCGACCAAAAAGCCATTATCGATCGGGTAAAAAGTATCCTTCAAGAGCCTTCCTTTAAATACCCATCCAAAGATTCCATTGCGCAAGAAAGAGAAGATGTATTACAACTATGTGTGAAATTAGCAGAAAAGGGCTTAGGCAGTTGGGGGTTTCCCAAAGCCTATGGCGGACAGGGAGATATGGAAGGTTATTTCGCGGTTATGGAAACCTTGAGTTACCACGACCTCAGCTTGGTTATTAAATTTGGTGTTCAGTTTGGCCTTTGGGGCATGAGCGTATTCTTCCTAGGCTCTGAAAAACACCATAAAAGATACCTCAAAGACATTGGCACCTTGACTCTTCCTGGTTGCTTTGCTATGACGGAAACCAACCATGGTAGCAATGTAAACGGTATTGAAACTACCGCTACCTATAATAAAATAGATAATACGCTAGCAATACATACGCCCCATGAAAAAGCTTGCAAGGAATACATAGGCAATGCAGCGGTACATGGCCAGATGGCTACTGTATTCGCGAAATTAATTATTGGTGGAACAGACTACGGTGTTAGTGCTTTCATTGTGCCGCTTCGCGATAAGCAAGGCAATATGCTTAATGGAATCCGAATAGAAGACTGCGGTAGAAAAATGGGCCTCAATGGGGTTGATAACGGAAAA
>JBKEFO010000067.1:0-12494 GCA_046709585.1 Marivirga sp.
TAAATTCTACAATGATGTCAGTACCTGCAGGGCTCACTACATTATTTTTTCTTGCAATATCAAAAGTAACAATACCATCGGTGCTTGTTAAATTTAAAGCTGGCGCTAAAAGTGATCTTTCTGACGCTTGGTCAAATACCAATCCACTAACATTCTGCACTCCACCTTCTTGAATAAAAGAAGCATCAAGTCCTGCCGTAAAACTTTCAAAAACATTCACACCAAATCTTGGCGCGCTACCTTCGTAAGCTCTTAAAACAATCTGCCAGTTATTGAAATTATCATAGCCAATAGCTGTAGGAATGGTTCCTGTTAGTGTCACCTCTTTTGTTACATTATCCTTAGTAAAGCTTTGACCTTCTAAAAGGTATTCCTCACCAGTACCATTATTACTGATCACAGTAGCAACAAAACTCTTAGCTGTCAAATCAACATTTTGTAATTCAGCAATCAAATTAATCTCATCTCCTGGGTAATAAGTACCTGCAGAAGCATTAGCAGCATCCTGTGCATCATTTATTTGTATAAATGGTATAGAAATAATACTAAATTGATTTAATGATGATCCTTGAGCAAATGCATAGACATCACCAATTGATATGGCCATACTAGAGAACGACCATGTCTCACCTGTTCCATAATCTACTGTGCCCTTTTGACGCACCCTAAAACTAGTGTTAGCTGTTTTTGCAGCTGGTGGTAATTCGAAGGTATAATTGTTGGACCCCAAGAACTCAGTATCAGCATTAATATCTTCCAAAACTGTGAAGGTCGTAAAACCATTTGTAGAAAATAATACTTCAATAGGATTTACTACATCTGAGAATCCTGTGGTAATAACCAAGTCTAACCTTGTAGGAGCAGTTGAAGTAAGGTCATAGCCAGTTGTAGTGGCTTGACGTAAACTTGCTCTATCAAAGGAATAAGAAGGCCCAGGGTCGTTTGTTCCAACCGCGGTAACTTCACTACTTTGGATAGTGATAGTCTCTGCATCTTCTAAATAGGTATCACCTGAGAAAGCAGCTAACCTTAACCTAACATTAATGCTTGGCCAAGTGAAATCTAGGTCCTCGTCGGCACCCTGTACAGCGGATATACCGAAGACATCTTCATTGGTATCAATGGAAGCATTATTATTAATATCATTCCATAGAATAAATGCAGTTCCAGCATCAAAGCCAGATGCGTTATAAGTAACTGTTTCGCTTTCGCCAGCAAAATAAGGCGCAGCGTCGACCGTTACCGAATTAAACGTTTGCGCATACCCGTTAAACGCAAATAAGCCCACCAGCATGGTAAGCATCATCGCCCTTAGGTAGCGTGTTTTTTCTTGTATATAATTTTTCATTTCTTATAGTTTATAATTTTAAGACTACAATAATTTAAATCCAAAGCGGAAAGAGTTGGCAACATTTACATTAGCAAAGTTACTTGTCGTCTTTGCTTGGTATAAATCACCATCTACATTTACTTCAGAATTTGTTCTATTAATTAATTCAAAGCCTACTTCCACACCAAAATAAAATCTTGATCCGAAGTGATACTCAGCACCTGCACCCAATCTCAAACCAACATCAAAATATCCTTTGTTTAGATTTTGATTATTGATACTAGGAACATTGGTAGAACCCAATACCGTAGGGCCTGAGGTAGATTTTCTACTAAGAATTCTGTTCCTTAAAACTACATCAGCAGCAGCATAAGTTCTAAAAGCACCTTCATTTGTAAGGTGGTATTCAAAACCTGGCATTATACGATACTCACTATCGTTTATCACTACATCAGGCGTGGTGGTAGTATTATTTAGGTCCATCCAAACACCTAAACGAACCGCCATATTGTCGTTCAGAAAATACCTACCTCTGAACTCCGTAAAGTTCAAAAACCCATTGTTTGTGTCGAACGGTGTTCCCGTTAATTCGATAAGCACATCACCCGATCCGACCCCTCCAGAACTACCTTCATCTGAACTTTCGTCCTGAGCGTAAATAGGTCCTGACATGAGCAGAATTCCAGCAAATAGCATTACTAGTTTCTTCATAGCCTTGATTTTAGTTAATTAATAGTTGATTTTTAGTACTTTACTTAAAATTAGTAGTACTAAATTAACAATTTTAAGAAAGATCACAATAAATTCTTCATTAATTCCGTTGGGCTGTCGTCGAAATCGTTTGCCAACCAAAAAAACATCTAAATAACTAATTGATTTACAATTAGTTATTTATTATAACGCTAAGTAAAAATTTAATTCGCATCTCATTATTCAAACTATTTTCTCTGTATTATTAGAATAATACTATTATTCTAATTTTATTCTTTATTGTAGTCCAAAAAGTAATTTAGTTGATTATGAGGCAATTGAGTGCAAAAGGAGAGACTTACATAGAGTTGCTATTGCATGCTTTTTGGGAATCTATTTGAAGACATAAAAAGGTAGGTAGCAAATCCAGAAGGAGAAAGCTGCAAAAGTAATGAATAGAAGATAAGAAGAAGAATAGAAGTCCTCTAAAAACTGACCACTTTTCGAGCTGCAGGATTTAATTAAGGCATTGTGGCTCCCGCCAAATACATACAGCTAACACCATTTATTTACCTGCCTTGTTCACCATGTTAATAGAGCCTACATAGAAAGGGACTCTTTGGTGCAAGCTCTCTGGCTGAATATCTAAAATACGGTTTTGGCCATCTGTAGCTTTTCCGCCTGCTTGCTCACATATTAAAGCAAGGGCATTGCATTCATAATTTAGCCTTAGTTTGCCGGTAGGGGATTTCTCGGTTGCTGGATAGATGTAGATGCCTCCTTTGAGTAAATTTCTATGGAAGTCGGCCACTAAGGAGCCGATATAACGTGCAGTAAACTTCTGTGCTTTACAAGACTCAATATAACTTTTAACATGCGGCTCAAAACTTTCGTAGCTACCCTCATTAATAGAAAATATAGTACCATCCTTTGGTGTTTCTATATTAGGATGAGACAAAAAGAACTCTCCCAATGAAGGATCGTAGGTAAAGCCATTAACACCTCTACCTGTGGTATACACCATCATGGTGGAAGAGCCATATAACAAATAGCCTGCAGCTACCTGCTCAGATCCTTTTTGCAGCACATCTTCTTGAGAGGTGGGGCCACCTACTGGTGACACACGTCTGAAGATAGAAAAAATAGTACCTATGGAAACATTCACATCAATATTTGAAGAACCATCTAATGGATCCATCGCTATAATGTATCGCCCATTAGGGTTGTCTACATCTAGAATCTCCTCGTCTTCTTCGGAAACGATTGCACATACTTCACCACCATTTTTCAACGCCCTAATAAACCGGATATTAGCAATCACATCAAGCTTCTGCTGCTCTTCACCTTGCACATTCTCGGCACCATATGCTCCACCAATATTCAATAAACCTGCTCTATTCACCTCCCTATGGATAATTTTCCCTGCTAAAGCGATATCCCTAAGAAGCTGAGATAGTTCACCTGTAGCAAAGGCGAAGTCATTTTGTTTCTTTTTTATAAAGCGGTCCAAGGTAGTTCCAACTGGAGTAGCGATAGTATATTGCATAAGGAGATATTTTAATCTAAATGCTAAATTATGAAAATTGCTCCTTAATTTGCTGATTCAATTAAGAAAAGAACAAAATGCAGGTTTTTAAATTTGGTGGCGCCTCCATAAAAGATGTGAAAGCAGTGAAAAATATTGCTGCAATACTGGCTACTTACAAAGAAGAAAAATTAGTGGTGGTGGTTTCAGCTATGGGCAAAACCACCAATAAACTGGAAAGCATTTTACACGACTACCTAAGCGGCAAGGATTATAAACTAGCGTTAAATACCTTAGGTGCTGCTCATAAAGATATTATCGAAGAATTATTTGAGCAGCCAGCAGCTGTAATAAATGAATTCAACAACTTAATTCATCAGCTAGAGAATACGCTCATTGAACACAAAAATGAACCATACAACTTTTTGTATGACGCCATCATTTCTATGGGTGAGCGAATGTCATCGCTAATTATTGCACGCTACTTAAAATCGGAAGATTTTTCAATTTGCCTATTAGCGGCAAAAGATGTTATTAAAACTGACAATAACTTCAAAGAAGCACAAGTAGATTGGAAGGCTACAAAGGAGTATATGAGCCCTTCGGTTGCAAGCCTACACTTAAAAAATAAAATTGTGCTGAGTCAAGGCTTTATCGGAGGAGATGACAACGGCAACTACACCACTTTAGGCAGGGAAGGTTCAGATTTTACTGCTGCTATTTTTGCCAGCTGCCTACATGCTGAGTCAGTAACGATCTGGAAAGATGTCCCCGGCATATTAAATGCCGATCCAAAGAAAATTAAAAATGCTGCCTTATATAATGAGCTTTCTTATCAAGAAGCGGCTGAAATGACCTATTATGGTGCCTCAGTTATCCACCCGAAAACCATCAAACCCCTGGCCAATCAAATGATCCCTTTATATGTCCGATCATTTCAAACACCATTGGAAACAGGAACCCTAATACACGATTGCCTTGTCGAACATCTGACACCCTGCATCATTATGAAGGAGCAGCAATGTTTAATCACCTTTAAGGTCACTGACTTTACCTTCATAAATGAGCATAATCTCTCAAAAATATTTCAAGCATTATCACAACAGCGCATCAAAATAAACATGATGCAAAACTCAGCTATTTCATTTTCTATCTGTGTGAATGAGGAAGCCTACAAATTGGATCCATTTATGGCTCACCTTAAAGAAGAGTTTGATATCTTGTACAATAACAAACTAACACTTGTTACCATAAAAAATTATGAGGAAGGCATAATCGATCAGCTAAAATTGAACAAGCAAGTTTATATTGAACAACGAACACGTAAAAATTTTCAAATGGTCGTTTCCGATGATTAGCTGGCATGACCATTAATTAATGCCTTTTACTACTGGCGCATGCAAGGCTGAAGCAGACTTTTGTAAGAAATGCTATTTGTTTTAATTGTTAATTGAAATTAGTTCTACTAAATTCGTTTTTCCAAAATAAAAACAAAATATGGAATTAAAAGAAATTGCATCAGTGAGTGGAAAGGGTGGCCTTTTTAAAGTAGTAAAACCTTCCAGAACAGGGGTGATCTTAGAATCTTTAGACAAGCACAAGAAGAAAATGGTCGCTCATGCGCATGACAGAGTCTCTATTTTAGATGAAATTTCTATTTACACCACCGATGCTGAAGGTAATGTGCCTTTGCAACGTGTGTTGCAAACCATTTATAAAGAATTTGGGGATGACACTGGCATAGACAATAAATCTTCGAAAGAAGAGATTATGTCTTTCCTAAAGCACATTTTGCCTAACTATGATGGAAATCAGGTATATCCTTCTGACGTAAAGAAGTTAATTAACTGGTTTGAAATCATCTTAAAAGAAGCACCCGAGATTTTAGAGGAAGCGAAAAAAGAAGAAAAGCCCGCTAAAAAAGCAAAGGCTAAAAAGAAGACAACAGAAGAATAAAGTGCAGCGTACAGCGTAGAAAATAAGCTCTTAACGATATTACTTTCTACGCTGCACATAATATCTGGCACTTTGCGCCTAATACCCCTTTTATAGTTTTCTACACCACTCTCAATACCAAGCCCTTCAAATACTCTCCTTCGGGATGGTAAATACTGATTGGGTGGTCTTCTGGCTGATGCATTTGATGAATAATTTGAACCTTTCTTCCAGCTCTTGCCGCTGCAGAAAATACAGCGGTTCTAAAATGATCATGTGTGACAACCTGTGAACAACTGTAGGTAAACAATACTCCGCCAGACTTCATATTTTTGATGGCCTTCTCATTAATAGTTCTGTAGCCTTTGATACCATTGGCTAACACCCTTCTGTGTTTAGCAAAAGCAGGAGGATCCAACACAATCACATCATACTGCTCGGGCATGTCATTCAAGAAACTGAATACATCGGCTACATAAGATTGATGGCTGCTCGCTTCAGGAAAATTGAGTGCAATATTTTTATCCGTCAGCTCAATCGCTAGCTTAGAACTATCGACACTGTGTACTAATTCAGCTCCTGCACGCATGGCAAACACAGAGAATCCACCAGAATAACAGAAGGTGTTGAGTACCTTTTTACCTGAACAATATTTCTCTAGCAGCTTTCTATTCTCTCTTTGGTCAATAAAAAAGCCCGTTTTTTGTCCTGTGACTACATTAATATTGAAAGTGTTACCATATTCCAGCACTTTCCACTCTTCTTTCTCTTCACCATAGATGAATGAATCAATAGTGGTCAGCTCCGCCTTAAAAGGTAGGGTGTTTGCACTTTTATCATATACTGCTTTAAGGTCACTACCGAGGAGCTCCTTCAACACGGCAACGAAGGTATCTTTGAGAAGGTACATTCCTACCGTATGCGCCTGAAACACCACACATCCGTCATAGTAATCTAGTATTAAACCTGGAAAACCATCGCCTTCACCATGTACTAACCTGAATACATTGGTCTGCTCATCGTCCCATAAGCCGGCAGTTTTTCTTAATTCAATAGCCGTTGCAAGCAGCCGCGTCCAGAAAGCTTGATTTATCACCTCCACCTTAAAGCTAAGCATACGCACTGCTATGGAGCCAATTTGATAGTAGCCAATGCCGATAAAAGATTTGTCATTCTGAACCACCTCAACAATAGCACCTTCTTCTAACGCTTCTGGTACTACATGAATGGCTCCGGAAAAAATCCATGGGTGGAACCGCTCCAATGACTTTTCTTTTCCTGCTTTTAGTATAATCTGTGGATATTGAGACATAAGGTGATTTTATAATGTTTTTAAAGATTCACCAAATAGCTTGGGAATCGCTGTGTATTTATTCAATTGACTACAAAAACTAATGTCTTTGGGTACATCCATTTTAGCCAAGCGTTGTGCATGGGCAGATTTATGTAGCGCACCTTCAAGATCAGCAGCCATGTTTAGATACATGGCTGCTGCTGCCAAAGGCACATCACCGTCGTAAGTAAACTGCTCTTTTAACAATATAGCTAGCGCACCAGCGAATAAGGTATCTTCTAAGTTAAATTTACCCTTCCAGCCGGCACATACAATAAGTACATCTTGTGATTTCGTTAAAAGATAATCAGCTACTGCTTGAATGTTTAAAAAGGCACCTATCAAAATCTCATCCGCCGCTAAACTTTTACTGATCGCCAAGGTACCATTGGTGGTTGAAACAGCGACTTTCTGTCCTTTTACCTTATCGGCCATGTACTCAAAAGGAGAATTACCCATATCAACACCTTCTGCTTTTGCGCCATTTCGCTCTGCAGCAGTAAAATAGCCTAAGCTCTTCAAAGCACGACATTCCTCGAGACTTGCAACAGGTCTAATTTCTTTTACGCCATTAGCCAAGCCTGTTACCATGCAAGAGGTAGCGCGTAGTATATCTACCACCACTACAATTTTTCCCGCTAACTCATGTTGGTGAATTAGTTCTGGTGTCAAGCAAATGTCAATCGCTTTAGTAGATAAATTACTGTTTTCGGGCATAAAAGCTATATTTTAACAGATGCAAAACTATCACTTATATCGGTTAATCTAAGATTGAATGTCTAAATTCTTTTGAGGAAGACAAGCTTTATGAGCAGTAGTGACTTTCTATAAATCGATTTTATGTAAACTGGAGTTGCCAGTTACACTTTTCATGCTAAACAACGGACCATTCCTTCTATAAAACCTTTATTCTGAGAAAAAACCCCTTCTTAAGCAATCGCTTATAATCGCGTTCAGTCACTTTTTTGTAAAAAATTATGAAATAATAGGCTTAAATATGTATTTTTCTGCAACGAATACCGGTCTCTATGCATCTCCTTTTTAAACTAATAAACTAAAACCAGAAAATATGAGTAAACTGACTATCAGCCAGCTTTCTAAAACATACCCTAATGGGGTAAAAGCTTTAGATAACATCAATATTGAAATCCACAACGGTATGTTCGGTCTATTAGGCCCTAACGGAGCGGGAAAATCCTCTCTGATGCGAACTTTAGCCTCACTACAAGAAGCCGATTCTGGCTCAGCCTTTTTAGATGACATAGACATCTTAAACCAACCGGACGAATTAAGAAAGGTACTAGGTTATTTACCGCAAGAGTTCGGCGTATACCCAAGGATTACTGCAGAGCAATTGCTAGATCATATGGCAATTCTTAAGGGCATCACAAAGAAATCGGAACGCAAGGAAATTGTAAAGTATCTATTAGATAAGGTAAACCTTTACGACAAAAGAAGTAAGGCTATCAAAGGTTTTTCGGGAGGCATGAAGCAGCGCGTAGGTATTGCTCAGGCTTTAATTGGTGACCCTAAGTTAATCATCGTTGATGAACCTACCGCAGGCTTGGATCCTAGCGAGAGAAACCGTTTTTATAACCTCTTGGCCGACGTAGGTGAGAAAGTAGTCGTGATATTATCTACCCATATTGTAGATGATGTGCGTGAGCTATGCACCAATATGGCCATCATGAATTTAGGGACAATAGTTTTTCAAGGTGCGCCACAATCTGCCATCGAAAATTTATCCGGTAAAGTATATCAAAAGATAGTGAAGAGAGAGGAGTTAGATGATTACGCAAAAGAATACGCGATCATTTCCAATAAAATGGTGGGGGGTAAGCCTTTAATTCATGTATATAGTGATACTAACCCAGGTGATGGGTTTGAACTTGTACAGCCTAATTTAGAGGACGTTTTCTTCTCTAAAATCAACACTTCTAATATTTTAGTTTAAAACCCTACGTCATGTTTAAACACTTTTTTCTAACAGAATTAAAATATGCTCTGAAGCAGCCGATGATTTATATTTTCGCTGGTTTGCTGGGGCTATTAGTCTTTTTTGCAGTAGTAAGCGACAATGTTTCAATAGGGGGCTCGGTAGGTAATGTATACCGAAATTCTCCACATATTATTGCCGTTTATACCGGTGTGATGACCATCTTTGGTCTTATTATAGCTACCGCATTTTTTAACAATGCGGCATTGCGTGATTATCAGAATTCATTTAATGAAATTCTTTTTAGTACCCCAATAAAAAAAGTGGACTACTTCTTTGGGCGCTTTTTCGGCGCACTAGTTTTAGCTACTATTCCATTACTAGGCGTTTTTATTGGTATGTTGCTTGGCACAGCCTTAGCGCCAATTTTTGGCTGGATTCCTGCTGATCGTTTTGGGACTTTTTATCTATCCTCTTTTGTCAATAATTACTTTTTCATGGTGTTGCCCAATATGTTTTTTGCTGGGGCAATTATTTATGCTTTTGCAAATATCTGGAAAAGCACAGTGATGTCCTTTGTAGGAGCCTTGGCTATTATTGTTGCTTATATTATTTCTGGCACTTTAATGTCTGACATAGAGAATGAATCACTAGGGGCACTGTTAGATACTTTCGGATTAAGAACATATTCCTTAATGTCGAAATATTATACGCCTATTGAGAAAAATACGATCGGCCTACAACTCACTCCTATTCTAATTTACAATCGCCTTATTTGGTTAGGATTCGGTACAATTATTTTACTGGGTTCTTACTTTAGCTTTAGTTTTCAGCAGAAAAACAAGAAAGTAAAGGCGGAGAAGAAGGAGAAGACAGCGAATAGAGCGCCCTTTATTTTGCCAAAAGTTTCCATTAGCTTTTCTTCTAAGACCTCATGGATACAATTCAAAAGCTTTTTCTACATCAACTTCTTAAGCATTCTTAAAAGCACTACTTTCAAAATTCTTATTATTTTTAGCCTACTGATGTTGGTTTCAAATTTGGTAGGTGGGTTTGAATATTTTGGATTACAATCTTATCCGTTAACATACAAAATGCTGGATATCATCTCTAATGTGTCAGGCCTATTTACCATCATCATCGTAGTTTTCTTTAGCGGAGAATTAATTTGGAGAGATAAAGAAAATAGTATCAACGAAGTAATAGATGCCACGCCACATCAGTCCTTCATATCTCTAATTGCTAAGGTAACAAGTTTGGTGGCCATTACGATTGTACTTTATGCCTTCTTCGTATTAAGTGCCGTTATTTATCAATTGGGTTCAGGGTATACTAGGATTGAACTAGGCTTATATTTCAGTAATTTCTTCATTAGTTACTTAGGCTACTACATTATCTACAGTATGGTGATGGTGCTCATTCATGCACTTGTAAGTAACAAATACATCGGTTATTTCATTTCCATCTTACTCATTTTTGCATTAGACATCCTCTTACTAATTGTTGATGTGCAGAGTAATATGATCTCTCTGGGAGCTATACCAAGAATTGTTTATTCAGATATGAATGCCTTTGGCCCTGCCTTAATTAGTTCAGTCTGGTTTAATTTCTACTGGATTAGCTTCGCCGTAATTTGCTTATTCTTGGCAACTTTAATTTGGAAAAGGGGAACACAGGCCAACTTTAAAGAAAAATTGCAACTGATAAAAAAAGGAATCCCAAATTCATTTAAAGTCAGTTTCTTTCTGGTAATTGTTATTTGGATATCTCTATCTAGTTTTATTTTTTATAACACACAAGTATTAAATTCATATAAAACGTCCGATGAAATCGAGCTACTTTTAGTCGAGTATGAGAAGAAATACAAAAAGTATGAGGGCATTGCTATGCCTAAAATAGGTGCCATTGATTATTTCATTGATATCTTTCCTTACCAAAGAGATGTAAAGGTAAAAGCAGCTGTTTTATTTATCAATGAAACAGACCAGCCAATCGATTCGCTTCACTTTAGTTTAAGCCCAGAATGGGAGACGGAAATTTTGATTGAAGGGGCAAAAGTAGTGTATAACGATGAAGTTTTAAATTACACTATATACCAATTGGCACAAGCCTTTCAACCTGGCGATAGTATGAAAGCTACCATCTTAAATACATATACTACCAAAGGATTTGAAAACCAGGTAGGTAATAGCTCGGTGGTAGAAAATGGTACCTTCTTAAATAATTTTCAAGTATTGCCCTCTTTAGGCTATAGTGCTGCAGCGGAAATAAGCGATAAAAATAAACGGAAAAAGTTCGGCTTAGCAGAAAAAGCAAGAGCGCCGCAACTGGAAGAAAATTGCGGTCCAGCCTGTGATAAAAATTATTTAACCAACGGCCTTTCAGATTTTATTGATGTAGAAACAGTTATTTCCACTGCTGCTGATCAAATTGCTATTGCGCCTGGGACCTTACTGAAAGAATGGGAAGAAGACGGTCGTAAATATTTTCATTATAAAATAGATATCCCTTCCTTGAATTTCTATTCCTTTATCTCGGCCAAATTTGAAGTAGCCAGAGAGAAATGGAATGGGATTGACATAGAGATTTATTATGATAAAAAGCATGGTGTAAATATTCCTAAAATGCAGCATGCTGTTAAGAAATCACTACAATATTATACTGATAATTTTGGGCCTTATTATCACAAGCAGTGTAGAATTATAGAGTTTCCTAGGTACGCTACCTTTGCTCAGGCGTTCCCAGGTACTATGCCCTATTCTGAGTCGTTCGGTTTTGTAATTAACCTCGAAGATGAAGGCGAGAACAATGTAATTGATGCTGTAATAGCGCATGAAATCGGTCATCAATACTGGGCACATCAAGTGATTGGAGCAGAAATGCAAGGAAGTACTATGTTTAGCGAAGGATTTGCTGAATACTCTTCTTTGATGACTATTAAAAAAGGAGTTGATAACCCTATGAAGATGAGGCAATTTATCAAATACGATCATGACCGTTACTTAGGTGGAAGAAGCGGTGAATTAGAAAAAGAAATGCCACTTTACAAAGTAGAGAATCAGGGCTATATCCACTATGGGAAAGGTAGTGTAGTAATGTTCGCATTGCAGGATTATATTGGTGAAGAAAATGTGAATCGAGCCATGAGAGGATTCCTAGAAGAATACAGATATAAAGGACCACCCTACCCTACTTCTTTAGACTTTTTGAGATACCTAGAGCCTGAAGTACCCGATTCTTTGCAGTATTTAATTACAGACTGGTTTAAGGAAATCACTCTGTATGATAACCGTTTAAAGGAAGCAACATATACCGCTTTGAATAACGGGAAATATGAAGTGAATTTGCTGGTAGAGAGCAAGAAAATAAAAGCCGATAGTTTGGGTAACGAAGCGTTTGTAGCTATTAACGACTGGATTGATATTGGCTTATTTGGCGATGCTGAAGAAGAGGAGTTAATGTTTCAGCAGCGTGTTAAAATCAATCAGGAAGAAATGCGTTTTACTTTTGTAGTAGACTCTATACCGGCTAAAGCCGGCATTGATCCTCGCCACTTATTAATCGATCGGGTATTTAAGGATAACATCAGTAGCGTAAGCGAGAAAACAGATTAAACCATAAAAAAGGGCCGTTAAAAATGATTTTAACGGCCCTTTTCTATTGTACAATGCCTATTTATTCAGCTGAACTAAAGGCAATTTCTTCACTTGCGCTTTTATTTTATTCTTACGAACAGCTATGTAAA
>JBKEFO010000068.1:0-12345 GCA_046709585.1 Marivirga sp.
TTAAACAATTTCGAAGGATACCGCTATGGCATCACCGTAAACAACCCTACCTACAGCATGAAAGGCCCTTCAGCGGGATCAGATATTTACGAAAGCCTAGAAGAGGCAACCAAGGTAGGTATTTCTAATGAAGTAGATATCTGGACAAAAGCGCTTTTAAATGATAAAGAAATCTACATTAGGACAGATCATCTTAAAAAGCGCTAAATTATCGCAATTATTCTAGTAGTTTTGCAGCCCTATGGCAAGAAAAAAGCATCCAATTATCGAGAAATTAGCAATTGAAAAAATTGCAGCAGAAGGAAAATCGCTTGGGTATTTCCAAGACAAAGTCGTATTTGTTGAAGGAACTGCCCCTGGTGACATCGTAGATGTACAAATCCATAAACGGAAGAAAAATTTTCTTGAAGGACGTGCTATAAAGTTTCATGAAGAATCGTCCCTACGAATTAAACCTTTTTGTGAGCACTATGGTGTTTGTGGCGGCTGTAAATGGCAACATTTAGGTTACCAAGACCAGCTAACCTTCAAAGAACAACAAGTAACTGATGCGCTAGAAAGAATAGCCAAAGTTAAGTTGCCTGATGTAATGCCAATTGTGGGCTCTGAATCAACCACTTTTTACAGAAATAAGCTTGAATTTACATTTTCAAATAACCGTTGGCTTACAACGGAACAAATTGCTTCTGGAGAGATGTTCGATAGCAATGCCTTGGGATTCCATGTACCAAAAAGGTTTGACAAAATCGTGCAGATTAACAAGTGTCATTTGCAAACTGAACAGTCAAACGAAATTAGAAATAGCGTTTACGCATTTTCTAAAACGCATGAGATGACCTACTTTGACTTAGTTAAACAAACAGGATTTCTAAGAAATTTAATAATTAGAACTACAAGTACAGGTGAAATTATGGTTATTTTGCAAGTAGCGGAGCCTAACAAAGAATGGCTAGACCTTGCACTAAACCACCTCAAAACCACTTTCCCTGATATCACTTCGCTATTATACACCATCAATCAAAAAGGAAATGACACTTTTCACGACCAAGATATAATTACCTACTCAGGGAAAGGTTACATCACTGAAGAAATGGAAGGCCTTCAATTTAAGATAGGCCCTAAGTCGTTTTACCAAACCAACTCAATACAAGCTTATACGCTTTATAAGATCGCTCGAGATTTAGCCAACTTAAGCGGTGATGAATTAGTTTATGACCTCTACACAGGCACTGGTACTATCGCTAATTTCATTGCCAAATCAGCAAGGAAAGTAATTGGAGTAGAGTATGTTCCTGATGCAATAGAAGATGCTAAGGATAATTCTGTGCTCAATGGAATCAAAAATACCTCATTTTATGCTGGTGATATGAAAGACATACTTACATCAGAGTTTTTGGAAAAAAACGGTCAGCCAGATGTCATCATAACTGACCCTCCGCGGGTTGGTATGCACCCCGACGTAGTGCAAATGCTTCTGAACATTTCTGCTAAAAAAATCATTTACGTAAGCTGCAACCCTGCAACACAGGCAAGAGACATTGCGCTACTAGATGAAAAATATGAGGTTACTGCTGTACAACCAGTAGATATGTTTCCACAGACCCACCACGTAGAAAATGTGGTCGCCCTTACATTAAAAGCATGAAAGACCAGCGCGTAGTAATAACAGGTATGGGCACTCTCAATCCCTTAGGGAATGACATTGCTTCTTTTTGGGAAAATATTGTAAATGGTAAAAGTGGGGCTGATCATATTACTAAATTTGACACCACCAACTTCAAAACTAAGATTGCATGTGAGTTAAAAGAGCACGATTTAACTGCTCATTTGACTAGGATAGAGCTAAAAAGAACCGATCCGTATGTACAATATGCGCTTTATGCAGCATCTCAAGCGCTAGAGGATGCCGGTATTTCAATGGATGAAATTGATCCTTTTACGGCAGGTGTTATTTGGGGGACGGGACAAGGAGGTTTAACGACAATTGAAGAGGCATTAGAAGAGTTCCACGAAGAAAACAAAACACCACATTTCAACCCTTTGTTTATACCTAAAATGCTCGGGAATATGGCGTCTGGGATGATCGCTTTAAAGTTTGGTTTTATGGGTGTCAACTACACCAACCAAGCGGCTTGTGCCTCTGCAAATGCTGCCATGATGGATGCTGCCATGTTTATTAAGCAAGGAAAAGCTAAGTTCATAGTTGTCGGTGGCTCAGATGCTCCAATAACCCCCGCGACTGTTGGTGGTTTTAATGCATTGCGGGCTCTATCAACCAAGAATGATTCCCCTGCTACCGCGTCAAAACCTTTTGATGAACTCCGAGATGGGTTCGTATTGAGCGAAGGAGCTGCAGCCTTAATTTTGGAAGATTACGAGCATGCTAAGGCAAGAGGGGCAACAATTTATGCTGAATTAGTAGGTACAGCCATAACTAATGATGCCTACCACATGACAGCTGGTCATCCGAAAGGTGTTGGAGCCATTCGCGCCATGAATGACGCTTTAAAAGAGGCTGATATTTCAGCCGAGTCTATCAACTACTTAAATCCACATGCAACCTCAACGCCAGTAGGTGATGCTGCAGAAGGCGAAGCTATTAATAAAGTTTGGCACGCTAAGGGTGAAAAATTAAAGATAAGTGCTACAAAATCAATGACAGGCCATCATTTGGGGGCTGCGGGAGCAATTGAGGCTATAATATGTATTCAGTCGATCCTACACAATTGTATTCCACCGACTATAAATAGCAATTCTATAGATAGCCAAACGCTAGCAAACTTCCAATTTATCAGAGGACAGGCTGTCACGGCTGATGTGACCTATGCTATGAATAATTCATTCGGTTTTGGTGGGCACAATGCTGTAAGTATCTTCAAAGAAAAGCCATAGGAAGGTATTATTAGTACAAATATTAGTGCTAAATTATCTGTAGCGGTGGATATTTAGTATTCCCATATTTTTACTGCTTTGCGGCAAAGCAAAAAATCTTTAGCTACCAATTAGTTACAACACTTGATCTTATGGTTGAACAAGTATTTAATTATCACGCTTTTTTTGAGCTCTCCCCTGACATACTCATTATCTCCACCTATGACAGTGAGTACAAACAAGTAAATAAAGCTACTTTAAAGCGTTGAGTTATACTAGACAGGAGCTATTTAGTAAAAATATTAATCATTATATTCATCCGGACGATAAAGAAATCACATCCTCTTTAAGAGAGGAGATACGAAATTAAAAGACCATTTTCCATTTTGAAAACAGATACATAACAAAAAGCGGCAATATAATTTTGTTGGCATGGCCTTCCAGGGCTTCTATTAAAGATGACGACACTGTCGATTTAATTGCCATGATCGAAAAAGGCAGCGAGCAATTGAAAAGTAAACTCAACAATTACATTGATAATTTAAGTAATAATCAGCAGATCAAAATAGTGTTAGAAGAGGTTAACTTTCAAGAAAGTTTAACAAACGTCTCTGTGAACATAAATACTTTAATAACATCGTCAAAAACCAATATTAATAGTGATTTCTCCGCTGCCGAAACAATCCTTTTCAATGGTGAGTATATCAATAGTGTATTTTTAAACCTCCTCTCCAATTCAATTAAATATGCGAAACCAGGCATCCCTCCAGGGATTACTATCTGGACCGAGAAATATAAAGATAAAGTCAAATTATATTTTCAAGATAATGGGGTCGCTATTGATTTAGAAACAGCAAAGGGGAAAATATTTGGACCACACCAGACATTTCATAACAGCAATAACAGCAAAGGAATAGGCTTACAGTTGGTTCATACATATGTTACAAGTTTTGGTGGAAAAATAGAAGTAGAAAGTGCAGTTGGCAAAGGCTCAATATTTATCCTTACTTTTTATAAAAACTTAAACTAATTATTAGTATTTTGTTACATAAGTACTGAACCAGATACTGTATAAATACGTAGCTTATTTCAAGTGACATAGCATGAGCATAAGTTATTCTCCTTTAAAACATGAAGCATTCTTCAACGATCTATTCCAAAAGGAGTATGATCGATTAAGGGTCGACGGCCAAGTTTATTTAGACTTTACTGGAGGAAACCTACATGCTCAATGTCAAATTGATGAGCACTTTAAATTGTTATCTAAAACTATCCTAGGTAATCCACATTCTATAAACCCAAGCTCATTAAAAACAACAGAATTAGTAGCTTCTGCCCGACAAAAGGTGAAAGACTTTTTTAATGCAGAAGATTACCATTGCATTTTTACTCAGAATTCCTCCGCTGCACTAAAGATAGTAGGTGAATGTTATCCATTTGAGTCACAGGGCAACCTGCTATTATTAGCAGACAACCACAATTCAGTTAACGGGATCAGGGAATACTGCCAAAAGAAAAATGGCTACTATCAATATGCCTCCATTCAATATGAAGACCTGCAGATTAATTCCGTTGAATTAGATGGGCTACTTTCCTCTTCTGAAGAAGGTAAAAATAAATTGTTTGCTTTTCCTGCACAATCGAATGTATCTGGTGTCAAGCATGACCTGAAATGGATTGATAAAGCACAAAGCTTAGGTTGGGAGGTACTATTAGATGCAGCAGCCTATGTCCCAACCAACACCTTAGATCTAAAGGTACATCGAGCAGATTTTGTGGCACTGTCGTTTTATAAAATATTTGGTTTTCCCACTGGAATAGGCTGTCTATTGGTCAGAAAAGACAAATTCAATAAATTGATAAAACCTTGGTTTGCTGGTGGAACAGTTACGATGGTAGGCGTAAAATCTTCTCACCACTATTTAACAGATAACCATGAACGCTTTGAAAATGGCACGATTAATTACTTGGCTATACCTGCTGTGGAAACGGGCATAAAATTTATGGAGAAAATTGGGATGCAACGACTTAATGAACGGGTTACCTCTTTAATGCATTACTTATATACGGCTTTAATTTCGTTGAAGCACGATAATGGAAACACTTTAATAAAAGTCTTCGGACCTACAGACCGTAAGGATACAGGCTCCAATCTCATATTGAATGTCTTCGACTCTGCAAAAAACCTGTATCCATTTGAATTAATAGAACAAATGGCAGCTCAGAAAAAAATCTCTATTCGATCGGGTTGTTTTTGTAACCCCGGAATAGATGAGGTAAATAATTGCTTAACTTTTGATGAACTAACTAAATATTTTTCGAGCAGAGATAAGGGAGACTATCATGATATGTTGCATTTCCTGAAGAAAATGAGAGGGGCCAACAGGATATCTGTTGGAATATCTACCAGAAAATCGGACTTGGACATATTTCTATCATTTATTGAATCCTTTAAAAACAAGCAGGTCCCTAGCGATTGGTCTGCTACTGCTCAGACTTTGGTCTAAAGATTTCAAACTCCACTCTTCTATTCAACCTTCTATCATCATCTGTTACCTCCTCCTTTACTATGGATTGCGTGTTGCCATAACCAGCGGCACGCACACGTTCGGGCTCAATAGGATGAAGCATAATGATGTAATCTCTAATAGCATCAGCGCGCTCTTGGGATAGTGATTTATTTCTTCTTTCATCTCCAGAGGAATCGGTATGTCCAGTAATTATCAGTTTAAATTCAGGGTAGTCTAATAAAAAATCCACCACCTTATCTAAATCGGAATACATATCAGGGCGTAGCTTAGCAGAGTTTTCGGCAAATTCAATTGATTTAAAGCGAATTTTACTTGCCAGTGGATCTACATTTTTATTGATAATTGTGTCCCCTTTAAGAAAAAACATTTCTTCAATCTTGAAAAGCTTATCGGCCTGCACCACCATGATATAATTGGTATTATTAATTAGATCAAACTCATAGCTACCATCTTCTCTAGTAAACTTAGGGGCGATTTCAATGCCATTTTCTATATCTATAATAGATACGATACCTCTAAATGGGATACCGCCAATAGTATCTGTCACTACCCCGCTCACGCGTGTGGTAGCCTCTGGTTGTCCTTCCATTGGCAAAGGGAAGGAAAAAAGATCCAAGTTATTATTTCGCAAGGACGCTGATCCAGCATAGAATAGGTCTTTTGACTGCGAATCGATGGTAAAGTAATACTCATTTCCTTCGTTATTAATCAGCGGACCAATATTCTGTGGTTCACCCCACAAAAAGCCCTTTGCCCTAGATTTATAAATATCAAAGCCTCCAAAATTCAACAAGTGGCCGCTACTACTAAAATATAAGATTCTATATTTAGGGTGGATGAAAGGACTCACCTCATTTCCCCTTGTATTAATAACAGGGCCTAAGTTTCTAGACCTCGACCAATTTCCGTCTTCATTTTTTACTGAAAAATAAATATCTGATAAGCCAAAACCTCCGATTCTATCTGATGCAAAAAACAAAGTATCTCCTGACAGGGATAAACTAGGGTGAGAGTCCCAGGAACGCGAATTAATATTAGCCCCTAAATTCTCTGCCTTTGCCCACGTACTATCCGCTTTTAAAAAAGTGACATACAGATCGCAATTTCCGAAGCCATCAGGGCTTTCGCAACGCGTAAAATAAATGGTGTCTCCCTTGGCATTTAGTGTCGCTGACCCTTCATTATACCTTGTGTTAATTTCTTGTAAAGGCCTGGCCTGTTGCCATTGTCCATATAACTGATGCGTGATATATAAATCTTCATTTTTATTAGAGTTGAAGAAACTTCCAGTGATATCTCTTTGAGAAGTATACAACAGTGTTTGATTGTCTAATGTCAATGCGGGAGCGTAATCTGCCATATTTGAATTAATAGCTTTCCCCATACTTAATAACACCCCTCTAGGAGGCACTAACGTATCAATAGATTTTCTAAAATCCACAAGCTCATAGTAATAGTCTATCGGCACATAATCCTTTGTTTGCTCCATCTTCACGGAGTCTAAGAAAATTTCTATCTGCTTGAGATCAATATTCGACTGGTGGTGTTTGAGCGCTAACCGATACAGCGTTTTTGCTGTCTCTATGTCGCCATACAGCTCTTCTAATTTTGCAAGTTGCCAAATAAGGGGCGTGTCTTTATAGAAATTCTCTACCCCAAACTGCTGAACATAATCGTTCAGAAGTATTTTCACCTTCTCCCATTTTTGCTGTACCTTTGCCTTGTTAATTTTATCTAGCTCTTCCTCATTCAAATAATAATTTAACTTGTTGATATTAGGAAAATAGAAAGGAAAAAGCGCTTGTCCTTCCTTTTTACTCAAGTCTATTTGCTCATTAAACTGAGCGGTCGTCTTTTGCGTTAAAAAGCAAAGGAAGAAACAATAAAAGATAAATATATACTTCAAGACAATTTGATAGTTTTGCGGTAATAATGTCAGTGTTTAAATACCAACTTCATTAATAAATAGCTAAAATACGTAAAAAGCTTAACAAAATTAGGGAATTATTTTTTGGCATAACAATTGAAATTTATTCTAGGCAGCAATTTCATTACTCAATTTAGATTTATATGCCATTTTGGCTATTCGCAATAAAAAAACTTTATGAATTCAATATTTAAAGATGCTCAATTTCTTTCTGATGTAAGTGACGATGAGACAGGAGAGTTAATTCAGTTAATTTCAACTGATGAGGAACATAGCATGAAAGAAGATGAGCTTCCTGATAAGCTTGCTATACTCCCTATCAGAAATACAGTACTTTTCCCAGGGGTAGTTATTCCTATTACTGTAGGGCGGCAAAAATCCATTAAATTGGTAAAGAAGGCCTATAAGGGTGATAGAATTATTGGTGTTGTTGCGCAGAGTAATAATAAAGTAGAAGATCCTGGTAAAGACGACATCTACAATATCGGAACTGTAGCGCGAATTTTAAAAATGATAGTATTGCCAGACGGCAACACCACTATCATTATTCAGGGTAAGCAAAAATTCAAGCTCGATGAGATTACACAAGAAAATCCTTTTTTAGAAGCTACTTATACTGAGCTAGAAGATGAAGAGCTAAAAGCCTCACAAAAATCAAGTAAAGCAGTAATTCAGTCATTAAAAGATGCTGCTAGTAAAATATTAAAACTCAACCCTGAGATCCCACAAGAAGCACAGGTAGCTTTAGACAATATTGAAAACCCAAACTTCTTAACACATTTTCTTTCTTCTAACATCAATGCCGAAGTAACTAAGAAGCAAGCCTTATTAGAAAAAACAGATGCTAAGGAAAGAGCTACCTTATTACTGGAATACATGCTCAAAGACATTCAAATGTTGGAGTTAAAGCAAGAAATCCATAAGAAAGTACATACGGATATTGATCAACAACAGCGTGATTACTTCTTACGCCAGCAAATTAAAGTCCTTCAAGACGAGTTAGGTCAGGATTCGCCTGATCAAGAAATTGATAATTTGAGAGAGAAAGGTGAAAAGAAAAAATGGCCTGATGATGTAAAAAAACATTTCCTAAAAGAGTTAGATAAATTATACCGCATTAATCCGCAGGCCGCAGAGTACCCTGTTGCCATGAATTATGCCGAGTTCTTGGTGGAGCTTCCTTGGAATGACTTCACTAACGATAATTTCAACCTTAAGCATGCAAAGAAGATCCTTGACAAAGACCACTTTGGATTAGAAAAGGTAAAAGAAAGAATTATTGAATACTTGGCTGTGCTAAAGCTAAAAAATGACATGAAGGCGCCAATACTTTGTCTCTATGGCCCTCCTGGAGTTGGAAAAACATCCTTAGGAAAATCGATATCTCAAGCATTGGGTAGAAAGTACGTTCGGATGTCATTAGGCGGTGTACATGATGAAGCAGAAATCAGAGGACATAGAAAAACCTATGTAGGTGCTATGCCTGGCAAGGTGATACAGAATATGAAGAAGTCTGGCAGCAGCAACCCCGTTTTTATATTGGATGAAATTGATAAGGTAAATTCCGATTTCCGAGGTGACCCATCTTCTGCCTTATTAGAGGTATTGGACCCTGAGCAAAATGACAGCTTCCAAGACAACTACCTAGAAGTCGATTATGACTTATCTAAAGTGCTATTTGTAGCCACAGCTAACTCTCTGGAAACCATTCATCCTGCCTTAAGGGATAGAATGGAGATCATTGAGGTAAGCGGTTATACTTTAGAAGAAAAAATAGAAATTGCCAAGAAGCACCTAGTTCCCAAGCAAAAGAGGGATCATGGCCTAAAAACAAAAGATGTCACTTTTACCAAAGCAGCGCTCGGTAAAATAGTAGAAGATTACACCAGAGAATCGGGCGTCAGAAACTTAGAAAGAAAAATTGGTAAGGTAATTCGCCATTTAGCAAAGTCTATTGCAATGGAAGAGCCTTATAACAGCAAAGTAGATAGCCCTGAAGTAGTGACTATTCTAGGTGCGGAGGTATTTGAAAAGGAACTATATGAGGACAACAATACAGCAGGTGTCGTGACAGGATTGGCTTGGACTCAGGTTGGCGGTGAAATCCTTTTCATTGAATCTAGCTTAAGTAGGGGAAAAGGCAAATTAACACTGTCGGGACAGCTGGGAGACGTGATGAAAGAGTCAGCTATTACGGCCCTGTCCTATCTGAAATCTCATGCAGAGGATTTAGGTATTCACTACAAGACCTTTGATAATTATGACTTACACGTACACGTGCCTGCTGGAGCAGTACCAAAGGATGGTCCATCAGCAGGTATTGCTATGATAACTTCTTTGGCATCGATTTTCACACAAAGAAAGGTGAAAAGCAAATTAGCCATGACTGGCGAGATGACGCTAAGGGGGAAAGTGCTTCCAATTGGTGGACTTAAAGAAAAAATATTAGCCGCTAAAAGAGCTGGCATTAAGGAGGTTATACTTTGTGAACGTAATAAGAAAGATATTGAAGAAATTGACGAGCAGTACATAAAAGGATTAACTATCCATTTTGTTGATACTGTAGCAGAAGTTCTGAATATTGCATTACTGAAAGAAAAGATAAAAAAACCAATTAAATTTGTTAATACATTAGAGGAAGCTACCGAGACGGTAGATGCTTAATCACGTATAAATGATCAAAAAGAACGTTACCCTCCTATTTTTCCTCTTGATGACTAAGCTCGTCATGGCACAAATAGGAGGTATACGCTCTTTTGAGTTTCTAGAAATCCCTAACCATGCCAAGGTCGCTGGATTAGGAACCGTAAACATAAGTGCTGGTTTAGGTGATATCAATATGGTAAATCAGAACCCTGCCTTATTAGATTCCTTAATGGATAATGATTTTTCTTTAACAATAGCTCCTTACTTTGCCGACATCATAAACACGCAATTAAATTATGCCAAAACCTTTAAAAAAATAGGTATACTGCATTTTGGACTGTTCTATCAGAGCTTTGGTACTTTCGAAGGATATGACAATACTGGGCAAGCTACTATTGATTTCAATGCTGGTAATTATCTCTTATCTATTGCTCACAGTCGTCAAGAGGGTGTATTTTCTTATGGTATCAATATGAAAATAGCTAGCACCCAATTGTCTACCATGCAAACTACCGCTTTGCTATTCGACCTGGGCGGTATTTTTCAGCACCCTCGAGCAGACTTCACAGCCGGATTAACCATTAAAAACATTGGTGTTTACTTAAGAAAAGAAGCCGAAGAAGACAGAAATTTGCCTTTTGACATACAACTTGGAACTAGTTTCAAGCCAGAATTCATGCCTTTTAGATTTAGTTTGACCTTAAATAGGCTTTACCAATATGATATTAGTTATTTCCAAGCAGTTTTGACAGATGAGAATGATCCTTTCCTAAATGTTGCAGATAATGCGCCTACTAGTTTTGATAAAATATTTCAGCATTTTACCATAGGTACGGAATTACTTTTGGGAAAGAATTTATCCTTAAGAGCTGGTTACAACCATCTTATCCGACAATCCTTAAAAAGAGCTGACAACGGTGGTGCTGGCGGCTTTACATTTGGAATCGATTTCCAGACAAAAAAAATAAACCTTGCCTACTCTAATGCGATATACCAAGTAGCTGGTGCTGCGCATTTTATAACCGTAGGTACAAATTTTAACTCAATATTGAAAAGAAAAACATCTTAGTTGTTCACTAGTTAAATCAACAACAGTGATGAACAGATCAATTACTACCATATGAATAAAAATAACTTTCTTACCCCAAGAGGGATCGTTGAAGAATTAGATAAATATATTATTGGCCAGACTGATGCCAAGAGGAATGTAGCAATTGCATTAAGGAACCGTTGGAGAAGAATGAATACCCCCGAAGAAATTCAAGGCGAAATTGTTCCCAACAACATTCTGATGATAGGAGCCACTGGAGTAGGTAAAACGGAAATCGCCCGCAGGTTGGCTAAAATTGCCGATGCCCCATTTACAAAGGTGGAAGCCTCTAAATTTACTGAAGTTGGTTATGTAGGTAGAGATGTAGAGAGCATGGTGAGAGACCTTGTTGAGCAATCAGTAAATTTGGTGAAAGCTGCGAAAAAAGAAGAAGTAAAAGAGAAGGCAGCCTCGATAGTGGAAGACATGATATTAGATGCCTTAATTCCGCCAATGAAAAGTACGCCTAGTCAACCCATAAATACTACCGCTACGGATACGATTCCTCAAAATGACCATGAGCTTAATCAAAAAACACGGGAGCGTTTTAGAGAAAAGCTAAAAAATGGTGAGCTAGAAGATCGTAAAATCGACATCAATGTCAAAGCACCTTCGGCAAATGGAATGGGCGTAGTTGGTGGTGGTATGATGGATGAAGCCTCGATGTTGAACATCCAAGACATGCTCAGTAATATGATGCCTAAGAAAAATAAGCGTCGCAAGGTAACTATCGAAGAAGCCAGAAAAATTCTATTAGAAGAAGAGGTTTCCAAGTTAATTGACATGGATGAGGTGAAAGAAGAAGCGATAGAAAAGGCGCAAAACACAGGCATGATCTTTATCGATGAGATTGACAAAATAGCTAAAAGTGGCAGCAACTCTAGTGGTGGAGATGTCAGCAGAGAAGGAGTACAAAGAGACCTGCTACCTATCGTGGAAGGTAGTGCCGTAAACACTAAATATGGAGTGATCCATACCGACCACATTTTGTTTATTGCAGCTGGTGCATTCCATGTAAGCAAGCCATCTGATTTAATTCCTGAGCTTCAAGGTAGATTTCCTATAAGAGTAGAATTAAATAATTTGACCAAGAGTGATTTCCTACAGATTTTAAAAGAGCCTAAAAATGCGTTAACAAAGCAATATATCGCCCTATTAAAGTCGGAAGAAGTGGAATTAGAATACAATGACGATGCGCTTGAAGAACTAGCATCCATGGCTTTTACCATAAATGAAGAGGTAGAGAATATTGGTGCACGAAGATTACAGACTGTCATGAG
>JBKEFO010000069.1:0-12212 GCA_046709585.1 Marivirga sp.
CCGCAGTACTCTTTACAAGTTTACTATTTGCACTTAATCATGCTGTTTTCGGCGTCAATTCAGAACTTAATAATGGCTTAACTGTAATAATTTCGACGTTTATAATGGGCATAATTTGGGGACTTGCTTATTAGAAAACTGGTAGTTTGAAGTGGATTATATTGGCGCACTTTTTAGTAGACTTCTGTAATCTATCGTCAGCTTCATTTTTGGATTTATATGACAAAGGCAGCTGGTAGAATTTCGTGAGCAATACTTGCAAACAAAGCGCATGAATCTGTGATTTGCCTATTTGTAATTTGGTTTGAGGTAGGCAGGCCATAATGATATGCTATATGACCAGATTAAATTTACCCACTAAATAAACGTACAATACATCACCTATCTGCAGCAAAGCTTAATTTTACTGCTGGTGAGTTTAGGTCTAGAGATTATGTGGAAGAAATTAGACAGCCATATTATGATGAGCTAAATGAGCTAACAACAAAAATTAAAAAACACACCCTAGCAAGGGGTACTGTCAGTGACAAAACTGAGCTATAAGTAAAATTCAGAACTAAACGTTAACTTTAAAAGGAGAGGGACACGCTAGTATGCTAAAATGAGCTTAGCGCAACGATAACACGTCATATTAAGATAGGTAATTAATAAATTATGGAGGAAGCACTTTTTAACTTTATTGCTAAATATATTAGCTTGACTGATGATGAAAAACAAGCAATCTTAGATTTAGAAATATTCAAACAAATTAAAAAAGGCACCTCTCTACTCGAAGAAGGGCAAAAATCAAACAATGGTTATTTCGTATTAAAGGGATGTATAAGAACCTATTATATCATTGAAGGTGAAGAGAAGACAACAGCATTTTACACTGAGATGGAAGGCCTCACTCCAAACTGTGTGCTATCTAAAGAACCTTCTCAATACTATGTCGCTGCAACAGAAGATTCCATCATCACCATTTCGGATCCAAATATGGAAGCCGTCATTTTTGAGAAATTCCCAAAGTTCGAATCACTGTGCAGGCTCTTGTCTGAGGACCTTCTAGCAAAGCAACAAATTAATTTCGATGACTATAAGACTTCTTCCCCTGAACAGCGATACTTGAATATGCTGCAGAAAAGACCCGACCTTATTAAAAGAGTTCCTCAACATCAACTGGCAAGCTATCTTGGTATAAAGCCTCAGTCATTAAGTAGATTACGGGCAAGAATTCTTAAAAAGAATTAACTAATAAATCTCACTTTCTTAACTTAAGTGAACGTTTTATGGGTTTGTACTTTTTGATATTTGTTATCTCAAAATGACAAATAATTGAAGATATGAAAAGTAACCTTTTAGCACTTGGTCTCATCCTAATGCTGGCCGCCAACTGTCCACTCAAAGCACAGTATGCTAAGCAAGACAGCACATTTAAAAAGTGCTTTGTTGGGAGCACCTTTACAATGCTGGGGAATTTTGCGGCAAATAATAAACCTGATTTTGTACAACTTAATCTAGCTTACCGCCTAACAGGCAAAGATGTGGTCTCGCTAGAGCTTAAGACTTGGAAATACGCCTGGTCTCTTGGCATTCCTCTTGGTGACTTATGGGAGGCTCCTGAAGAGAAGTTTCCCGGGTATATTCGGGAGTATGGCTTTGCTTTTGTCTATCAAAGATATTTGTGGAAAGGATTATATGCCGGTGTACACCTTATGAATGCATGGCAATCTTATGTTGATGAGAGTGGTAAGAAGATAGATGATGGCTTTCAAATATTCAACACATACCGAGTGGGGTATCACATAAAACTATTTAATGATAGGTTTTTCATTGAGCCATCCCTTGCCATTACTCATCGCCCCTACCACACTAAAATGCCCGACTCATTTAAGCAGCTAGACGATAAATGGTCTAAATTCTTTTTTGGTGAACCAGGTCTTCATTTTGGATTTAATTTTTAAACCATAAATCATGAATACACAAGTAAAATTATCCACTTTGTGGATTTTAGTATTGTTTAATTTATTGTTCGCAGACATCCTTTCAATTATAATAGAGCTGGTAAATAAAGATACTTTTGACATTATAGGGGAGGTAACCACCACGATGGCAGTCGCCGCAGTTCTTACCAACATCCCCATACTTATGGTCTATTTCTCTAGATCATTGCCGTATAAGACTAACAGAATTCTAAATATTATTGCTGGTCTTATAACCACAGTATTCGTCGTCGGTGGTGGTAGCTTAGCCCCTCATTATATCATGTGAGCCGCGATAGAAGTTATTGCTTTAGGAACAATAATTTGGACTTCTTGGAAATGGACTTATCGCACGAAAACAATAAAGACACGAATCGGAATCATGACGAATCAAATTCGTGTCTTTAGATAATGAGAAACCTCATCAGCTCAATCGCAAGAAGTCCTCACAATAAGGCCAAGGAACTTCGCATAACTTTCCTTTTACGCTTAAAACCATCAAGAGCTACATTATGCCTTGACTCAGAATTTAACTAAGCTACTTTTTCGCTGTGAGAACTCGCAGGTGACAATAAAACAAAGGTTAAGAAGTCTCGATGCTACTAATATACTACGCTGATACAATTCGTAAAAGAAGTGTACTAGGCATCTAATTTCTTAATATGAATTACTCCTAGTTTATCTAGTACTCTCATTATTAAATAGGTTGGATCAATCTCATGCCATCTTACACCACCAAAATTTGGGTTACCGCTTCTTTTATGGTGGTTGTTATGATACGCCTCTCCCATCATTAAGAAATCAAAAGGAAGAAAATTCTTCGAGGTATCCTTCATTTGGAAGTTTATGTAGCCATAAATATGAGCAAACCAGTTGATGATAGCACCATGAATCGGAGCCATTAAAAACACCAATGGAAGCAAAGTCCATTGCCATAAAGCTGTGGCGAAAAAATAAAAGAAAGCAACATACACCACTCCCCAAAGCACCCTTGACACAAGTGAACTAGCAAAAATATCAAAGCTTTTCCATTGGGGTACATTAGTCGTAAATTTCTCCTCTACTTTAATATTTCCTCTATTGATGTCTTGATAAATTCTTTTCGTCTTCAGCATCATAGCAAAAAGACTTTTATCATATTTAGGAGAATGTGGGTCCTTTTCTGTATCGGTATATGCATGGTGTATTCTGTGCATAATACCGTACCCATAAGCACTCAGGTAACTACTTCCTTGGAAAATCCAAGTTAAAACAAAGGTAACTTTCTCCATACCCTTGGACATGGTAAAAGTTTGATGCGCTGCATACCTATGAAGAAAGAAGGTCTGAAAGAACAGGCCTCCGTACCAAAGTACTAGAATAAAGATGATAATTGCCATTTTGTAATTTGTGTAATATTATGAAACTGAAATTTAACTACTATTAATAAGTAAGTCCCCTTCTTTTTGAGTTTATCTGCAAAAATCGGAGTCTATTTTAAGTAACAGAGAAAATGAGAAACTGTTTTAAACTGCAGGGAGAAAACGCAGCAATTCATGCAGTCTCTTTTGTCCATAATAATAAAGTACTAGCTGTCAGTACTGACCAAAATATTTTTCGCACAGATTTTAGCATATCACTGTAATTACCAAGGATCTATTAAACATACTAATTCCGTTTCATGGGATATTCAAAATAAAAAAAATTAGTAAACTATTACGCAGCATAAAAATAGTCTAGGAACTCCTTGTGATGGCAGTTCAAGTCGAAAATGGCGCACAACAGCAAAAAGTGATAGAATCGTTGCAAATTGGCCTAGTAAATTCACCCGTCAACCATATTAAAATGGATTTTAGCATAAGTACTTTGTATCATACGAAAATAAACTTTGCTAACTTTTTGTAACTTTAATCAAAATATAGACGATGGCCGCTAGCTACCAATGCAAAAACTGTGAGGAATCATTTGACGATTCCTTTGATTACTGTCCCTATTGCGGGCAACAAACTACCAATGACCTCACTGTGGGTGTCCTTTTTAGCAATACAATTAAAAATTACTTCTCTTTTGATGCGCGTTTTTTCAAAAGTTTTATCCCTCTAATGTTAAAGCCAGGCGTATTAGCAAGACGTTTTGTAGATGGTAAACGACTAAAATACCTCCATCCCGCACAATTTTACCTTCTGATTTCCATAGTATTCTTTTTCATTTTCTCTTTTTATGTGCGACAAGCGGATAATGAGGTATCAAAAGCACTGAAGAACGGGTTTAATAAAAAGGAATTCTTTGACTCAGCAACTGTAAAGACAGCTGCTGAGAGTATTAATACTGTTGACTCAGTCATCACGGCTACTGCTGGTCAGGGAATTCCCAACACTACCTTAAGCTCGCAGAAAGACGTATTAGACTCTCTTATTGCAAATGGTGCCCCACAATCCGAACAATTAACGGCCATGGGAAAGAAAGACGATACGGGAGTTTTTCTCACCAAGGTTTACATACAACTATTGAAATTATACGAACAAAAAGGCAACGGAATTCTTAAAACACTTTATGATACCATTCCAATTGCCATGTTCTTTCTTTTGCCTTTATTTGCCTTCTTACTAAAGCTACTATTCTGGAAGCGCGGCACTTTTGCACACCATATAGTATTTAGTTTTTACTTTTTCACCTTCATATTCACCTCTTTTTGTATACTCATTTTAGGAAATTCCCTGTTTGATATTCCTATTTGGATTGATGTGCTGGTCTTTTTGTCCTTTATTATTTATTTGACGATGGCCATACGCCACTTTTATGAAACTGAGTGGCTGAAAGCATTCTTAAAGGCTAATTTTATCTCTTTCATATATATGTTGGTTGTTCTGCCTTTTGCGATGGTTGGAGTAATCTTTGTCTCTTTTATGTTATATTAAGTTGATTTTAAAATACAGTAAGAAAGCACTTTATGCCTTCCTTTACCAGAAAAACCCAAGACGCTATACTAAGCTTATGAAACTAATAACTATTATTGCTTCATTCCTTCTAGTTGTATTTTCCATCAACAGCTATTCACAGATAACAAGTGCGGAAAACACATTATCAGAAATTCGCAATGAGGGATTCAATAATTCCGAAGCCCTACAGATGTTAAGCCAGTTGACTGACATCTACGGACAAAGACTTACTGGCACACGTGAGTACTTCAAGGCTGCAAATTGGATGTCTACTGAAATGAAAAAAATTGGTCTTCAAGATGTCCATTTTGAGAATTATTGTGACGACTGTCGCGGTTGGGATATTAAAACCTTCGCAGTTGAAATGGTTGCTCCAAACTACATGAATATTTCAGCGTATCCGTTGGCGATGTCTAAAAGTACGGAAGGCACAGTTTCTGGTGGGCTTATTCATATTGAAAGTTTTACAGATATGAATAAGCTAAAAAGGAATTTTTCTGGTAAGCTCAAGGGCAAGATCATTCTTTTAGGAGCAGCACCAAAAAAGAAATCCTTATTAGACACCCTTGAGTTTCGGTTCTCTGACAAACAACTGAAAGAAATGGAGCAGCAGCTAACTGCTGAAGAGGCGGCTACGCCTTTACCCGAACTATTCGAAGAATGGAAAATTGCAGATAAGTCAGATGAAAATTTCCTTCGCTTTGCAGAAAATGAAGGTGCATTGGCGGTAATGACTTCGCGTGACATGTATTTAGGTGTTTTACACCCTCAGGGGACGTATTATTTTAGAACTGACGACCTTAAGCCTCTACCCTACTTCACCATTATGCCAGAACATTTTGGCAGATTGTATAGAATGATACAATTAAATTCGGCCCCAACAATACGTATAAACTTAGAAACCGAATTTTACCATGAGCCTGAGAACAATGTGAACATCATAGGGGAGATTTCGGGTAATGATGCAAAACTAAAATCCGAGAGTATACTAGTAGGGGCTCATTTCGATTCCTGGCATGCTGCAACTGGCGCCACGGACAATGGGGCAAACTGTGTTGTTTTGGTTGAAGCTTTGCGCATTCTCAAGCAGATCGGCTATAAGCCTAAAAGGACCATTAAAATTGGGCTTTGGGGTGGCGAAGAGCAAGCCTTTCTAGGCTCTGCTGCCTATGCTAACAAGCATTTTGGCGCCTTAAATGAAGAGCCAAACAGCGAATCTAAAAAAGTAACCGCTTATTTAAACTTAGATAATGGCGCTGGTTTAATAAGAGGGATTTATCTACAGAACAACGAATTAGCCAGACCATTCTTTAAAAATATATTTGCGCCAATTTCTACTCTCAGTACAGGGGCCATCACGATTGAAAATACCCTATCAACTGATCATGAAACATTCGATTATTACTACATACCATCATTTCAATTTATACAAGATGACTTGGCTTATGGCACTGCTACTCATCATACGAATCTCGACTTTTTGGAGTATGTTCATGAAGATGATATCATGAAGAATGCTGTTATTTTGGCTTGGACAATTTATTCTTTGGATAATAAGAAGGAGAAAATTCCTAGAAAAGAAAATTAAGTGCCCGCAAAAAAACCAACCAACAGTGAAGCACAGTTTAGCTAAACCTTAGCCCCGACTAATAAAAGTAGCCGACATCCTTAAATATGTTTTTATCGGCATAAGGCGGCTAGATAAAGCTAAGGCTACCAGCATGTCTTATTAAAAGTGCAAACAAAAAAGGCCTCACTGCTAATATAGCAGTGAGGCCTTTTTTGTTCTCTTATTAAAACCTATCCTACTAAACCGAAAAGTACTTAGGTACCAAGCTCTTAATCTTATCTAAAGTTTCAGATATCGTCAGTTCACTCATTCCACCTGAAGCATTTGCATGCCCTCCTCCATTAAAATTTTCTGCTGCCATAATATTCACAGGATTCTCCTCCCCTTTCGAGCGGAAAGAGATCTTCATGATGCCATCTCTTTCAGAAAACACTATTGCAGCCTTCATCCCTTTAATAGACAATGCTTGGTTAGCTAGGCTGTCGGTATCACCTTTTTGGTAATTGTACTTCGCTAATTCTTCTTTGGATAGCGAAATAATAGACACCATATAGTCTTCCATAATCTCTAATTTTTCGCACATGGCATAGCCTTGCAAACGTAGTCTACTCGCAGTATTGTTGTCGCCTAAAGCCTCATGAACCAAATGATGCGCCACCCCAGCAGCCAGTAACTTCGCCAATATCTCATGCGTGCGTGGCTTTGTTGACGGAAACCTAAAACTACCTGTATCTGTCAAAATACCAAGGTACAATGGTGTGCCAATTTCTTGGTCGAGTAAGGCACCATTGCCCGATTGCTCGATTAGCTCAACGATCAACTCTGAAGTCGATGAAGCTGTCGTGTCCGACACTGATAAAGTTGGGAATACCTCAGGGTTCAAATGATGGTCGATCATCACTGTTTTACATGTTACCGCTTCTAGCAAAGCTTGCATACCAGACCCAATACGGTTTGTCGCATTGTAGTCCAAGCAAAACACCAAGTCAGCTGCTGTAAAAGCAGTGGCTACAGCCTCTGGTTGGTCTGTCATCACGAGAAAGGCGGAAGTATCTAACCAATTCAAAAAACCAGGCGCAGCATCAGGATGACAAACAGTTGCTGTTTTCCCCAGTTTCTCAATAAAACGCAATAGGCCTAGTGAGCTACCTATTGAATCGCCATCAGGAGATTTATGTGAGGTGATTACAATGTTTGAGGCCGCTTTAATTTCAGTTTCTATTTGTTCGTATATATTCATGCTACTATTATTGTTTTTAAGTCAACACCTATAGAGCTGACTCACCAAGTGTTTTTTTAATTGTTACATTTTTATGTTCTACGCTAGCATCAGTGATGATAGCCGTCTGCAAGCTATTTCCCTCCACTGTCTTTTTCAGTCATTAATTACAGTTAATTTAGCATACACAATGAAGATTCCACCTCTGCTAAGCTAGGGGCCCTAAGGATAAACGCTAAAGTATATTTCAAAAATCAGCAGCTAGTGCCCGCCATATTACATCTCTCCTTCTTTAATCAACTGAAGCGAATCCATACGAATTCGTGCATCGCCAATCAGTGCTGTCAGCATCTTTTTCTGCGCTAATGCTGTACGAATTTCATCTGGTCTAATAGCTTTATTTCGTTTGTATAAGGAAGCCAATCGACCAATTTCATGATCAAGTGTTTGGTCCATCCTTTGTAACCCTGTCTCTATTTCTTTAATTCTCAATTGCTCAGCTATCTCTGTAGCCGTTTTAATCATGTCAGGAAGAATTGTATCTACCAGCGTCTCATTATCGATTAAGTCTCCTACTTGACCAGGTATCAATTGTTTATTAAACAAGTCCACCGGATAATCTTCCGTAACTTCCTCTCCTGCATGGTTTACTATAACACGTATCGGCGTGTTCGGTAGAAAGCGATCAATATTAACCCCCTTGCTCCCCGCCGTTTCTAGTACGAATATCACTTCTAGTAGCACAGCTGTTTCGTCCGTTCCTCTCAGCACGCCATAACTAGCACCACCAGTATCTGTACTAAGCACCATGTCCAAGGCACCAGTTACCATCGGATGATCCCAACTAATAAAGCTCACATCTTCCCTACTCAAAGCACGCTTTCGGTCGAAAGTAACAGAAATGCCCGCATCGGGAATAGATGGGAATGCCTCCACGTTAGTTCTTGCTGGGTGCAGCAAATAAGTGCGTGGCGCCAAATCTTCCATATCAATGCCAAAGTGTTCAAATACTTTGGTCATAAAAATCTCAAGTCCTATATCGAGGTCGGCAGCTTTAATTTTTTCCACTAATTTCTGCGCCACTGCAGGTCTGAAAGAGTTCATTTCAAGCAGTCGATCACGGCCGTTTGCCAAGGTTTCCTTTAACGCTTTCTGGTAAATTGCGGTGTCGCTAATTAATGCAGCTAGCTTAACCCCAATATCAGCAGAGGAAGCCTCCAAAGCCAATTCTACCAAGCGGTTTTTAAACTTCTGTCCTATCTCGTTGCCCCCTTCTATATTTTCCTCAAAAGCATTTAAGCCTTCATGAAACCAACGAACCAACACTTCTTGTGGACTGCCTTTTAGATAAGGCACATGTATTTGAATGGCCTCTGTCTGTCCAATGCGGTCTAAACGACCAATGCGTTGTTCCAACAACTCAGGATGCACTGGTAAATCAAATAAAACCAAATGATGCGCAAACTGAAAGTTTCGTCCTTCACTACCTATTTCAGAACACAAGAGAATGCTTGCACCATCACCTTCAGCGAACCACGCGGCGTTTCTATCGCGCTGCACAATGGTGAGGTCTTCATGAAAAACTGCTACTTTTGCACTACTAAGCTTCTTTAATGCCTTTTCTAAAGCCAATACCTTTGTTTTACTTCTGCAAATCAACAGCACTTTCTCGGGATTTAATTCCGCTAGCAAAGCTACTAACCATAGCATGCGTGGGTCTTCCGAAAACCAAAATTTTTGTCTTATAGGTTCGCTACCATATGCTTCTTTATCAACAGCATATTCTTGCGACAAACGTTTAACCCACTCTTCTGGATTGACTTCGGCTTCCAAAGTAATTAGATGCGCCCTTCGAGTTGGGAAACCACTCATTGCAGAACGTGTATTCCTAAACACCACACGCCCAGGACCGTGCTGATCTAATAAATCTTCTATTAAATGATTTTTAGCTACAGCCTCTCCTTCCTTCACCTTAGCCATTCTTTCTTTACCAAAGATGGTTTCCAGCAAGGCTTTGGCTTTATCGTTTAAAGGATTGCCTAAGGACAAGTCTTCAACAATATTGGCAATTTCTTTATGGTCTTGCGATTCGTTAATGAATTCAGCGTAATCAGCATAGCGTTCTGGGTCTAGTAATCTCAGGCGAGCAAAGTGGCTTTCTACGCCCAACTGCTCTGGCGTTGCTGTTAACAACAGTAAGCCTTTGGCAACTTTACTCAACAATTCAACAATAGCATATTCTGGGCTTGCGCCCTCTAAAGACCATTCTAAATGATGCGCTTCATCCACTACTAGCATATCCCAATCTGCTGAAATCGCCTGTCGCGCGCGTTCCGAAGAATTTGCTAAGAATGAAGTAGTACAGATAACTAGCTGATCATCTAGGAAAGGATTTCCTTCAGGCGCACTGTCATCCAAGGCAGCACATCTCTCTTCATCAAAAATATGAAACCACAAATTAAAACGCCTAAGCATTTCAACAAACCATTGATGAATTAATGAATCGGGCACTAATATTAGTATCCTTGACACTTGACCGCTCAGTAACAAGCGGTGTAAAATCAGACATGCCTCAATAGTTTTACCTAGTCCTACCTGATCGGAGAGTAATACGCGGGGAGCATGACGTGAACTTACTTCATGCGCAATGTACAACTGATGAGGAATTAGGTCTATGCGGCCACCTACAAATCCATTAATAGCTGAGATTCTACGCAGATAATCATACTCTAATGTTTTTCTTCTCAAGGCGAATACATCCGGCCTTGTTACATCGCCAATAAGAAGACGATCAGTGACACCATGTTTTACAGACACATCACCCAAGTCTGCCTCCGACAAAATTCCCTCTCGCCCGATATATGAAATCAGCTCGCCATTATCTTGCACACGCTCAATAATAAATGGCCTTTTATTTTTATCTACAACTGTATCACCGGCCTTAAAAATAACCCTTCGCAATGGAGCATTGGCGAAAGCATATTGTCGCGTCTCGCCTGCTGCAGGAAAATTTACTTGTACACGATTTTTATTTGTTTCCACAACAACACCTACTCCCAACTCAGGCTCACCTACACTTGCCCATCTTTGATCTGGATAGAAATCTCCCATATTCTCATTATTTTACCCCCTAGAATTGAAAAATCAAGAAGCCTTTTTCTAAAAAAACGAAAGGTCTTCAATTTTTTGGCCACATCACCAAAAACTGAAGCTTTTTATTTCTTGCTAGCAGCATTTTGTAAGAGGTGTTCCTTGACGAGAATGCATTTTTCTATTGGCGCTTACTACAGCTAAAATCTGTCTTCGCTTGAAGTAACAAAACAGTAGGTAGCTCTTCTGTGGAAGCGCTTATAATCATTTATTAAAAGACCTGTCAATTCACTTTCAATCTGTTTTTTTAAGGTAGCGACATTAAAAATAACACGCTTTTAAAGTGATTTTAACTGCCCACATTGAAAATTAATCTACTATTGCTAGATACCAAAATGCCACTATCATGGCCTTAATAATAATACTATCTGAGAAATTATTGATTTTATCACCCCAGAATATAAATTTAGGAGCAACAATTAAAACTTACTTTTAAAGAAGAAATAGCCTACCCCCATTATAACTGTTGAGCTGCTGAAACATGCCTTTAAACTCTGAAATCAAGTCTTTTAGCAAGCTTTTAAAAGATCCCGTACAGCTTAAAAAAAAACATGAACAGCTTGGATTTAGTAAATATTTTAAACTGAAATAAAATCCTATGCCTGCCTCATTGTGAACATTAAGAGTAAATCAGTATATTTGTCTAAAATAAATATTATTAATTATGAGTAAAGGAACAGTAAAATTTTTCAATGATGCCAAAGGATTCGGATTTATTACTCCTGATGACGGCGGTAAAGACGTATTTGTACATGTAAATGGTTTAACTGACGAGATTAGAGAAGGAGACAAAGTATCCTTTGATGTTGAAGAAGGTCAAAAAGGATTGAATGCGGTAAATGTTGAAGTAGTATAAATTAGCAATACTTTAACTGATTTACATTTAAAAAGCATATCATAAGTGATGTGCTTTTTTATTTACTACAAAGCTTAAAAAAAAGGTAGAAAATCCTACAAACGCCTTACTGCTATACTTGTATTAAGATGTTTCTGCAAGCATCCGCCTTCCCAGACTTCTTTTAATTGAAATGCTTTTGCGCCGACATTCTGTTTGCCTCATTTTCTATTCCTCCCTAATTATTACAAAAAATCTTCCCTTGCATTAAAATCTTAGTCCATAACGTACAGCTATTCTTTGGACTAACTACTTTATAATTCGCCAGCTACGTGTGGTAAACTGATTTAAAGTATATATTATGGCATATTGATACGAAATGAGCATAAATCAATGATATCAGTATACATGCGCAAACAGCCGCGGATTTAGAAACCGCAAGGAAAAACACTTACTGAACCCAGAGAAAAAAAATCTCATAATACCTTATGAGCCTTCAAAAAACAGCATCAGCAAAATCCAAGTATAATTAATATGCTAATCAGCATTATTATTTGCC
>JBKEFO010000070.1:0-12164 GCA_046709585.1 Marivirga sp.
AGGCAGCCTATTACGAAGGTCAGTCACCAACATTTGATATTTTCTGGGATCAGACATTGTTCAACGGTATATTAAATGTAAAAGTGGCTAGCGAAATGGTTACTGCATCAGCAGTAGACTTCTCTACGGTAGCGAGCAACATTAGTAAAAATTACAGTGCTAAAAGTACGGGATTAGAATTAGCATTCTATCAAAAAGTGTCAATTGGTGATGGTAGCCATGCCAATAATCCCTGGTTACAAGAATTACCTGATCCAATTTCAAAAGCCACTTGGGATAACTATGTGACTATTACGCAGAAGATGGCCACTGATATGGACATCAAAATGGTTGAGGGAGTGACTTCTCTTGTGACATTAGAGGTTAACGGTCAGTCGATGGAAGTTCCTGCCTTAGTGCAACCAGGTCAAGCGGAAGGCACCATCGGTGTAGCTATTGGTTATGGTCGTAAAATGGCGGGCAAAGTAGGTAATGAAGTTGGCTTCGATGCTTATCCGTTATTGGGTTCAATTGCAGGCATGCAGGCAATGGCCGTAACGAAAGGGGTGGCAATTACTGGAAAAGGCGGTAGCTATCAAATTGCTCAGACGCAAACACATCAGACCTTCATGGGTCGTGAAACGGTAATTCAGGAGACTTTATTATCAGAGTACAAAAAGAAAGACTGGAAAAGAGACTTCCAACCATATGTAGAGACGAGCAAAGGAAAAGTTGCCCCTTCTAAATTAACATTGTGGAATGGACATAAATATAACAACCACCATTGGGGTTTAGCTATCGACTTGAATTCATGTACTGGTTGTGCGGCATGTACAATTGCCTGTCAGTCTGAAAATAATATTCCAGTAGTAGGGAAGCAAGAGGTCGCTAATAGAAGAGATATGCAGTGGCTGCGTATTGATAGATATTATAGTTCTAATGCTGAGGCAGGAGACTATGATGGTCTTGAGAAGGCAGCAGATAACCCAGAAGTTATCTTCCAGCCAATGATGTGCCAGCATTGTAATAATGCTCCTTGTGAGACTGTTTGTCCTGTTGCGGCAACTACACATAGTTCAGAAGGCTTAAATCAAATGACTTACAATAGATGTGTTGGTACAAGATATTGTGCAAACAACTGTCCTTATAAGGTAAGAAGATTTAACTGGTTCAAATACCACGACAACACTCAATTTGATAAGAATTCAGCAATGAATAATACATTGGGTAAAATGGTGCTGAATCCAGATGTTACTGTACGTTCTCGTGGAGTGATGGAAAAATGTTCAATGTGTATTCAAAGAATCCAATCGGGTAAGCTACAAGCTAAGAGAGAGAAAAGAGAGTTAGAAGATAAAGATGTAAACACAGCATGTGCAAGCGCTTGTCCTTCTGATGCGATCGTCTTCGGTGATTTGAATAACAAGAATTCTTCAATTTCGCAGTACTTACAATTAAAGGAGCATGATTCTGAACCTATTAAAGAGGTGAATAATGAGCGTGCTTATCATGTGCTGGAAGAGCTTAGAGTGGCACCGAATGTTTGGTACATGACTAAGGTTAGAAATAAAGATAAAGTTAGTAAAGAGGCTTAATTATTTAATAGTAACAATATGGATGTCACTTCACCAGTAAGAGAAGTATTAGTAACCGGGGGCAAAACCTACCACGATATTTCAGAGGACGTTTGCCGTCATGTAGAAGCCAAACCAAATCCGAAATGGATGGCTGCAATGGCGCTTTCCCTAGGGGCCCTTTTAACAGGAGGATATGCTTTGGCGATTACTCTGTGGGATGGTATCGGAATGTGGGGTCTTAATAAAACTGTAGGTTGGGCTTGGGATATCACCAACTTTGTGTGGTGGGTAGGTATCGGTCACGCGGGAACCTTGATTTCCGCAGTACTTTTATTATTCCGTCAGAAATGGAGAACCTCTATTAATAGAGCAGCAGAGGCGATGACTATTTTCGCTGTAATTTGTGCGTTGTTATTCCCATTGATTCACACAGGTAGACCTTGGTTAAGTTTTTATTGGTTTGTTCCAATACCTAATACTTGGGGGTCATTATGGGTGAACTTTCATTCACCTTTATTATGGGATTTCTTTGCTATATCAACCTATTTCTCCGTATCACTGGTATTCTGGTACATTGGTTTAATACCTGATTTTGCTACAATTAGAGATAGAGCGCAGAATAAGATTTCTAAGGCTATATACGGTGCATTAAGTTTCGGATGGGATGGCGCAGCCAGAACATGGCAGCGTTATGAGACTGTATCTTTGGTGTTAGCAGGTTTAGCCACTCCATTAGTACTGTCGGTGCATACTATTGTATCGATGGATTTTGCTACTTCAGTAATTCCTGGTTGGCATACGACGATTTTCCCTCCATATTTTGTGGCAGGGGCGATATTCTCGGGTTTTGCCATGGTGTTAACGCTTATGTTAGTGACTAGAAAGGTGTATAACCTTGAAGACTACATAACGATCAACCACATTGAATTGATGAACATCATTATCATGATTACTGGTTCGATTGTAGGTGTGGCGTATATTACTGAATTTTTTATGGCTTGGTATTCTGGCGTACAGTATGAACAGTATGCTTTCATAAATAGAGCCTTCGGGCCTTATTGGTGGGCTTATGCAGCTATGATGACTTGTAATGTTATTTCCCCACAACTGTTCTGGTTCAAGAAAGTAAGAACAAGTTTATGGGGTACTTTCATTCTCTCTATAGTAGTAAATATTGGTATGTGGTTTGAGCGTTTCGTTATTATTGTAACCTCATTACACAGAGATTACCTGCCATCGAGTTGGGCTATGTTTAGCCCTACTATTTATGATATGGGTATCTACTTATTCAGTTTTGGTTTATTCTTTACGCTATTCTTTTCTTTCGCTAAATTTTTCCCAGTGATTAATATGGCAGAAGTAAAGGCAGTATTGAAATCTAGTTCAGGTGAAATTGCTAACAAGAAATAACAATGGAAAGCGGTAAAAACTACGTATACGGTATTTTTGATCAAGAGGAAACTTTATTAAGTGCTGTTGATAAAATACGCAAAAGCGATGTAAGCATTGATGAATGTTATACTCCTTATCCTGTGCATGGCTTGGATGATGCCTTAGGTTATAAAAGATCTAGGATATCTATTGCAGCCTTCTTATTCGGTATCACCGGAACGGGCTTAGCATTTCTCATGATGATTTACATGATGGGAATTGATTGGCCAATGATCATTGGTGGTAAAGACTATGTTGCCATTCCTTCTTTTGTGCCTGTTGGCTTCGAGGTAACGGTGTTATTTGCGGCCTTTGGTATGGTGGGTACTTTCTTTGTGGTGAGTAATTTGAAGCCTTACGGCAAGCCAAAAACTTTTGATATAAGAAGTACTGATGATAAGCATGTTATGGCTATCGACCTCGCTAGGAATAAACAAAGTGTCGATGTTCTTAGTGCACTATTAAAGGAGTCAGGTGCTTCAGAGGTAAATGAAAAGAAATTTTAAGTTGAAATCATTTCAGATGTTAAAAATTAGCTATAAACTTTTATCCATTCCAGCGGCGATACTTATATTAAGTTCTTGCGGTGCTGGTAAAGATGATACAGGAACTGAATATGCTCCTAATATGTACCATGCGGTTTCATATGAGCCATTAATTCAAATTACTGATAAAGAGTCCGGTGCTTGGGTATCTTCCGACGAGGATGAATATGGAGAGTATTACAGCTCTAATCCTAATAATGCCTTCTCTATGAATATGAGAGAACCTGTGGCAAACACTGTGGCGCGTTCAAATAATGGAATGTTGCCTTATAGGTTGCCAAAAGACAGCTTGGAACTAGCGGCTAGAATTCTAGTGAATCCTTTCCCTGCTTCGGATGCAATCCTTAAAGAAGGTAAGGTGCTTTATGTAAAGTACTGTACACATTGCCATGGCGAGAACGGTCAGGGTTCTATGGATGAGACTGCAAAGGTTGGACAAGTATATAAAGGTGTGCCAGCATACAATAAAGGTAGAGTGGCTTCTGTAACAGGAGGTCATATATTTCATGTCATAACACATGGAAAAGGCTTGATGGGTGCACATGGCTCGCAAGTACAACAGGCGGATAGATGGAAGATCGTCCGATATGTAGAAACCTTACAAAAACAACAATAAAAGGAACAGTTTTAAGATCTTATATCATGGCTGAAGAACAATTTGATTTCACCGCAAAAGCAAAAAAGACGCTTACTATATTAGCTGTTGTAGGTATCGTGCTTTTTGGATTAGGCGCATTTTTAGTAGGTAATAGTGAGCATGATGCTGAAGGGCATGAGGCGAAGGCCACCGAGGAAGTGCATACAACAACTGCCGATGCTGAACATGCATCCGGTGAGACACAAGGAGAAGCTGTTCACGAAGGGGCTCACGCTGAAGAACATTCGCCATTGCTGAAGCGTATTTATGCGAACCTTTGGATTAATAATCTCTACTTTGTCGGTTTAGCGCTATTAGGCGTATTTTTCGTCGCTATTCAGTACGTATCACAGGCTGGTTGGTCAGCTGCGTTAATAAGAATCCCAATGTCTTTCAGTAGTTGGTTACCAATTGGTGGAGTATTAACATTGCTGATATTTTTATTCGGTGGGCATGATATTTTTCACTGGACACATGCTTATTTATATGTTGAAGGAACGCCAGATTACGATCCGATAATTGCTGGAAAAGCTGCTTTCTTAAATACGCCTTTCTTTTTGGCAAGAATGGTGGTTTACTTTGTTGTATGGTACTTGATGTTCCGCTGGATTCGTAATAAGTCTTTAGAAGAAGATAAAATTGGTGGAGATAAGTACTTTCATAAGTTAAGAGGCATTTCTGCTGGTTTCATAGTATTCTTTGCCGTGACATCTTCTACTGCTGCATGGGACTGGGTATTATCTATAGATACACACTGGTTCTCTACTATGTTTGGTTGGTATGTGTTTTCTAGCTGGTGGGTTACAGCCCTAGCAGCTATCACTTTGGTAACCGTATTGTTGAAAGAAGCAGGTTATTTGAAAATTGTTAATACTGGGGTTCTACATGATTTGGGTAAATTTGTATTCGCTTTCTCAATTTTCTGGACTTATATATGGTTTTCGCAGTTCATGTTGATCTATTATTCTAACATTCCTGAGGAAACAATTTACTTCATTGAAAGATTGTCAAGTGACCACTACTCAAAAGTGTTTTTTGTTAACTTAATATTAAACTTTTTCTTTCCCTTTTTGGTTTTCATGCCAAGAGACTCAAAGCGGCATACTGTGTTCTTGAAGATCGTTACAATTATCGTTTTAATAGGACATTGGTTCGACTTCTATTTAATGGTGACCCCTGGCGTGATGAAGGAAAATGGTGGTTTTGGATTTCTTGAAATTGGAATGGCTATGGTATTTGGTGTAGCATTCCTGTTTGTAGCATTAAGAAGCTTAGCGAAGTATCCATTGGTTGCTAAAAATCATCCAATGATAGAGGAAGCGAAGCATCATTCAGTATTTTAAAAATATTATTTAACAAAAAGGTATATGTTTAATTTAGCTATTGGTTTAGGTGTAGTTCTTTTATTAGCCATCTTATTTCTAATATTTAGAATTTCATCGTTGATGGGAGTTGCCAAAGGTAATTCGCAGAAGATTGCAACGGGGTCAAACAAATTCAATGCTGCTTTCTTTCTTGTTTTTTTAGTAGGCACAGGTACATTATTCTTTTGGTATTCAATAAAGGAATTCAATAATTATCAGTTACCAGTGGCTTCAGTTCATGGAGTAGAGTACGAGTATATGTTTTGGTTAACGATGGCCGTGACTGGAGTTGTATTCGTATTAACGCAGGTGTTGTTGTTTTACTTTGCTTGGAAATACCAATACAAGGCGGGTACAAAGGCGCTCTTTTATCCCGATAATAATAAATTGGAATTAGCGTGGACATTCATTCCTGCTGTAGTATTAGCGGTACTTGTTTTTACTGGTTGGAGAGTATGGACAGATGTGACTGCTAAGGCGCCTGAGGATACTAATAATATTGAAATCATGGGATACCAGTTTGCATGGGAGGTTAGATATCCTGGGATGGACGGTAAATTAGGGAATCATGATTATAGAAAAATCAGTCCTATCAATAGTTTTGGAATTGATCCTACGGACAAGGCTTCTCTTGATGATTTTAAGTACAGAGAAATGGTAATTCCAAAAGGTGAGCCAGTTACATTTAATATTAGAGCAAGAGATGTGCTCCATAGTGTTTTCGCACCTCATTTTAGGTTGAAAATGGATGCAGTTCCAGGTATGCCTACAAGTTTTACTTTCACGGCTACCAAAACAACGGAGGAGATGCGTGAAGAGTTAAACGATCCTGATTTTGATTATGAGATCGCTTGTACGGAGGTATGTGGCAAAGGTCATTTTTCTATGTCTAAGACCATGAGGGTTTTAGAGCCTGAAGAGTATAGAGAATGGTACAAACAACAAAAGTCTATAATTTCAGGAGAGCCTGATTTATTGAGTCAGGTACCAGAAAATTTAAAAGAGTTGGCTCTTTTGAAAACAGGAGAAGAAAACAAAGAGTTAGGAAAATAAATAACGATAAATAAAAAGTTATGTCAACAGCGGCAGCAGAAGTTAAAATGGGTCAGGATGTCAACCATGAGGAGCATCACGATCACGAACAAAGCTTTATTTCTAAATATATTTTTACAACTGATCATAAAATGATCGGTAAGCAGTTCCTTGTATCTGGTATCCTTTGGGGTTTAATAGGTGTAGGGATGTCTGTGATCTTTAGATTACAATTAGGTTTTCCTAATTTGAGTTTAGAGTGGTTACGCCCTTTATTGGGTGGATGGGTAACAGAGGCGGGTCAGCTTGATCCAGAGTTTTATTTAGCTTTGGTTACTATGCATGGTACCATCATGGTATTTTATGTGTTAACGGCAGGCTTAAGTGGGACATTTAGTAATTACCTTATCCCCTTACAAATAGGAGCAAGAGATATGGCTTCGGGATTCATGAATATGTTGTCCTACTGGTTTTTCTTTATCTCTAGTGTTGTAATGATGACCTCGATTTTTATTGAGACAGGTCCTGCAGCTGGTGGATGGGTTGTCTACCCACCATTGAGTGCTTTGCCTCAAGCTATTCAAGGTTCTCAGTTAGGTATGACTTTGTGGTTAGTAGCGATGGTATTCTTTATCGTGTCGATGCTATTAGGTGGTATTAATTATATCACCACTGTAATTAATTTGAGAACAGAGGGTATGTCTTTTTTCAGACTGCCACTAACAATCTGGGCATTTTTCCTAACTGCTGTTATTGGGTTGTTGTCATTCCCTGTATTATTTGCAGCGGCTTTATTATTAGTTTTTGATCGTAGTTTCGGTACATCATTCTATTTATCTGAAATTTATATAGGAGGAGAGGCATTGCCTAACATGGGTGGTAGTCCCATACTTTATCAGCATTTGTTCTGGTTTTTAGGTCACCCAGAGGTATACATAGTGCTCTTGCCAGCTTTAGGTATTACGTCTGAGGTAATTGCCACGAATTCTAGGAAACCAATTTTTGGATATAAAGCAATGATTGGTTCGATGCTAGGGATTACAGTATTGTCATTTGTAGTGTGGGCTCACCATATGTTTGTGTCAGGTTTAAATCCTTTCTTAGGATCGGTATTTATGTTCTTGACATTAATAATTGCAATACCGTCTGCAGTGAAAGTATTTAATTATCTGACTACACTGTGGAGAGGTAACATCATATTTACTCCTGCAACCTTGTTCTCTATTGGTCTGGTATCATTCTTTATTTCAGGGGGTTTAACAGGTATATTTTTAGGGAATGCAGTAATTGATATCCAATTACATGACACATATTTCGTCGTAGCACATTTTCACCTAGTAATGGGTAGTTTATCAATATTTGGGCTTTTAGCTGGTGTATACCACTGGTTTCCTAAAATGTTCGGTAGAATGATGGATGATAAGTTGGGTTATATTCACTTCTGGTTTACTTTTATTGGCGTTTATATGATTTTCTTCCCGATGCACTATATAGGTATTGCAGGTTTCCCAAGAAGGTACTATTCTTGGACGAACTTTGATGCTTTCAGCTCTTATACTGACTTAAATATGTTTGTGAGTGTTGCTGCATTTATTACAGTTGTTGCGCAGTTCATATTTTTATTCAACTTTTTTTATAGTATGTATAAGGGTAAGAAGGCACCTCAAAATCCTTGGAGATCTAATACATTGGAGTGGACAACACCAATTGAGCCGGGTCACGGCAACTGGGTAGGAGAGATTCCTTCAGTATATAGATGGCCCTATGATTATAGTAAGCCTGGTGCGGAGGAGGATTTCATTCCTCAAACGATTCCTTTGTCTGAGACACCAGAGTCTAATTTCCCGCATGAGCAAGAATTAGCTAAAAAAGAGGTTATGGGTTCTTCAGAGAATGCAAAGACAGAAGCTTAATTTCACACATATTGTAAGCAGCTATTACCGTAAACTAACAACAGTTACGGTAATAGCTGTTTACATTTTAATCCTTGCCGGTGGAGTTGTACGTAGTACTGGTTCAGGCATGGGATGTCCTGATTGGCCTAAATGTTTCGGTACTTGGGTGCCACCTACTGATGTAGGTCAGTTACCAGCCGATTACCAAGAGTTTTATTCTGACTATAGGCACCAAAAGAATGTTAAGTTTGCGAGATATTTAGATTTCGTCGGTTACTCTGAAGTTGGTCAACAAATTTTGTCTGACGAGTCAATAAAGGACGAAGCTGAATTCAATATTTTTAAAACATGGACAGAATATGTCAATCGTGTGATAGGGGTATTTGTTGGCTTTTTTATTGTGCTTCTTCTGGTTGGCTCTCTGAAGTATATTAGAACCTATCCAAAGATTTTCTGGCTCTCGTTTGCTAGTTTTATATTAGTTTTATTTCAGGGCTGGTTAGGGTCTATTGTTGTCTCAACCAATTTGCTTCAATGGCTAATTACACTTCACATGGTGTTGGCCTTGGTGATATTGGCTGTTTTAACAGCTTTGTTTTATTTCTCAAATCAGCGCTTTACGAATAGTGAAGCATTACCAAGAGATAAGAGCCGTAAAGTGTCTGTTGTATTAGCGATCAGTTTGTTATTGCTGTTAGTGCAGGTTGTATTTGGTACTCAGGTAAGAGAAGCGCTGGACTTGGTGGCGGTAGAATTTAATATGTTGTCACGAGATAACTGGATAGAAAAGCTAGGCTTAGTCTTCTACATTCACAGAAGCTATTCTTTACTGCTTCTGGCGATTTCGATTTATCTTTTTTATACTTTGTTTAAGTTGAACTCTAAGGTGCAAAGTGTAGTTTCTTATGTGAAAGTATTGATTCTACTCTTTGTATTGGAAATAGGATCTGGAGCCATAATGGCCTATTTCGCTATTCCATCATGGGTACAACCAGTACATCTATTGATAGGATGTTTACTTTTTGGTTGGCAGTTTTATTTATTGTTAATATTTTTATTTAATAGGCAGGCTGTTAAATCAGATGATTATGCTTTATAGCGATACAGAAAATTTAGTTTCTCCGGTAGCCTTTAGTCAAAAGTTAAGGGCTTGTTTTGCTTTACTTAAGCCAAGACTTAGTTTCCTAGTGGCTTTTAGTTCTGCCTTTGGATATGTATTGGGTTATGGTGGCAGTTCGATTGATTGGTTAACCTTAGGAATGTTGTCCTTAGGTGGTTTTTTGGTTTCCGGTGCTTCTGTGACTATCAACCAAATGTTAGAGGTAGAATTTGATCGGAAAATGGATCGAACAAAAAATAGACCCTTGCCGACTGGAGTGTTGAATAAGACAGAGGCTTTTATTGTTGTTGTAATAACAGCAGTTGCAGGTCTAGGTCTACTTTGGGTGTATACAAATCCTTCAACAGTTGTGATGGCTTTTGTGTCTTTAGTGCTTTATAGTTTTGTGTACACGCCATTGAAAAGAGTTGGGCCGATTGCCGTGTTTGTAGGAGCAATTCCAGGTGCATTACCTCCATTACTAGGGTGGGTTGCAGCTACGAATAGTTTTGGTATAGAAGCATGGATAATATTTGGTATTCAGTTTATTTGGCAGTTTCCGCATTTTTGGGCTATTGCTTGGGTTGCTGATGAAGATTATAAGAAAGCAGGTTTTAAGTTATTGCCTGTGGGAGGTAAGAAAGATCTTAATACGGCCATTCAAATAATGATTTACACCTTGTTTTTAATACCGTTGGGTCTTCTACCAAGTCTTTTCGGTATAACAGGAATTCATTCGGCCTTTGTGGTGACTATTTGTGGTGTGCTATTTCTAAGTCAGACTTTTTATTTAATGAAGGAGTGTACAAAGGAGGCTGCATTAAAAATCATGTTCGGCTCGTTCCTTTATCTTCCCATTGTTCAAATAGCGCTTTTAATAGATAAATTATAATATGGAGAAATCGATAGAATTAAAGCAGAAGCAGGTGCAGTCGAATACGAATATATTGTCGATGCATCCTTTAAAGTTTGCTCTTTGGCTGTTTATAGTAAGTATAGTAATGATATTCGCGGCACTTACTAGTGCTTATATCGTTAGGCAAGCTGAAGGAGATTGGTTGTTGTACGACTTGCCTGTAAGTTTTTTAAGAAATACAGTATTGTTAGTTTTAAGTAGTGTCAGCATGCAGCTAGCATATGGTGCTGCTAAGAGGAATAATTTTAAGGCTACAAAAGTCTATATGATCGTGACTGCTTTGTTATCAGTTAGTTTTCTTGTTGGTCAATTCTACTCATGGGGTGATTTGGTTGATATTGATGTATTTTTTGTGGGTAATCCTTCTGGATCGTTTTTATATGTTTTAACTGGAATGCATGCTTTTCACCTCATTACGGGTGTTGTTTTTATTTTAATTATGTTAATTTCAGCTTATAAATTAAATGTGCATTCTAAAAACATGGTGAAAATGGAAATGTGTACCACATATTGGCACTTTTTAGATGGACTTTGGCTATATTTATATATATTTTTGTTACTCAATCATTAATTTAAAATCGAACGTTAAATTTTATGGCAACTACCGCTACTATTGATTCAGCCAAAAACGCTTGGAATGGTGGAACACCTCCGATGAAGGCTAGCTATGGGAAGCTTATGATGTGGTTTTTTCTGCTATCTGATGCTTTTTCCTTTTCAGCGCTACTCATCACCTATGGCTTAATAAGATATGCTCACCCTGCTTACAGTGGCACTGTTGACGCATTTACTTTTAGCCATGAATACTGGCCAATTCCTGAAAAGGTGTTTGAAGCCGTACCCTTTTTACATGGAGTAAATGCACCGCTTGTATTTGTAGGTATCATGACTTTTGTGCTTATATTGAGTAGTGTAACTATGGTATTAGCTGTCGAAGCGGGCCACAGAATGGATAGAAAGGCGGTAATTAAATGGATGGTTTGGACCTTGATCGGTGGATTGGCTTTCTTGGGCTGTCAAGCTTGGGAATGGAGTCACTTTATTCATGGTACGGATGTTCCAACTATTAGCGATATGGGAGCAGAGATATTTGGTGCTAACTTGTCCGTTAATCAGTATGGCCCACCTTTATTTGCTGCACTATTCTTTTTTATTACTGGTTTCCATGGTTTTCATGTTTCTAGTGGGGTAGTTATTAATTTTATTGTATTCTTTAATGTAGTTGTTGGTACCTACGACAGAAGAGGTCATTACGAAATGGTTGAGAAAGCTGGATTATACTGGCACTTTGTAGACCTTGTGTGGGTGTTTGTATTTACGCTTTTTTACTTGATTTAATATTTGAACTATGCATAACGAGGAAATTTCAGACATTCAGGTTCAGCCTGTAGATAAAGAGAAAATAAAGAAAATATGGCGTGTTGCTGCTATAATGGGTGTTGTTACACTTATTGAGTTTGTGTTCGCGTTCACAATGCCTAGAGGTATTCTACTAGTAGCTATTTTCTTTGGTTTAACATTTGTAAAAGCCTTTTACATAGTGGCAGAATTTATGCACTTAAAAGGTGAGACGAAATCATTAATTTGGTCAATCATGATACCTACGGTGCTTATATTATGGTTAATCATTGCCTTAATCGTTGAGGGAGGCGCAATATTTACTTCAAGAGGTTATTAAGGCTCATAGTT
>JBKEFO010000071.1:0-12025 GCA_046709585.1 Marivirga sp.
ACGGCTATAATTCGTGCACAATAAAAACTATTGGCTAAATCTAAGGCGGTAAAAGTGAAGGTGCCGGTTGTTTGTCGGCTTATAAACGCTCTGTTCCGATAAGAACCGTTAAAGTTTTCTTTCAGTTGTAAATAGTAATTTTGGTTAGCATTGAGTACGTAATCAATTGAAAAAGAAGTTTCTGAATCGAGTCTAATAGCACTTATCACACCTTCGTCCTCTTGGAGATCCGCAGGGATAATAGTATAGTTAAGTGAATTGTTATCACAATTATTAAGACCAGAATTATCTAGCCGTGCTGTAACGTTGATGGCATAGCTAGCATTATTGTCAGCATAATCATGATTAATTGGAAACGCATTGATCGAGTACTCAGTAATAGTACTTCCATCACCAAAGTCTAAGGTATAGAAGTCAAAAGATTCTTCTACTGTATTTAATTCGAAACTAATTGTTCCACCGCAATTAACTGTTGAGAAGGAGGGTAATTGGGGGTCAATAATTTCAATATGAAGACTGTCAAACTCTTGGGAATTTGTAAGTTGCCTAAAAGCAAGTATTGTATACGAGCCTGGCGTGGTATAGGTGAAACTATTCCTATCTACCTGGTTAGCTTGGTCATTAAAGCAGTTCCGATTATTTGAGCTACCAACATTCGTTGGATCACCAGCAAAGCAGAAAAAGTAAGTTCCAGTTGTTATTTGAGGCGTAACGGTAATAGTACTACCCACGCAGCCTTTTAAGTAATTAGCTGTAAATAAGCCGTTTTCACTTTCAAAATTACCTTGGCCGTAACTTATCTGATAAACTAAATAAAGTAATATGGTTATATACAGTTTATTCAATGGTTGTGTTTCTTAAGAATTTTTCTGCCATCACGATGTCGTTATGAAGAATCCTATCATTTTTTATTAATGGAACAGCTACCCTAAAATTACTTATTATTTTTTTTAAATAGCTACTAGTTTCTAAAGGAGTTCGAAAATCTAGCGCTTGAGAAGCTGTGATCAGCTCAATTCCCAGAATCTGGTATAAGTTGTTAATCAACTTGTAAAGTTTGGTGGCTGCATTGGCACCCATACTAACGTGGTCTTCTTGTCCATTTGAGGAAACGATGGAGTCGACCGAAGCGGGGGTACACAATTGTTTGTTTTGACTTACTAAACTGGCAGCGCTATACTGCGGAATCATTAAACCTGAATTGAGGCCTGGGTTCATCACAAGAAAGTCAGGTAGTCCTCTACTGCCAGATATTAGTTGGTAGGTTCTACGCTCTGAAATACTACCTAATTCAGCTAATGCAATGGCTAAAAAATCTAGCGTAAGAGCTAGTGGTTGACCGTGAAAGTTTCCTCCAGAAATAATTTCCCCTTCTTCAGGGAATATATTTGGATTATCAGTTACCCCCGCTAATTCAGCAGAGACAATTTGCTTGCAATAGGCGATAGCATCGAAGGTTGCTCCATGTACCTGAGGCATACAGCGGAAGCTGTAGGGATCCTGTACATGAAGTTTTTCTCGTGAAATAATGGTGCTATCCTCTAAAAGCCACCTGATCTTTTCGGCTACTTTAATCTGCCCATTTTGCGTTCTTATCTTATGGATTTTGTGATCGAACGGATCTATTCTGCCATCAAAGGCATCTAGTGACAATGCTCCTATTATGTTGGCCCAATCGAGTAGTTTCTCACCATCAATAATAGCTTGGCTGGCAAAAGCGTTCATAAATTGGGTGCCGTTTAGCAAAGCCAACCCTTCTTTTGAACGCAGGTTGATAGCTTCCCAATTCATTTCTTTTAATAGTGACTGACCGCTTAGTATGTCTCCTCTATAACTCACTTCACCTAAGCCTAATAATGGAAGTGCCAAGTGAGCCAAGGGGGCTAAATCACCTGAAGCACCCAAGGATCCGCTCTCGTAAATCACGGGTAATATATCGTGGTTAAAAAAGTCTACTAGCCTTTGAACAGTAATTAGCTGCACGCCACTATGTCCATACGCTAAAGCCTCGATTTTTAACAGTAGCATGAGCTTCACTATGTGAAGCTCAATCTCTGGGCCAGTGCCACAAGCATGAGACATGACTAGATTGGTTTGTAGCTGCTCTAAGTCATCTTTTGAAATGTTCTTACTATAGAGGGAGCCAAAGCCAGTATTGATGCCATAGACTGGTTTGTCAGATGTTTTAACATAATTGTCTAAAAAGTCTCGGCAGTTGGTAATTCTATCTTTTGCCCCTTGAGATAGTTCAATTTTTAGTTCATGCGCAATAATGTCTTTAATCGCTGCAATCGTTAGCGGGGCAAGGCCTATAGTATAAAAGTTAGCCATATTATTTATTAAAAAATTCGATAATTTCTTGCGTAGATAAGCTTAGCTGTTCGCCTTTAAGCATATCTTTGAAGGTCAATTGACCACTTTTAACTTCTTCAGAACCTATTAAAATGACAAAAGGAATTTGTTTGTCATTTCCATATTTCATCTGTTTTTTTATTTTTATAGCTGAAGGGTAAAGCTCTGATTTAATGTCGGCTTTTCTCAACTGAGCAAGCACTTGTAAGCCATAGTTCCAGCTTTCTTGGTCAAAGCTCGTAATAAGCACATCTGTACTAGTAATTTGGTCAGTAGGGTATAGGGCTAACTCGTTCAGTACATCGTAAATTCTATCTACTCCAAAAGAGATACCTACTCCCGACACCCCAGGCAAGCCAAAATTATCGGTTAAGCCATCATAGCGACCGCCGCCACTTATGCTGCCCATTTTCACATTGTTAGGCTTCACCTCGAAAATTGCGCCAGTATAATAGGAGAGTCCTCTCGCTAAGGTAATGTCTAGCTCCAATTCCTCAATATCCTCTCCAAAAGCTCCCAGTATGGCCAACATTTCTTGTAATTCCTCTATGCCCTTTAAACCAGTCGCTGAATTTTCCAGAATCGTTTGTAACTGACTTAATTGAAACTTAGTTGGTCCTGACAGGTTAAAAATGGCATCCATTCCTGCAAGTGCCGCTTCAGAAAACCCCTTTGCTTTTAATTCTTCCTTCACTTTATCTTGACCTATTTTGTCAAGCTTATCTATTGCTACAGCAAAGTCTGTTTCCCTGCCTGTTTCACCAAGTACTTCCACTAAACCACTTAAAATCTTTCTATTATTGATTTTAATACTATAGTCAAGACTCCCAGGTTTCTTCGCTTGCAGTAAGGTGAAAACCTCTTTTATCATCAACACTATTTCTGCTTCACAAAGTAATGAGTCGGTGCCAATTGTATCAGCATCGCACTGAAAAAATTCTCTATAGCGTCCTTTTTGTGGCTTATCAGCTCTCCATACTGGCTGGATTTGATAGCGCTTGAATGGGAAGGTCAATTCATTTTGGTTCATGACAACGAAGCGCGCAAAAGGCACAGTGAGGTCATATCGAAGGCCTTTTTCTGAGATGTCTTGAGTCAAACTACTTGACAAGAGTTCGTTGAAGTTATCAAGATTACTTTTAATAAGAAAGTCAGTAAAATTATTAATGAATTCCTGCCTTGATACATCAAATTGACTATTAAACTCTTCATCGGTTGAAGTTAATAATCTTTTGTTACTTATTTCATTTTCAATATTTATGATAGCATCTAATACGTTTTTAAAGAATTGATCTCTCAGCTCTGTCGGGATTTTCGTAAAGCTACTTGTATTTTTTTTTATGCGAATGCTGAAAATTTCAGAATTAAAAACATCTTCCACCTCAGTAAGCTCTTTTTTCTTTTCTCTCATTTCTAAAAGAAGTTGGTAAAAAACATCAGTAATAAAGTTGAACGAATCGATATTAAATTTTCTCTTCACTGAGGCGTTCCTTGCCTTTTCAATATAGTCACCGGAATCTAATATTTTAAATAGCAATTGATCACCTTCATCGCCATATTTACCTTGCAATACACTTAGGTTTTCCATCGCGGGAGTTTCTATGGGTGCATAGCCGTACTTTTGGTACACTTTTTTAATGGTTTCCAATATGAAATGACGTTTGTTCATTTCTGCTGGTCCAAAATCTCTTGTGCCCTTTGGTAAAGATGGTTTTTGCTTACTCATATTTATTCTGCTGTTTGAGCCACAAAGATATTATGATTAGCAAGAGTTTAGTATAAAATGTAGGGTTTTCTCCTTTGGGGTGTAAAAATTATATGTGCATTATTTGTATTTTATTTGATTCATAAACTAAAAACTTTACCTTTGCAGTCCAATTTGATAAAGAAGTAAACATGGGAGCAACAAGTCTTAAAAGAAAAGCAAGAAAAAACAGAGTAGTAGCTCAGCAAAGAGTTGATACGATTCAGAGATTACAAACTCAACCGGTAATCAAAAATGTTGACGTAGAGGCAATCAAAGCTGAGTTCGCTAAAACTGCTATGAAACCAGCAGCTAAAAAAGAAGCGGCTCCAAAAGAAGATGTAGCAGAAGCTCCTAAAGCGAAAAAAGTGGCGGCACCAAAGAAAAAGGCTGCCCCTAAAAAAACTGAAGATAAAAAAGAAGATTAATTAACCTTTTTCTATAAATATAAAAGCGAACAGCTACTGTTCGCTTTTTTTGTTTTCTATTTTTAAGCTTTTAAAACGTCGTCATGGATCAGCATATCCTTCTAGAAGCAAAAGGTATTTATAAATCTTATGGCCAGCAGCAAATAGTAAGTAAGCTAAACCTGCAGGTGTTAGAAGGAGAAATATTGGCTATAGTCGGAGAAAGCGGTGCAGGAAAGTCTAGCGTATTGAGAATGTTGGCTGGTATAGAAAGTTACGACCAAGGCTTGGTAGTCTATGATGGAGTAGCCCTTCCGAAGGCAGAGGATTCTTTGGTACCCGGCAATGAAGAAATTCAATATGTGGCGCAAGATTTTCGTTTGCTGAAAAATAGATCGGTTTTAGAAAATTTGAAGGAAGCCCTATTGGCTTTTAAAGATACATTTTCGAGCCAAAAAATAGCGTTTTTACTAACGACACTACGTTTGTCTCATTTGCAGGAGAAGCGAATAGAGCTGCTGTCAGGAGGCGAAAAGCAGCGGCTAGCCATTGCTAGGGCTATGGCTTCGGAGCCTGCGATGTTACTATTAGATGAGCCTTTCACACAGCTCGATCAAACTAATAAACAGCTTTTAATAGAGGCCCTCACAGCTATTAACCAATCTTTAAAGACCACCATTCTTCTAGTCACACACCAGGCTGATGAGGTCTTTCAATTGGCTGATAGAGTAGGGGTACTTCATAATCAGCATTTAGTACAGCTAGCGGCGCCTCAACAGGTTTATAATAAACCTGTTAATTACGAGGTAGCGCAGTTGTTTGGTGCCGTTAATTTATTGGAAGATAAGTTGTTAGGCTCTTTTGGATTTGCTACACACGCAAGTTTGCAGTTTGGTATTAGACCACAGCATATAACTTTGACTTCAAATAAAAAGGCAAAAGGAATAAAGGCACGTATTGTAAAAAACACCTTTATGGGGACATTTAGTTTGCTACAAGTAGATACGGATGAGCAAAGTGGGTTATTGATTTATACCAATGAGGGAAATGCATTGGTGGGAAATGAATTACTTATTAATTTAAAGTCCGATGATTTAATCAAGTGGGAAAGCATTTAAAGAGCGCCCCTTTTCCCCATTTCAATAACCTCCATATTTTTAATCCCCTCTTTTTCTAAATCGAATCGGATAAGTGTTTTAACCTGATGAAAGCCTTGTCTGCCTGCGGCACCCGGGTTGATGTATAAGCAATTGTTGGGTTTGTCAGGTATAACCCTTAAAATATGTGAATGACCACAAATAAAAATATCGGGTTTAATCTCTTGGATCAGCTTTTTTACCCTTGGATTGTACCTTGGAGGCTTTCCTGCAATATGAGTGATTAGAATCTTTTTGCCTTCCCTGCTAAATATTGCGTTTTCAGGATATTTCTCTTGAAATTCTATTGTGTCAATGTTGCCGTAAACGGCTACCACTGGTGCAATTTTGGAGAGGGTTTCAATTATGTTCCCCTCTCCAATATCACCAGCATGCCATATTTCATCACAGTCCTTGAAATAATGTGGAATACGCTCATCAAAATGACTATGTGTATCTGATATTAGACCAAATTTCAAAACGAATTACCTCACGTTAAGGTCATCGATGATTGCTTCTATTTTGTCGTTCAGCTTAGCAAATTCCTCAACAAAAGTAGCTTTATCAGTCAGTTCACCTTTGACACTTACATAGAATTTTATTTTAGGTTCTGTTCCTGATGGCCTTGCAGAGACTTTACTTCCATCTGCTAAGAAAAATTGCAACACATTAGCGCTAGGAAAGTCAAGTTTTTGTTTCTCACCAGTACTCAAATTAATTTCAACACCCTTCTGGTAATCTCTGAGACTAACGACATCGATGCCATCTAATTTTGTTGGCGTATTTTCTCGGAAATTTGTCATCATTTGCTCAATCTCTTTACTTCCTGATATACCTTTCTTTGTGATTGAAACTAATTCTTCTCGGTATAATCCGCATTCCTCGTATATTTCGAGCAGGTAGTCATATACCGTTTTCCCTTGACTTTTTGCATAAGCAGTCATTTCAGCTATCATTACTGAGGAAGCAACGGCATCTTTATCTCGAACGAAGTCGCCTATGAGATAGCCATAGCTTTCTTCGCCACCACCAATGAACTCCTTCTTTCCTTCCAGGTCTCGGATCAGGCCAGCAATATGCTTGAAGCCAGTAAGCGTGTCATAAGAATCAACTTGAAATCTATCTGCTATATTTTTTAGTAACTCCGTGGTAACGATAGTCTTAACAATGAATTGATTTCCATTTAATTTCCCTAAATCACTCCATCTGTTGAGTAGGTAATAAATTAACAATGCGCCTGTCTGGTTACCATTAAGTAGTTCCCATTCATTTTCTTTGTTTTTTATTGCTACACCTACACGATCAGCATCAGGGTCTGTAGCCATCACTATATCAGCATCTATAGCTTTGGCTTTGTCCAAAGAAAGCTTCATCGCTTCCTTTTCTTCTGGGTTGGGATAGATCACTGTTGGGAAGTTACCATCCGGTGTCGCTTGTTCTTCTACAACGGTTACCTCATTAAATCCGAAATTGTGTAAAGCCTTAGGTACTAAAGTAATACCAGTACCATGAATAGGAGAGTAGACAATTTTGATTGCTTTATCTGCTTTTGTTGCATTTTTAAATAACGAGATCTTCTGTAACTCAGCTAAGTAAGCTTCATCTATTTTTTCTCCAATGTACTCTAGCAAGCCATCATTCCCATTGAATTGAACGGCATCAATTGAAGCTATTTTCTTCACTTCCTCCATTACATTCACATCATGTGGGTAGATCATCTGTGCTCCATCAGCCCAATAGGCCTTATAGCCATTGTATTCCTTAGGATTATGCGAGGCAGTTATCACTATTCCACTCTTCGCTTGAAAATGCCTGATGGCAAAAGAAAGCTCAGGAGTAGGTCTCAGCGCATCGAAAAAATACACCTTAATACCATTTGCTGTAAAGACATCGGCAACTACCTTGGCAAAAGTATCGCTATTATTTCTACAGTCATGCGCAATAGCCACACAAATGCCGTGGTCGGTAAATGTCTTGTTCAGGTAATTAGCTAAGCCCTGAGTAGCCATTCCCAATGTGTATTTATTCATTCTATTTGAACCCACACCCATAATGCCTCTTAAGCCGCCGGTGCCAAATTCGAGGTCTTTGTAAAAAGACTCTTCAAATTCATCAGGCTTTTCAGCTTGCATTTTTCGGATGGTATCTTTTGTTATTTCATCAACAGCTGCACTCTGCAACCACTGATCGGCTCTTTCTTTTGCGGTCATATATTTTATTCTATAACGTTTTATTATAGGTTTCCTCTTAATTCTTGTTCTCTTTCGATTGCTTCAAATAGCGCTTTGAAATTTCCTTTTCCAAATGACTTGGCACCTTTGCGTTGAATAATTTCATAAAATACGGTAGGTCTGTCTTGAACGGGCTTAGTGAAAATTTGCAATAAGTAGCCTTCTTCATCCCTGTCCACCAAGATATTCAAGTCCCTGATAGGTTGCATGTCTTCTTCAATTTCACCTACTCGTTCGCTCAGGTCTTCGTAATAAGTGTCTGGTACGTGTAGAAACTCAACGCCTCTTTTCCTCATTTCTGATACCGTATGTACGATGTCATTGGTAGAGATGGCAATGTGTTGTACGCCCGCCCCCTGGTAAAAGTCGATGTATTCTTCAATTTGAGATTTCTTCTTTCCTTCCGCGGGCTCGTTAATTGGAAATTTAATATAGCCATTTCCATTTGAAACTACTTTACTCATCAAAGCCGTATAATCTGTAGAGATATCCTTATCATCGAAGGTAATTAATAGTTTGAAGCCCATCACCTTCTCATAAAACGCTACCCATGTATTCATTTCTCCCCATCCTACATTTCCAACGCAATGATCTACATATTCTAAGCCAATAGGACTGGGTGTTAATTCACTTGTTTTTTCAACGAATCCCGGTAAAAATGGACCATTATATTGAGAACGGTCAACGAATGTATGAATAGTTTCTCCATAAGTATGGATGCTCGCTATAGTTACCTTTCCATATTTATCTTCAATAACCTCTGGTGCAGCATAAGATTTACCTCCTCTTGAGGTCGTTTCTTTCCACGATTTCTCGGCATCATCAACCCACAAGGCCAATACTTTTACGCCATCGCCATGCTTAGTTACGTGTTCGGTTACAGGTGAGTCTGCATATAATGATGAAGTAAGGACAATTCTAATCTTTCCCTGCTTCAACATATAGGACACTCTGTCCTTTAAGCCTGTTTCAGGTCCAGCATATGCTTTTAGTTCAAACCCTAATGCTGTTTGATAATACATAGCCGATTGCTTTGCATTTCCGACATAAAACTCAATAAAATCAGTTCCTTTGATAGGTAAAAAATCTTGTTCCATTGTTATTAGTTTAGTTCTTACTATTTTTATCAAAAATAGCGGTTTTAGTTAGCAATTGAAATAAAAGGAAAACTAATCCTAATTAGTAGCCATAATACTTGGAAGTTCAGTGCAATTCAAGGAATTTTACATACTGAAATCACAACATTTATTTTAACTCACATGATAGATATAAAAAAATTAGATAAAGATTTAACGGCCTTGGTGAAAAAGAAGATTGCGCTAAGTAAGTTAACTTATGCGGATGAGAACTATGATGCGATCGAAGAAGAGCTTCATGATGCAGAAGATGATTTCATAGAAAACTTCGGTGAGTATATGGAAGATGCGCTAGCGCAAGTGCATGACGAGTTTTGTCCTGATACGGATGTTTTATTGCCGATTGCTTATTTGGCTGATCAATACATTGTTGATGGTGATACCATAGATGTTGCACCAGGCCAAGGGGTACTTATAGAGGCCGATGACTTTGCGTCAACCAAAGTTACCTTAGCCCTGGCACCAAACCCGACACGTATTGTACTTCAAGCAGGTAACGATCACAAAGAAGTGGTTTGGAGAGCACAATAGAGGAAGAAAAGAATTCCATTAAAAAAGGCCTCAGATGATTTCTGAGGCCTTTTTTTTACAAGAAGTAATTTTATAGGACGATGCCAAAAGAGAAGGCGTTTAACTGTGGTCCTCTGTTTTCCGTGAAAAGGGGGTTGAGGTCATAGGTAGCAAATAGATCTATTCCTTTCCATCCTATCTGCGCTCTAACGCCATAATGCCAGCTGTTCAAGTAGAAGCTATTTTTAGCAACATCCTTACCATCGTCATCATATTTAAATTTGGATTTACTTCCGATTCTATAGCCGCCGTATACACCAGCACCTATTCGTAAAGATGAACTTGACTTGCCAAAATGGACTAAAGGTAAAATGCCAGCATTCAGGTAAGTGATGTTTAGCTTACTTCTACTGGGGTTAATATCAGCTCTGTCTAAGGCAGAATTACTAAACTGTATCGCATCAGGCCCCTTCAATATTTGATAATTCGGATCTTCCAAAGCAAAATTATACCATTGAACCCCTAATGAGAAGTTGGTTTGGAAGTGTTTTGAGAATTTTACTTCATGTACCGAGTTAATTTGGTAGGTCCACGAGCTAATAGGGTCTAGGCTATATACTTCATTATTGTTGCTCGGTAATTGGTTACCTGCCGCTAAGTAATTGTTTAGCCCTAGCATGATTTCTAGTTCATGGTCGTGTCCAATTTTATTTGAACTTTCTCTAGTGACAGTACTTTCTTTGTTAAAAGCGATATCGAAATCTTCTTCCGCATCTTCATCATTCTTTGCCATACCAAAATTCTTCTTAGTAAAGATTTTTCCGATGGAAAAAGGAGTTTCGCTGTTGTCGCTATAATCCCTGATAAACCCAATGCCTTCCTCGGGGATGTCTGTTACACTTAAATTGCCAGAAAAACCATCCTGACAGTCTACTTCCATACTGAGAGCATCAATTTCACCATTGACAATAGAAATATTGGTAAATGCTACTTTGATACCAGCCACGGCAGCTTTCTCTTTAAAAGCTGTTAATTCCTCTTTAGTTGTATTTTCATAAATACGGATACTGAATGAGTTGCTTGCTTCTTTAACTTCCAACCTAGAAAGATAATAGAGCTCTCCTGTTTTAGAAATTTGATAGTTATTCGCTGTGCCTCCAAGAACTACAGCCTCATTGCCCACCTTATTTTTATTTTTATCTAATCCTTCCAGGATAGACTTTAAATCTAGTTCCTCAAGTACCGCCGCTTTATTAATGTTTTGTAATACGACTAGGCTAAGCTCTCCATTATTTTGTAGTACTTTCAGCGTATCGGAATAAGCAGCTTTTAAATTGAAGCTCGATAAAAGACCTACAAAGAGGATAATTACGGATGTTCTATATGACGTTTTCATTTTCTTTTTTTTTAATTCAAGCGCTTCTTGTCAAAATTGAGAGCTGAAGCGAATAGCTCATTTTTCGATGCTCTGAGATCAGCAATAGATAATTCACTGGCCAGTGATTTCAACTTGTTTCTACTTTGCTCGAATTCTGTTTCCTTTTCAGGGTTAAAGTTTATTTCAACGATAATTTTTGTATTTACTTTAGCAATAACTTGATTGCGATAATCATTTGCAGCTACTACTATTAAGAACGAAGGTTGATTAGCAATTTTTGGTAAACTTAAATCCTCCCTTTTTTCAAAATTATTAGCAGCGACCTTATCTGTCACCTGTTTGTTCACTTTTTGATAAACGGGAGTGCTACTATTCTTTATTATTTGTCGTGCTGACGGTTCTTTTATTTGTGCTAAAGGCTTGTTTTGATTTACCCTCTGAAGAGGGGCCTCAAAAGCAAAATAAGATTGACCTAATTCGATAGGGTTAATAGCTGTAGTATTATTTGAATCTAAACTTTTATTGTAGAGTAGACTAAATGCACAAATAAAAAGTAAACTAATACTGGCAGCAACATACCACTTGCGAGCGTAGTGCTTCTTTTCAGCACTTAATTTGCTGTTTACGCGTGACCACGCATCTGACGATACGGTTTTCTCATGTCTTTCCAGCTTATTTTTAAATAGGGTGTCTATTTTATTTGATTCCATGACGGGTAATTAAATTTTGTTCTAACTCAACTAATTGCTTTTGCAAACTGCTCCTTGCTCTGCTTAACTGCGATTTGGAGGTGTTTTCACTAACTGATAATTTCTCCCCAATTTCCTTGTGTGAGTAACCTTCGATCGCATATAAGTTAAATACTGTCCTGTAGCCTACTGGTAACTGATTAATTAAGGTCATTAGGTCTGCCGCTTCTAAGTGATCTTCTAATCTATTAAATTGAGGAAGTTCATAAACCTCTTCGATGTCTATATTCAAGGACATATTTTTATTTTTCCGTAAATACATCAATGATTCATTGACCATTATTCGGCGCATCCAACCTTCGAAGCTCCCTTCACCACTGTATTGATTGATTCTTTCGAAAATCTTCACAAAAGCGGTAACCATTGTACCTTCAGCTTCAAG
>JBKEFO010000072.1:0-11878 GCA_046709585.1 Marivirga sp.
CGCATGCATACATTTACCCATCATATCTTCGCCCAAATAGTCCATCAAATAACGAAGAAGCTGTCCCGTTTTCATATAGGAGTTTAAACCATAGTTCAACGCATTCATTTCTTCCGAAGGTGTATTTATAGGCACTTGTTTGCCCAATGCGCCTAAAATAATACTAGCATAATAATTTAGCTGGCCATATGGTTTTTCATGTAAAGAAAACATCTTAGAGATAACATTATCGCCAATAATGCTTGCCATGGTTGCATTTGGATACAGCTTTTCCATATACCTAGATTCGATGAATGTGTTAAATCCTTCGTCCATCCATGGATAATCTCTTTCATTAGAAGCTAATATGCCATAAAACCAGTTGTGGCCTACTTCGTGCGTAATTACTTGATCTAATTCTAATGCACCATTACCAGCTGAGATGACTGTAACCATTGGATATTCCATGCCTCCACCAGCTGATAATGCTCCTTGTACAGCAGTGGCGGCTGTATAGGGGTATTCCCCAACCCATTTCGAATAGTAATAAATAGCACTGTCGATATACTGAGCAGATGCTTTCCATGTATTATGACTTTCAGGTAAATAAAACCCCCATGTAGCTACAGACTTGCCGCTAGCCAGCGTAACATTACTTTTAGCAATTTGATATCGCTTATCTGCGAACCAAGCAAAATCATGAATATTATCTTGTTTATAAGTAATCGTTTTGAATCTGGTAGCAGAGGGGATGTCGGGACCGCTTATGGTATCCGCTTCTAAGCTTGCTAAACTATCAAGCCAATTTATTTCTGCGGTAGTTTCGAGTATACCAGTGCTAGCCACTCGATAGTTTTCAGGAACAGATATGTTCACAGTAAACTGACCAAACTCAGAAAAGAACTCACCCTGATCTAAATAGGGCATAGGATGCCAACCGTATTGATCATAAACGGCTGGCTTTGGATACCACTGGCTTACTTGATAGCTATTGCCATCATGTCCCAGTCTACTAAAATCGCCTGGTATTTTTACACGAAAAGGGCTGGAAATTTCAATAGATTTACTAGGCAGCAACTGTTTATCTAATACTATTTTTATGATATCGATATGTTCAGTTTGTTTCACTTGAACTGATTTATTGTCTACATTAAATTGAAGACTATCTATAAAGCCTCTTTCCGATGGCAGTGCGAATTGTAAATTTGTCTTGCCTTGGTTCAAGAATTGACGTGCTAATGCAGTCTGATTATTCTTATAACCATTTGGCCAAAGGTGAAAGTAGATGTAGTCTAGCGTGTCAGGGGAATTGTTTTGATAGTTGATTTTTATATGGCCTTCGAGAAGATGCGCTTTATCGTTTAATCTAACAGCAATATTGTAATCAACTTTTTGCTGCCAATATGTGGATTGTCCAAAAGTAGTGTAGGCATAGATAATAAATAGTACAATGAGATGTATGGTTCGTTTCATGTTGATACTTTGAAAAGCCGTAAAACAGTAAATTTTACTTGTTGTTGGTGTATAGCGCATAAAAGTATAAATCATTTGCTGGGGAACCTTTATTTATGGCTGTATATTTACTAATTTTATTAGTTCAGGATTAAGATTATATGCCTATAAATATTAAAGCACTTTGCATAGTAGCTTATATGAGTGTTGCTATGATTTCTTTGTGTAATGGACAGAAGATAAAAAGCAGAAGTGATAGTGTTATTATCAATGTCGGTTATGTGCTTATATTGAAGGACACCTTTTATATTCCTGAAAATGATACTGTATATTTTATTGAAGAAGGAAAACAGTATTCGATCAGGAAAAGCCCTTACTTTAAATCGGAGATGTTTTATGATTCACTGAAAAGTAAAGCTTCAAAAAATAAGCTTACAAAGCGCCTTTACAGTTTATTGTTTCTTAGTTCTGCAGCTAGTCTCAGTGAGAATAAACTAATTGTTAATTCAGAAGATCCATTCGAGCCGTTTTTAGGTAAGAAATATGGAGCTATTATCATCAAGAGGGTTCCTATATTAGAAGGTTCCGTTCGGGATACGTCAAAGATGGTCACTTCTTGGCATGCGAGGACCGTAAATAAATTTCATGTTTCCACAAGAAAAAGTATTATTAGAGAAAATTTATTTATTAAAACAGGGCAATATGTAGATCCGTATCAATTAGCTGATAATGAACGCATTTTAAGGCAATTCAGAACAATACGTGATGCTAAAATATATTTAAGTCCTTCAAGTGATGACCCCGAAGTGGTGGATGTGATAGTCGTTACCCAAGATGTGGTTTCTGTCGGCGCGGCAGTATCTGCTTCTGCGGCGAATAATTTTTCAATTGATCTCTATGACAGAAATATTCTTGGGTTTGCTCGTGATTTACAAGTCACCTATGATTTCGACGAGTCTTCAGATCCTGCCAAGAAGCACGGCTATGGCATTAGGTATAGGATACCGAACGTTTATGGGACCTTTATGAGGGCCGACTTTCTGTATGAAAATTATTTTTATAGACAGCAGCAAGGTCTTTTCCTAAGCCGTGATTTTTTTATTCCAGAGATAAAATATGGTGGTGGCGTAACAGTAACGAAAGTCAAATCAAATTTTGTTCCAATAATAAATCCAGCACTTACAGTCCCATATACGCAAGATTTAGTGGAAATATGGCTGGGACGGTCTTATCAATTTAAGCGGCGAAGTAATTTCATCGTTCAACTTTTATGGCAAAGGACTTTTTATCCTGACAGACCTATTACCTCAGAAATTGTCAATAGGAATTTTACAAATTCAAACCTTTTTTTAATTAATGCCACAATATTAAATAGAACATATTCGAAAAGTAGCCTGATTAGAGGGTTCGGTAGGACTGAAGATATAACCAAGGGTTTTGTATTATCAGTGACTTATGGTATTGAAAACAATGAATTTTATTCAAGAAATTATATGGAACTGGAACTTGATCTTGCAGAATATTTAGAGAATGTCGGATTCTTCTATCTATCAAATGCCCTAGGCGTATTTAGCAAGACAGGAAATAGTAGTTTTGAGGACGGGGCCTTTAAATCACAGCTTCAATATTTTAGTCCTTTATTGAAACATAACAAAAGTGCTTACCGTCAATTTATTGATTTTGGTTTTTCAAAAGGCATCAATCCACAGTATGAGCGCTTTTTCTTAATAGATAATAGTTTTAGCAATGCAAATTTTTACCGACCAATAGGGAATAGAAAAATACATATAGCTACAGAAACAGTGTTTTTCGCGCCTTGGTATTTTTATGGGTGTAAGTTTAGTTTATACAATAGAAATGAAATTAATTGGCTAGGAAATGCTGCATTAGTAAGTAAAAACAATTTCTATTCCTCCTTCAGCATAGGGATGAGAGTGCTTAATGAAAGCTTGGTTTTTCCTACCTTAGAACTAAAATTTACGTATTTTAATAATCCTAATGGTATAAATGATTTAAACCAGGTCCGGCTATTTAATAATTATAGTACTAGCTTTCAGAAGCTTTATAAAGGAAAACCTTCCGTAATTGAATATTAGAAAGTTAAAGAGCCACACCTTATTGCACGGCTCCTTAACTGGGATGCTTGTTATTTTGTTGACCAAATAGTATAGCTGTTGGGAGGACATTGAATTTTTACCCATTTTCCAGATTGAGTCGTCGGCTCCCAATTTGAATTTCCAGTGAAGTCTTTTATTATTTTGCTACTCCAATTTGTTTCCACCCATCTTTCTACCCAATTATTAGAGTCATTTAAATAGACCAGCAAGCCTGGAGAACCATTTCTTTTGGCTACATACTCATCATTATCGGCATATAAGATACTTGTACTTCCTAGTGCTTTATTTCTGTGTATCCAAATAAGATTGTTTAACTTACTTTTATCCAGCCATTCTTCATAATCGCTATAAAACATAGTAGGGTAGCCTTCATGTGTCATGATATACGCATAGGCATGCATTTTATCGCTAATCACATCTGTATCATGATTGGCGACAAAAGTCACTGCCTTGGCTGGATCACGCTTTAACAGCATGTCGCTATTTGCTAGTTTGGTCAGATCATTGCCATCAAAAGCTTCATCCATGGCGTAATAACAAGCAAAATCGAATGCCGAGGACGTTCTATTGGTGCTATTTACCCAATCTTGTAGTTTTTGCGCATTACCATCCCAGTATTCGCCTACCGAGAAGCCTCCTACGTTATAGTTCCATTCTCTAACTACCCAGCCTCCGAAGCCTTTTACATAATCAAATCTCCAACCATCGAAGCCGATAGTGTTTTTATAATATTTCCCTACGCCATCAGTGCGGTTCCAGAGCCAATCTTGTACATAAGTCTGTGAATGGCTCAGATCTGGAAATCCGCCAAAGATCCCCTCGTCATTATAAACATTTGCATTAGGATGGAAATCTGACGCGGAGCGCAGAAATTTCCCCGAAGCTGGATCAAAGTCTGTATAGGTATTGCCACCTGTGTATGGATTAGCTTCTAAATCTCCTCCACTGTTATGATTTAATACAATGTCAGCATACACCTCAATGTTATTACTGTGAGCGGTATTAATTAAACTAATTAGCTCACTCTTTGAGCCAAAGCGGGTTTCGACAGAACCATGTTGGTTAAATTCTCCTAGATCAAAGTAATCTGCAGGATCATACCCCATGGAGAATGGACCATTTTGTGCTTTGGAAACGGGCGGCAACCATATGGCTGATATTCCAGCCGCATCCCAGGCAGTTATTTTATTCTTAATGGTGTTGTACCAACTTCCTCCAGCTGGTACATCCCAATAAAAGGCTTGCATCATTACCCCACCGCCAGGGCCTGGATTTCTTTCGTTCTTACCGCCATGGTTTATGCCACTCCCGCGAAACGGGTCCGTTGCACTGTTACGTACTTCTGGCATTTCATTTTTATCAGCTGAGCATGCCAAAAGCATCCCTACCGATATAATCGCGACTAATTTTAAGTGCTTATTCTTCATTTTTCTAAGTTTTTGGTTATAATAAACCTATCTATAAAATAGCTTGAATTTCAACGCTTTACGTTAAATATTTATGCAATCGATTGCACAATCGATTGTTATAAACTTTGCTTCCAAAAAATAAAAGATTAATGCTAACCATGTAAGTATATGAGATGGTGTTCCCTTATTGTATCTTGGCTGGAGCTAGATCTTTTAAAGCTGTTTAAATTGTAGTCTTTTCAGGAGTAATTTACAGATGATGAGGCTACCGTGGTTCTAAGTTTTAGTAGTTCTCTTTCATATAATTTCTAGTAAGAACTATAACATATGGTGTATAATTAATAAATTGCCCTATCTTTCTCAAACAATCTTATACCAACATTAAACCAGCTAGATGACAGTATCATCCATTATCATTATTGCGGTCATTATTATAGGCCTTTGGTTATTATTCTACTTAATACCTGTAAATCTATGGATTACTGCGGCCTTCTCAGGAGTGCGTGTAAATATTATGGATTTGGTATTCATGCGGTTCAGAAAAGTACCACCATCACTCATTGTTAACTCACTAATAATAGCCAATAAAGCTGGTTTATCAGATATATCTACAGCTCAGATGGAAACGCATTACCTAGCACATGGCAATTTACCTGCTGTGATAAAGGCGCTTATAGTAGCAGATAAAGCTAATTTAAATTTGAGCTTCAAGCAGGCTACGGCTATTGATTTAGCTGGTAGAGACGTATTGCACGCGGTACAAGTTTCTGTGACACCTTACGTAGTGGTTGTGCCTGCTATTACGGGTGTTTCTGTTGATGGTATCCAACTAATAGCTGTTGCCAGAGTAACAGTACGTACCAACTTACAGCGCTTGGTCGGAGGAGCAGGAGAGGAGACAATAAAAGCGAGGGTAGGACAGGGTATTATTAGTTGTATAGGCTCCGCTAAAAGCTATTTGGAAGTCTTAGAAAATCCTGAAAATATCTCTAAGCAAGTATTAGCCAATGGCCTCGATGCAGGCACTGAATTTGAAATACTGTCTATTGACATCGCGGATATAGATATAGGGAAAAATATTGGTGCAATGTTACAAATAGATCAAGCCACAGCAGATCTTAATATTGCTAAAGCTAAGGCCGAGGAAAGGCGTGCCATGGCGGTAGCGCTGGAACAAGAGATGTTAGCAAGGGTACAACTGGCCAAAGCCAATGTAATTAGAGCTGAAGCGGAGATACCTGTTGCATTAAGCAATGCGTTTAGAAGTGGTAAAATAGGTATTTAGCAACTTATCCACGGTTTAAATATCTGCATTAAAATAAATCTATTTATTAGTTATTTCGTTAGGCGGATAACTCAATTAATTTATATATGGCTTTTAGCGATCAATCTACGACTAATAAGTTGCTACTTATTTTAGTGTTACCAATAATATTTTATTCACTTCAAATTCTCTCGTTCATTTTTATTCCACTGATGTTCGCAGTGTTTATAGCCATGCTATTTACACCAATGATGCGATGGATGAATAAGCGTAAATTCCCTAAAGTATTATCACTAATGGCAGTAGTTACCATTATAGTGATTACCTTATTTTCAATTTTCAAGCTTGTGCAGCTATCTAGTAATGAGGTCAATGAAGGAAAAGATGTGCTCTCAGTGAAATTTGAGTCAAAAGTGGAGACTTTACTAAATCCGTTTTCCGAGATTTTGGGGATTGAGAAGTCGGAAGGACAGAGTGCCCTTCGTGAGCTTATGAATAGTAGTAAAGTGGGGGATTTAATCTTTAATAATTTCACTATCACTTTCTCGTTTGTGCGCTTAACGGTAGTTAATACCTTAATGACACTTTTCTTTTTAATACTGTTTTTAGCAGGTTCAATTAATGTGAATAATTTATTGCAAACAGCCCTTTTCAAAGGAAGAACTCAGACAGTAAAGACTTTCATGAAAGTTGAAAAAAGTGTTTCGAAGTTTTTAAAGGTGAAAATTGCAATAAGTATGCTTACAGGGATAGCTTTTGGAATAATTGCCTGGTCATTAGGAATTAGTTTCCCGCTTTTTTGGGGTTTATTAGCTTTTGTAATCAACTTTGTTCAAATGGTTGGATCTGTCATTTCGGTCATATTAGTGATGCTATTTACTTACGTAGAGATTGATAATCCCGGCACTGTGTTATTGGTAGGTATCTTATTTACAGCAGCTCAGGTCCTTTTTGGAGCAGTATTAGAACCTATTTTTATGGGGAAATCCTTCTCAATAAATATTATTGTCGTATTAGTAATGTTAATGTTTTGGGGTTTCCTTTGGGGTATTGCAGGTCTTATTTTGGCTATTCCATTAACAGTTGTCTTAAAAATTATATTATCCGAGAACCCAGGGACAGCTAAAATAGCTGATATAATGTCCTAGAGCATTTTATTAATGCATTAAGAAAGTAATATATGAATAAGCGTCATACTTTAGTTTTTTTATTAGGGACAGCTACTACTCTTGGCTTGCTTAGCCTCGCTTTTATAGATATAAATCCCAAAAAGACTATTCACGGGTTTAACTTAGTAGCTCCACGGGTTCAGTTTTCAATAGATTCCTTAAAAAGTATTCAACAATTAGGTGCGGGCTGGATCGCGGTTGTTCCGTATGCTTTTTGTGATCCTGAAAGTGGGGCTGTTGTTTATGGTAACGGAAAGCAATGGTGGGGCGAAACACCAGAAGGAATAGCGACAACTATTCAGATGGCACACTCACTAGGACTAAAAGTTATGCTTAAACCGCATCTATGGGTAAAAGGACAGGGTTGGGCAGGGGATCTAGATTTTGACGATGAGAAAGAATGGGTCCACTGGGAAACGCAATATTCTGCTTATATAGCTACCTATGCTAAAATTGCTGCTGCCCAATGCATTGAAATGTTTTGTATAGGTACAGAGGTGAGGAAGTCCACTAAAAAACGCAGTACATTTTGGGTAAGCATGATAGAAGACATAAGAAAAGAGTATCAGGGTAGTTTAACTTATGCCGCAAATTGGGACGAGTTTGAAGAGGTGGATTTTTGGGATAAGCTTGATTTTATAGGCGTAGATGCCTATTTCCCTATTTCTTCAGATAAAACACCAGAGATAGAAACGCTGCAGGTAGCATGGGAAATACCAAAAAAGAAGCTACAAGTCATTAGTGAAAAATTTAATAGACCAATGCTATTTACAGAGTATGGTTATGAAAGCGTGGATTACCCAACAATTGGACATTGGAATGTAAATAAGGATACCTTAGATGTTAATTTTGAGGCGCAGAGTAATTCATTTGAGGCGCTATACTTAAGCTTCAAAGATGAAGATTGGTGGGTAGGGGGCTTTGTATGGAAGTGGCATTTAGATAGGCGTGGAAATCATATGAGAACAATAAAGGAATATACACCGCAAGATAAGCCCGCTTTAAAAACGATAGAAAAATATTTTAAGTAAGTACCCTTTTCGTTTAACTTATTATCTTTACAAAAGCATAAATTTTTTAATCTAATGCAGATCTCATTTCAGAAGACATTTTTTGTCATAGCTACCGTATTTGCTCTTTTTGCAGCAATGATTTTTGCCAAGTCTATCTTGTTTCCCTTAAGCTTGGCATTAATGATGGCATTTATACTCTTTCCACTAGTCAAAAGAATTGAAAAGTGGGGTGCCAATAGTATCATGGCTACTTTTTTGTCATTGCTAATTTCTTCCATTATAATAATTGGATTCATTATATTGTTTAGCACACAGCTTATTCAATTGTCATCTGAGCTTAGTGACTTTTCTGCAAAGATAATGGGTCTATTTACCGATCTACTGATTTTTGTCAATAAGAACGTTAGTTTTTTAGATGACTTGAACCGTGAAGAGCTTTTAAAGGAGGGACAAGATTGGTTGAAGAATTCCGCAGGATTATTAGTAGGGAAAACGGTAAGTAATACCAGCGGCTTCTTAACTGGGTCAATTACAGTATTAATATATTCATTTTTAATCCTTATTTATAGAAACAGTCTTACCGAAGCCTTTGTAAAATTTGCTAGTAAAGAAAATAAGGACAAGGTTTTTAATATGTTAAAAAACATACAAAAGGTTGGTCAAAAGTACCTTTCTGGAATGTTTATATTAATTGTTATTCTTGGCTTTGCGAATAGCATAGGCCTGTGGATAATTGGTATCGATAGTCCTTTCTTATTTGGTTTCTTAGCCGCGACTCTTTCAATAATTCCTTATGTAGGCACCACATTAGGTGCTACCATACCCGTATTATATGCCGTTATGGCTTATGATCAACTATGGATGCCTGTTGCAGTGATTATATTATTTTGGGCAATTCAATTAATTGAAAGTAATTTTCTGAGTCCCAAAATTGTGGGCAGTAGTTTAAACGTGAATCCACTTGCGGCTATATTAAGTTTAATCGTTGGCGCCGCCGTTTGGGGAATAGCGGGAATGGTGTTGTTTTTACCTTTTGCAGCCATGCTTAAAGTTTTTTGCGAGCAATTTGATGAATTAAGACCAGTAGCTATGCTTATCAATAACCATAATGATGCTAATGAAAAGGAGAGCAGTAAATTTTCGAAGAAAATTGCTAGTCTTTTTTCGAGGAACAGCTAGTCCTATTACTTTAACCGTCCTGGATTTTCATTTATAAAAGCTTTCCAGCTTTTTGGGCCAGATTTAGTGGTTTTGCCTTGAAAATGATGGCATACGGCAACACCTAAGGCATCTGTAGCATCAAGTAACTTTGGAAGTTCCTTAATATGAAGTAAGCTTTGCAACATAGCGGCTACTTGTTCTTTTGATGCATTTCCATTCCCAGTAACGGCCATTTTTACTTTCTTAGGGGCATATTCTGTAATGGGTAAATCTCTGTTTAAAGCCGCGGCCATGGCCACTCCTTGTGCGCGGCCTAATTTTAACATAGACTGTATGTTCTTACCGAAGAAAGGAGCCTCAAGCGCAACTTCGTCAGGATGGTAGTCATCTATTAGTGAACTGACTCTTTCGAAAATCTTTCTCAGTTTGATCTCATGGTTAGCATACTTAGACAGGTGAATGACACCGAATTGTAAAAGTTTCATATTCGACCCTTTAGCTTCAATTAGTCCATAGCCCATAACTGATGTCCCGGGGTCTAAACCTAAAATAATCTTTTCTGACTTTGAAGTCTGCTCACTAACAACCATTATTGTAAAGTTAATAGGCGAAATTTGAAATCTACCACATTTTGAGAAAGACTTTTATCATTATTTTTAAGATTTCAGTAACAGTTATTGTAGTTTTTTTCTTGACCGAAAGGATTTATGATCAATATGATAAGTTAAGTGAGGCATTAACTACTTTCTTCAAATATCCATGGATATTATTGATAGTACTGTTATTAATGCCCTTTAACTGGTTAATTGAGGCATTGAAATGGAAGATGAGTATTTCCGGGATTGTCAATATTTCTATTAAGCTCGCGCTGATTGGGGTGCTTTCAGGTATCTCTCTGGGATTTGTTACTCCTCATGCTGTTGGTGACTATTTCGCCAGAATTTGGACTCTAGACCACACGGATAGAAAGAAAACCATAGGACCAATCATGTTAAATAGGGTGGCACAGTTGCTGCCTACATTGGTTTTTGGTAGTTTATCACTCTACGTTGTCTTCGATCAGCTAGAAATTTCTACTTATAATTATTTAGGCAGTTTTCCTCTTTTACTTGTATTTATAAGCTGTGCCTTGTTTATCGTATCTGCAATGTTGTTTCTTAAATATGGTAAGCATTTTAAAGAGCTGAAAAGCTACCTTAATGTTCTAAGAAATATAGCAATAATAGATTACGCCAAAATTATTGGCTTATCCTTTTTACGGTATGCTATTTTTTCTGTGCAGTTTATTATTTTACTTTCATTATTCGATATTGATATCTCTCTGGTAAATCAATTTCTAGGCGTGGCTTTTATCTTTCTTTGTAAATCTGTATTACCAACTTTTAATTTTTTTAATGATTTGGGTGTGAGGGAATTTAGTGCAATAATATATTTTGATGTTTTTGCAATCGAAACGGCTCCCATCATTTTAGCAAGTCTTGTACTTTGGCTTGTAAATATTGCCCTTCCGGCAATTCTAGGTTTATTCTTTATCAGAAAATTCAAAATTGAAATAAAATAATGTGGTTAGCCCTAATATTTTTTGGTCTCTATGGTGTTTTATTATTGCTTGCTGCCAATAGATGGAGCAACTCGAAGTTCAACTTAGAATCTTTTAGTCAAACATTGCCACAATCTGTTTCAGTGGTAATAGCATTCAGGAATGAACAACAGGTTTTACTTGCGCTAATTAATTCCTTACGGTCAATTAAGTACCCAGCTGAAAAGTTGGAATTTCTATTCATCAACGACCATTCTACCGATGATTCCATGAGCATATTAAGGCGGGAATTAGATGATTTTCCATTTGAGCATACTATAATTGAGCAGTCAGCAAATTTAACAGGCAAAAAGTATGCACAATTACAAGGTGTGAAAAATGCAGCCAATGAAATTGTTATTGCGACTGATGCCGATTGTGTTGTAAGTTCTAATTGGGTATATGAGATGCAAAGTGGATTCGGCAATAAAGACATTCATTTTATTGCTGGCAATTTGACATTTATAGGAAGTGATTTTTGGTCTGCTTTGTTAAGAATTGAAATGGCACCCTTACTTGGTGTTACAGGATTAGCGATTGAGTTTAGTCACCCTATGCTAGCAAATGGAGCTAATATGGCATTTAGGAAAAGCAGCTACTTGTATGTTTTAGAGCATAGGCGGGATATGGGGGTAAGGGCGTCAGGGGATGATGTATTCTTATTAGAAGCGATAAAAAATGTATATGGAGCCAAGGCTATTGGCTTTAATAAAGTTAATGTGATTGAAACTACGG
>JBKEFO010000073.1:0-11820 GCA_046709585.1 Marivirga sp.
TCAAAGATTGTTAATTGATGCACAGAGGTAACCCAGGCCCCCCAAATGACGAAGACTACTTGAAAGTAGGTCCAACAATAGGTGACAAAGCGGTAGTAAAAATCATTAGCAACTTGGTTAACAGCTTCTTTAATAACATTCTGCTTGTCTTTACCACTTATTAGATCAATTAGTGGAATCGCTACATAGACAAAAACAATAGGCAGGATAATAGCTATACCTCCTAAGTAAAAACCTAGAATTGTTAAGGTGGGGATAATAAAGGCAGTGAAAAATGCAATCTTACGGAGCCAATTCATATTATTTTAATTCGTTGTGGTAAGAAAGATACTAACAATATTATTGGATTTCAATAAACTTATTGGCTTAAAATGGCTTTCGATTAGGCAGGGTCAACATCGTAGTATATTCGTAGTTTTCTAATGTTCGCATCTGCTTTGAGAGCCTCTACCTGTTTTAATATTTCGTGCTTAGCAGTATCCAATGGATGCCCCTTTTCTAATTTTAGCAAGATCTCTTGGTGAAAAATATTATTTATTTTAGAGATCATGGGTTCGTGTGGTGCTAACAGTCTTTTTGGTCCAAAAGTCTGCAGCAAATGGTGGAATATCTGATGTGCCCCTTCATAAGTTAATTTTGCTTCTTTACCTTTTACTATAATTTTAATCAGCCTATAAAATGGAGGGTATGCAAATTGTAATCGTTCATTTAGCAGAAGCGCATAAAAACCCTCGTAATCATACCTCTTGAGGTAGCTAAAGAGCGGGTGATCAGGCTGCATGGTTTGTATTACTACCTCACCTTGCTCTGCATCCCGACCTGCTCGACCACTCACTTGAAGCATCATCTGAAATGCTCGTTCGTGGGCTCTAAAATCTGGGTAAAACATCATTCTATCAGCATCTACGATGCCTACCATGCTAACCCGCTTAAAATCCAAACCTTTACTTACCATTTGAGTACCTATAAGTAGTTGGGTTTCGCCAGTTTCAAAAGCTTCAATAATTTGCTGATAACTGTACTTCTTCCTTGTAGTATCTTTATCCATTCGTTGGATTTTTATCGATGGAAAAAGTAAGTGTAAGTCATCCTCTATTTTTTCTGTACCAAAACCTTTCATCTTTAATTCTGATGATTCGCAACTTAAACAAGTACTAGCACTCTTTTGGCGAAAGCCACAGTAGTGACATTTTAATTCATGCTGTCTCATATGGTAGGTGAGACTAACGGAGCAATTTTCGCATTCAGCTATCCAGCCACAGGTATCGCACTGAATATAAGGAGCGTACCCTCTTCTGTTTTGAAAGATTATCACTTGTTTTTTCTCTTCCAGATGCTCCTGCAGCTTAGCGATGAAAATATTGCTATAATCGCCTTGCATCTGTTTTTTTGCTTTCTCTTTTTTTAAGTCAATAACCTCAATACGCGGCATTTGTGTTTTTTTGAAGCGCTCATTTAATGTTACGAGTCCATATTTATTATTCTTGGCATTAAAGTAACTCTCAAATGAGGGCGTAGCAGAACCTAAGAGTACTTTAGCCTTGTGTATATGGGCCAGCATAATAGCGGTATCACGTGCATGATAGCGAGGTGAAGGGTCGTATTGCTTATAGCTGTTGTCATGTTCCTCATCTACGACAATGAAAGCAAGGTTATTGAATGGTAGAAAAATGGACGACCGTACGCCGATAATAAAATTTATAGTCCCGTCGGCAACACCATTCCAAACTTCAACACGTTCTGCATCTGAAAATTTTGAATGATAAATCCCTACCTGTTTCCCAAATATTTTTTGTACTCGCTTAATCATTTGGGTAGTGATAGCGATCTCGGGTAATAAAAATAATGCTTGAGAGCCACTTTCTATTACTTCTTTTATGTAGGAAAGGTAAACCTCTGTCTTGCCACTTCCTGTTACCCCATGGAGTAGGTTAACCTGGTGGTTTTCAAATGCCCCATCAATTGCTTTTCTGCATTCTTGCTGTGGTGCCGTCAATTCGATTTTTACTTCTACAGCATTCTCTTCATCAATATCTAATCTTGATATTATCTTTTCAAATTCGTGAAATACTTCGTTTTTCACGAGTGTATTAAGGGAAGAAAGAGATAATTTTTGTTCAGAAAAGTGTTTTTTAGCTACGCCCTTTTCATTTAGTGAAGCATCTTTAAATACGGCTAGCTCTTGAAGATATTTAAGAAGTATATCTAGCTGTTTTGGCTGCTTTTCTAATTTGGCCATAAGCATTTCTAAGGCCTTGGGGTTAGTGTATTGCTTATCAAGTTTAATGAATTTGACGGTTTTTGGTTTGTACTTGTCTTTTACTTGCTCAATTAGCAGGATAGCATTTTTTCTTAGTAAGTCTTTTATAAGTTGAGAACTTTCTTTGATGTTAGCTAATTCAGCAATCTGCTGGTAGGAGAGTAGGTCTTCTTTCTTTAGTAGGTTTAGAACCAGTTCTTCAATTTGATTGAAAATATAGGGCGATTCTTCCTTAACGAAATGAGGGTGCAGTTGAATCTTTGATTCACTGCTAAGCTTTAGACCTGCAGGCATGGCTACATTTAAAGCTTCGCCCTCAGTGCTCATATAATAGCTTGCAATCCATTCAAAGAGCTTGAATTGCTGTTCACAAAATGAAGGCTTGTCGTCTAAGAGTTCAATTATATATTTGGCCTCATATCCATCAGGAGATTGCTTGCTAATATTTTTTATGACACCTGTTAGAATTTTCTTTTTGCCCAATGGTACTATTACGCGCATTCCTATACTGGCTAGGGGAACCATGCCTCGCGTTAACCGATAAGTGAACGTTCTAGGGACAGGGATTGGAAGAATCACCTCCGCGAAGAAGGTCACTTCATCGGGATGTACAGCACTATCTGTAAACGCTAACTGACTCACTAATTTATGGCTGTTAAGGCTTCGTGCACAGAAAAAAGTGGTTGCTTACAGGCGCCATTTTGACAAACATAAATTGTGGTTTTACCTTCTATGGCAAGTTTACCTATGAATAAAGCATTTTCAGTTTGCTCAGGATTGCAGTAGACAATGCTGTTATGTATACCCTCTTTCCAGAAAAGCTTCTGAAAAGATGCGGCATCTGGCCCTGTAATGACAATTTCATAGCTGCCGTGTGCTTTTAAGGAGAACATACTAAGCCATTGCGCCATAAAGCGCGGCTCATTTTCCATCACATTTTTTAATTGATGGACCATCTGATTAGATAAGACTGACCAATCATTATTCTGTGTCAGAAGTGCTAACCAGTGAAGGTTTTCTGCCATAATAGCGTTGGATGAGGGAATTACATTGTCGAAAAGTTCTTTTTTACGGGCGATTAAAGCCTCAGCATTGTCATCGGTAAAATAAAATAATTTTTCTTCATCATCGAAGAAATTGGTTACCACATAGCTGCATAGCGTTGAGGCAGTATTTAAGACTTTTTCGTCAGATGAAATTTCAGAGAAGGCAATGAATGCTTTAATGGTTAAAGCATAGTCTTCTAGGTACGCAGGTATAGTTGCCTTACCGTTCTTATAGTTTCTAAAGAGTTGGTTACCCTTTAGTAAATTAGCGGCAATAAAATCATAACTCTTTGTAGCAAGTTCCAAGTAGTAGCTATTAGCGTCTATCTTATACGCATCGCATAGCGCATTTAGATACAAGGCATTCCATCCACATAGTATTTTATCATCTGTAGTAGGTCTTATCCTAGTTTCCCTTGCTTTTAAAAGCAAATTATTTGCTCGCTCAATTATTTTAATTGTCTGGCTTTCTTCAAGTTTTTGTGCTATTGCAAACGCTTTGATGCTACTATTCTTGAATAGAATGTTTCTACCTTCCTCCCAGTTTCCAGTGGCAGTGAGAGAGTAATAGTGCGCCATAAGCTGCGCATCATCTTTCAATGTTTCATTCCACTCGTCGGACGTCCACGTATAATATTTTCCTTCTATACCTTCTGAGTCTGCATCTAATGCAGAAAATATACCCCCATCACCATTTTCTAGCTCTCGTTGGATAAATTCAATACTTTGAGAGACCACTTGCACATATAATGGATTGTGGTCTATTGTAGCAGCCTTGGCATATAAACTGATGAGTTGGCCGTTGTCATACAGCATTTTCTCAAAATGTGGGGCAAACCATTCGTTATCAACCGAATAACGAGAAAATCCTCCTCCTATTTGGTCATAAATGCCGCCTTTTGCCATTTCTGTTAAACAAAGGTTCAGTGCCTTCAGCGATTCAGGATCCTTGTTGTTTTTATAATAGTGATACAAGAAGCTCCATATTACAGGCATAGGGAATTTTGGTGCTCCAAGTGTTCCTCCGTTATCCCAGTCAATGAAAGTCATTAACTTCTCAAATGCATGATGCAATACTTCTTGGTTGAAATGAAAGGTATCAGAGAGTTCAAAGTTCAGCCTTTTGGAGGATTTCACCTGCAGTGCTTTTGCAAAGTTGTTTGAACTTTCTGCTAATTTATCTCTATTTGTTTGGAATGCTATGGCCACCTTATCCAGCATTTCGAGCCAGTTATTTTTGGGGAAGTAGGTCCCTCCATAAAAGGGCTTCTGATCAGGCATAAGAAAAACATTTAGCGGCCAACCACCATTTAGTCCCATCGCTTGGACAGCGTCCATGTATACTTGGTCCACATCGGGACGCTCTTCCCTATCCACTTTTATGCAGATGAAGTTTTCATTCATCAATCTGGCCACCTCTTCGTCTTCGAAAGATTCGTGCTCCATTACATGACACCAATGGCATGCAGCATATCCAATGCTTAGGATAATAGGTTTATCTTGTATAATTGATTCCGCTAATGCAGCCTCATTCCATGCTTGCCAATGAACAGGGTTATTAGCATGCTGTTGAAGGTAAGGACTACTTTCATCTTTAAGTTTATTGCTGTTTGGCATCTTCTAACTCTTCTTCTACTTGAATTTTCTCACCGTCTACATTACCGATGACTGAGAATTTATTTAACTTTTTCAGGAGAGACTCCAAAAACTGTATATGCTCTTGAGAACCTGGGTTCATCACTCTATGGTCAAGGTCATTTTTAATAGATTGCCACTTGTCGCAATAGGTGAATAACGGCTCAGAGAAATACGTCTCTCTAAATTTTTGCCAAACATAATTCTGAGCAGTATTATTTGGATGGATCATGTCTTCAGCATAAAAACGGTAATCTCGCAGGTCATCCATCATTAACTCATAGGCAGGAAAATAATGTATGTTTTCAGCGTCTTGTTGAATCTTGTCCGCAGCTACCCTTAGAATGGACTTACTCAACATATTTTCCTGTATCCCTTCTTTTATATGCCTAACGGGACTAACAGTAAGAATAACTTTTATGTCAGGGTTGAATTCCTGAATCATTTTCATTGTTTTTTCGGTTTGGCTGACTATTTCCTCTATATTTAGTAACTCCTTAGTGAAATTTTGGCTAGGCAATTTATGGCAGTTGGCTACAATTTCACCAGTCTTCTCATAGCGGTAAATCCATGCAGTACCAAAAGTAATAATCAATATTTTAGCTTCTTTTAGATACGTTTTAAAATTCTCTGCGGCATCGTTCAAACCCTCTCTTAATTTTGATAATTCTTTTTTACCAAATTGAGAATGTGCATCGAGGTGGTTAAATATATCTTGATTTTCAACTATATGATCTGCATTAAAGGACTCATTGCTTAAGCTTAGCTGAATTAACCGCATTTGCGAAATAGGATTATAGATGATGCCGAAGGGATTTCCTAAGATATCCATTTTCATTTCTTTGAACCTATTCCCTATGTTGTCGGCAAAGCATGACCCTATAGATGTGATTTTATAATGCGGGTGAATCTTTTCCGTTGCCGGTTTAATATGTAATGTTGTTTTTAACTCCATGGTAAAGTGCTATGCATAAGGCTGCATAGTATTTAAGTTATGTAAATCTAAATAGATTTAAGGTAATTGCTAGTGCGATTTGTTAGCAACATTTTATGATTAAAAATAATTCTTTAAAGCGCTACTTAAACGCTTAAGATTTTCACCATTCTAATAAGGTTTTCGTTGAGGGCTTTCGTTTTACCAATACAATCTGCAAAAGAGGTATAGACTATTTCGTTATTAACTATTCCTGCCATCACATTTTTTTCACCAGTTATTAATCCTTCTAAAGCTGCTAACCCTAATTGAGAAGCCAGTATTCTATCTTGAGCAGAAGGACTGCCACCTCTTTGGATGTGCCCTAAAATAGAAACTTTAATATCTTTCATTTGAATTTGGCTTTTTACCTTTTCGGCTATTTCCATGGCATTACCTTCCTCGTCACCTTCTGCTACAACAACAATGGACGAAGTCTTTTTTCTACTCCAACCTTCCTGGAGGGTCCTTATTACTTCTGTTATAGAGGTCTCAGTTTCAGGAACCATTACTAGCTCTGCTCCACCACCAATACCTGACCTTATAGCAATATAGCCACTATCACGCCCCATTACCTCAATAAAAAACAGCCTATTATGTGAGTCCGCTGTGTCTCTGATTTTATCAATTGCACCCAAGGCCGTATTTACGGCAGTATCAAACCCAATTGTATAGTCGGTACCATATAAGTCATTGTCAATTGTACCAGGGGCGCCCACCGTTGGAATACCATACTCCTCATAAAATACTTTTGCTCCAGTGAAGGTGCCATCTCCACCAATCGCAATTATGCCTTCGATGCCATGTTTCTGTAATTGGTCGTAAGCCTTCTTTCTGCCTTCAGGCGTTCGAAACTCCGTACTGCGAGCAGATTTTAATATGGTACCACCTTTTTGTATAATGTTACTAACAGAATAAGATTGCAACTTTTCTATGTCACCTTCAATCATGCCATCATATCCTCTGTAGATTCCATATATTTCAACACCGTGGTATATAGCTCCACGAACAGCAGCTCTAATACAGGCATTCATTCCAGGAGCATCTCCTCCAGAGGTAAAAATGGCTACTTTCTTCATCTCTTATTTTATGTTAATTCTTAATAATTGGTTGTTATTGCGCTGATCGCAAAGTAATAATCGCTTATCTTTATCTCGAAAGCTACTAATTAAATTTACATCATTTTATGAAACCTACACAAATTCCTTTTTTGAAATTTGATGATACCGACGAAATAGTCGAAACAGCGGTAAAGGAGGTGATCAGTTCGGGGGTTTATTTTAATGGGTTGTTTACGCAAAATTTTAAAGAGAAGTTTACTGAATATGTTGGTAGAAAATATATGGTACCTACCGCTAACTGTACGGATGCGCTGGAAATAGTTTTAAGAAGTTTAGACTTGCTTCCAGACGACGAGGTGATTGTCCCTGCTTTTGGGTGGTATTCGGATGCTTCCATGGTGAGATTGGTCGGGGCAAAGCTTTTGTTTCTAGATATTGATCTTAAGACATTTTCTGTAAGCTTAAAAGGCCTAGAAGCGGTATACAATAAAAAAGTAAAGGCATTAGTGCTACCACATTTGTATGGCTTAATTAGTCCTGAAATTTCGGGTATACAAGATTTCTGCAAGCAGCACGCTATTTATTTGATTGAGGATTGCGCACAGGCTCATGGCTCCACGGCGATAGACGGGCGAGCAGGTACTTTTGGTGATGCAGCCGTTTTTAGCTTTTATCCTACCAAAAATCTTGGAGGAATTGGTGATGCGGGCTGTATTTTAAGCGATAATGCTGCAGATGTGCATCTTTTTACCATGTTAGCTAAGCACGGACAAACGACGAGGAATACGCATGAAATATTAGGGATAAATAGTAGGATGGATGAAATACAAGCTGCTATTTTAACAAAACGCTTACCCCTATTAAATTACACAAATAGGCAAAGAAGGGAACTTGCTGAAATATATTTTCAAAAACTCAGGCATTTTCCTATTGTGCTTCCATTGAATAATGCAGGACATGTATTTCATCAATTTGTAGTCTTAAGCAAGCAGAGAGATGAATTGCGCAATTTTTTATTAGAGAAGGGAGTAGAGACGGCTGTTCATTACCCTACAGCACTTTATATGATGCAGCCCTTTAGCAGCGCGGTCGATCTAAGCTGTCCCAATGCTTTAAACGCAGCCCAAGAGGTACTTTCTTTACCTATTTACCCTAACCATAGCGTGGAAGAGATATTATTTGTTTGCGAGCAAATAGCACTTTTTTTTAGCGATTTAAACGCTTCCGAAGCGCCAGCAGCAGTGTTGTAATCTCTTTAGATGGCTTAAACAGTAGCATCAGAATCAAAAAAGAGAGTGAGATAATAGCGCTGACCCACAGCGTATTGAGGTAAACGTTCTCTAATAGCGGTAGGAGCTGAACAATAAAATAGCAGCATACTGTAATGCCAATTACACTCAAGGTGTGCAGACTAAAAGGTTGAAACTTAAGATAGCTCCATATAAATATTAGTTTAAGTAAATTAAAGATGAGTACTGCTAGTAAGGAAGCAAATGCTGCACCAGTTAATCCGTAAATTGGTATAAGCCAAATATTTAGGGACACTGTTAGTACAGCTAGAATCAATACAAAATAGATATTCACCTTATATAGTTTCGAAGAAACAATAATTTCAGAATTTACGCCGAAACCCATGTCAATTAATTTGCTTAAGCCAATAAGCAGTACTACAGTAGCACCTGACTTATAGGTTTCTCCTGCGGGCATTATCTGATAGATATTATCTAGATTTAGTATTACCAGTAGGAAAACAAAACAGCCTAAGATGAGCTGGTTGATACTCGACTGCTTATAGATTTTCTTTACTTCATCAATTCTTTCAAATTCAAATGATTTCGCGATTAAAGCGTCAGACATGGGAGCAATGGCCCTTCTTGGAATTTCAATGACAGAAGCCATAAAAAAGGCAACAACATATATAGCATTTTCAGCCACTCCTAAAATAGCGGTAACCATCAATTGATCAATTTGAAGTACAATGATGGTCCCTACTGCTCCAGCCATAATAAAAACCATGTATCGCAGTAGTTCTTTGATAAAGCTACTATTGAATTTGAATATCGAGAAGTTTAGTACAAATTGCCTTTTTATTATCAATATGACTATTAAGCAGCATAAGCTTGCCACATAGGTTAAGACTGAGCCTATCAAAAACTGCCCAAAATCTATCCATTTTAAATAATACAAAAAGACGATTAAGGTACTTGTGATGCGAAGAAAAAATTCCCTCATGAATGTGGGGATTACCACATTTAAAAGTGCCTTATAATAGGCCTCAATAATGGCAATGTACATTAGAAGAAATGCCAAGCAGATAATAAGCCAGTATTGGTCAATTAGTGCAGGTGCTTTCTCGGTATAAAAAGAAAATATCCAGTCATCAACTAATTGAAATAATAATAGGAATATGGAGAAGGAGAAAGCGCCTAAAATCAAAATTAACGTTAAAAACCTGCCTTTCGTTTTATCACTGGAATTAAAGCGGGGAAAATAGCGGACAATGCTCCTGCCAAGGCCAAATTGGGCAAATGGAGCAATAACTATTGCCATAGCAAACAATGCTTTGAAAAGTCCAAATTCATTTTGACTCAAAAAAGCTGGATAGAGAAAAATAATATTTATGGCACCTATTACTACTCCAAGATAATTAATAATGGAGGCATAAGCACTTTGTTTGATGACTACTCCCACGCTTGCTTAGTTAAAGGGCCATTCATTAGCATTCATAAAGGGAAATTTAACAAGATGCTGTTGAATAATTCAATAAATGGGAAAGTTAAATCATAAAAGTTTAATTTTTTTTGAATGAGCGCATTGATTAGTTTTGACAATGGAAGATCGGCAATTGAAAATTATTGAGTGTCCCAGGGATGCAATGCAGGGTATACATGAATTTATACCCACCAAATTAAAGGTGAAATATTTAAATCAATTACTAAAAGTAGGTTTTGATACCATAGATGCGGGTAGTTTTGTTTCTCCTAAAGCTATTCCTCAATTGAAGGATACAGCCCTTGTTTTTGATCAGCTTGACTTGGACGATTCAGTTTCGAAACTCTTGGCAATTGTGGCCAATAAAAGAGGCGCCGAGGAAGCGGTGAAATTTAAGCAACTCACTTATTTGGGGTACCCACTTTCCCTGTCTGAAACTTTCCAGCAGAGGAATACCAACCGAAGTATAGCTACTGCCTTAAATGATTTGTCCGATATGCAAGATTTATGTATTCAGCATAACAAGCAATTAGTTGTCTACTTATCTATGGGCTTTGGAAATCCTTATGGTGACCCATATGATGCTGCGTATTTAGAGTCGTTCACCAAGAAATTAGATGAATTGGAGGTAGGGATTATCTCTTTGGCTGATACCATAGGTGTTTCTAATGCCTCAAATATTGGCGTAGCATTCAATACTTTAATCTCTAAATATCCTCACATAGAGTTTGGCGCACATCTTCATAGTACGCCTGAACATATTGAGGAAAAAGTAAAAGCTGCTTTTCAAGCTGGATGCAAGAGGTTTGATGGTGCTATTAAAGGATTTGGTGGTTGCCCCATGGCTGAAGATGAGCTAGTTGGAAATATGGCTACTGAAACTATGATGCGCTATTTTAAGCAAGAGGGTATCGATTTAAGTTTAGATCAAGAAGCTTTTGCGGTAGCTTTGAAACTTTCAAATGAAGTGTTTGCTCATATTTAATAGAGTATAAAAATTAAAATTTAACTACCATATAGTAAAAAACCTCTGCTTATTGGCAGAGGTTTTTTAAGGCCTACTTATTTCCTTTTTAAGTCTTTTCGTGATAGTGGCTTATAAAGACGATTTCTGAGGTGTTTTCGCTATCCTTTAACAAAGGTAGGCCAACTTAGATGCACTGCTAATTATATTTATTCGTACCAATTAAGCAGGAGTACCTCGATGTTATCATCTTGAGAATTAACAAGATTTTTGAACTCTTCTGTATCGGCAAGGCCACCTTGCCCACGGTAATGGTAGGGTATTACCATTTTTGGTTTAAAGGCTAATACACCTTCCGCTGCTTGATTAATATCCATGGTATAAGGTAAATTCATGCATACGAATGCGATATCTATATTTTTTAGCGCTCTCATTTCAGGAATAGCTTCCGTATCTCCGGAGATATAGAGATTTTTACCACCCAAGTTTAAGATATAGCCATTTCCACGCCCTTTTGTGTGTCTGGCATCGTCTGATACCGGCAAATTATACATTGGTATCGCTCGTATCGTAAATAATGGCTCAGTAAGCGTTTCGCCATTATTGATCACCATTACTTCTTTGCTCTCAATACCTATAAGTTTTTCTGCTACAGCATTGGGTACAATTAGCGTACTGTTAGCGGTGTTTAATGCAGCCAGCGTACTATTATTTAAGTGGTCGCCATGAATATCAGTTATCAAGATGTAGTCTGCGTCTGTAAATTTTTCGAAACGTTCCGCACCTCCGTAGGGATCAACATAAATAGTTAGGCCATTCCATTCAATTACCATCGTGGCATGCTGTATTGGACTTAGTTTAACTGGTCCATTGTCTGTTTGAATAATTTCTTGGGCATGTACCGCAAAGGAAAATGATAATAAAATAGTTAATGCTAATTGTTTCATAATTTTTATTTTTCTTAATCAGAAAAGCCAAGTGACTGTTTATAACTGGTACCAAAAGTAATTCTATTCAACAATGATATTCCTCATCTGCTGCTCTGTGCCCGCTCTTAACTGTACAAAGTAAAGGCCTGGTTTTAGTGAACTTACATCAATTTGATGCAGCGCTTGACTTTGGGCAAGCACTAACTGTCCATTACTCTGGTATATTGATACACTTTGTAG
>JBKEFO010000074.1:0-11649 GCA_046709585.1 Marivirga sp.
GCTTTACTACCTGGGTATCCATTTTGGTTGGGTCTAACTGGTGGGGCGGAATTTAACTCCGAGAAACAAAAGACACTACATGCCCACTATGTCAACAATGCAATACAAGTAGAGGCTGGTGAATTGGATGAAATTTGTCAACTGGCTAAGAAGCATCAGATAGCAATCTATTTAGGCTTTATTGAGCGTGCCAAAAACCGAGGTGGTCATAGCCTTTACTGCTCTTTGGCTTATATTGATAGGGACGGTATTATACAGTCAGTACATCGCAAGCTGCAACCCACCTACGATGAGCGCTTAGCGTGGTCACCAGGAGACGGACATGGATTAAAAGTGCATCCATTAAAAGAATTCACCGTGGGTGGCTTAAACTGTTGGGAGAATTGGATGCCGCTACCAAGAACTGCTTTATACGGCCAAGGCGAGAATTTACATATTGCTGTTTGGCCTGGATCTGTTCATAATACGGAAGATATTACACGTTTTATGGCGAAAGAGGGACGCTCTTTTGTGGTATCCGTTGGAAGTATCATGCATAAATCGGATTTCCCCAAGGACACCCCTTTTTATGATGAAATAGTTGCTAAGGCACCTGCCCTTTTAACAAATGGTGGATCCTGTATTGCTGGGCCTGATGGACGTTGGATAGTAGCGCCTATAGCCGATAAAGAAGGCGTTTTTTACGGAGAAATTGACTTTAAGGAAGTCTATAAAGAAAGACAAAATTTTGATGGAGTCGGACATTATTCAAGACCAGACATAACCCAATTATACGTAAACAGAGAAAGACAGCAAATTGTCCATTTCAAAGATGAATAGCGCATGCTCTTGAAAATAACAGCGATTCCAGAAAAAATATTAGTAGGAAAGCACCTACCAATGAGCCTTGCCGAAAACAAAACCACAGCTTTATGGAGGGGCTTTATGCCTTACAAAAAATTAATTGGTCATACCTTAGAGGCATTCCTATATTCTGTTCAGGTATATCCTGAAGGAGTCCCCTTCACCTATAGCAGTATTTTTATTAAGTGGGCTGCAGTAGAAGTTACAGAAGTGTCTGAAATCCCGAAGGAACTTGAAGTCCTTAAAATCCCTGCTGGCCTTTATGCGGTATTTCTTCACAAAGGAAGCAGTGCTAATTTTGCTGCTACCATGAAATATATTCTCGACGATTGGTTACCAATATCTACGTATTCATTAGACAGTCGACCACACTTCGAATGTTTAGGGGCGAAATATAAAAACAACGATCCATCTTCAGAAGAAGAGGTGTGGATACCTATCAAAGAAAAAGCTCAGTAACACATCACTGAGCTTTTATCCTCCACAACCAATAAATTTTCTGAAATCCAAACCTTCCGGAATGATGCCATTGCGTTCTTCTTGTTCCTCTGCCTCCGTCTCATCACCAACTGAAGCTTTGGTGTGTTCTTCCTTCAACTTCTCCGGCTTTTTTTCCGCTTTCTTCACTTCTTCTTCCTTCATATTCATACGTTATGTACGAAAAGAAAACATTAAAAGATATTATTCTTTAGTGGTGCTTAAAGCAATTAGCTTAATCAACTTAGCAACAAAAAAGACAAGCAACCCATAAAGTGTAGTATAGGAGGATATTTTTAGACCGCCAGCCAGTATGCCTTGGGATACCTCTCCTGCCATTTCAATTGCTTGAAAGGCACTAAAAAGACCAATTACCTGACCTAACACTCCCCATACCAGTGCAAGCATCCCCAGTTCTTGCGAAATCTTTATAAAAAGAGGGTTCTTTTTCAAGATACCTACAATTCCCACTGCAAGTATACTTAATAGAAATACGCTTAAGAAGCCCATGAATAAAATACCGCCTTGCTGATGTAATTCAATAATGTTCATATTCTTTAAATTTAGTTTACACAATAGTACTACTGAAAATTATATCTCTTTTTTATTATCGCTATTATGAACTATCTAGAGGCTGTACGACATAATTAGGTAGTTAAAGTGCCTATTTGCATTCTACCTACTAAAAATGGTTAGTCAACGATAAATACTGTGAATTCAAATGCATATGTGTATTATTGTTAGATGCTTTCAAGGCTATCATTCCATGTCATTTTCTGGTTTTTATCGCTCAACCTGTGTGCATTTATTATTGGCTACCAAAATAATTGGGAAAATGCCTACCTACTAACTGCTATCTATGCTCCTGTGCCTATTGCCTGCGCCTATTTTATAAACAATGTTCTGGTAGATAAGTACTTGCTACAAAAGCGCTATTTACGATTCACAGCATATTTAATCTATGTGATCATATTCTCTTTGCTACTAGTAATGGTCTTAAATACAGTCATATTTATCTCCATTGCGCAATACCAATATGATTTATTACCTACCGCCACAAAAGATATAGTCGTTCTATTTAATACGCTGTACTTACTGGTGTTTCTATTTGTTAGCACACAAAGCATTAAAAAGTACAGCCAAATTCAAACAGAAAAAGAGCAGGCCCTGAAAAGTAAGGCCGAAACAGAATTAAAATTTCTAAAGACACAGCTCAACCCACATTTTTTATTTAACACACTAAATAATTTATACAGCTTAGCTTCAATAAAATCTGATAAAGCCCCAGAGGCAATTTTAAAACTTAGCTACCTACTAGATAAAGTACTAGATGCCAATAAAGCATTAAAAATTCCTATTGAAGAGGAACTTTCCACTGTAAATGATTTTATTTATTTGGAATCGTTGCGCTACGGAGATAGAATCACGATCGAAAAATCGATCCGACTAGAGAACTACCCACGCTACACTATTCCCCCCTTATCCTTAATAGTATTAATTGAGAATTGCTTTAAACATGGTGCCCAGCTTATAGAAGGTCCAGTAAAAATATATTTTCAAATTTACGAGCAGAACGATATGCTAATTATAAATACAGTGAATTCCATTAATAAAGGAGGGCACAAAAGCACTGCCGGTATTGGCCTTATTAACCTTAAAAAGCAATTATCATTTCTATATGGAAATGCATATAGCTTAGTAGTTGAGCAGGATGAGCAGGAGTATAATTTAACCTTATCATTGCCCTTATGAAAAAACTCAAGTGCCTCATAGTAGATGATGAACCATTAGCATCAGCTGTAATAAAGCGGTATGTCGAAAACACTCCTTTCTTATCGTTACAAGCAACCTTTGAAAATGGCTGGCAGCTCCAAGACTATTTGACACAAAATAAAGTCGATCTCCTATTTTTAGACATCCAGATGCCTGGGTTAGATGGACTAACGTTTATGAAAACAAATAATACGCCCGCTGTTATATTCATTACGGCACATAGAGAGTATGCCGTTGAGGCCTTCGAGCTTGCAGCAACAGATTACCTTCTGAAGCCTGTCAGTTATGATCGTTTTTTAAGTGCTGTAAATAAAGTATCCACAGCAGCAATAATTTCAGCGCCCGCACCAAACGAAATAGTCAATTCTGTATATGTGTTGGTTGACCGACAGATGAAGCGTTTGCTTTTCGCTGAAATTCTGTACCTCGAAGCACAAGGGGATTACATCAAAATCTTTCTAGAAAATGCTCCTATACTCTTGACAAAAAAGACGCTCCGTGAAATGATTGAATCTCTTCCTCCTGACATGTTTTTTCAAATTCACCGCTCCTTTGTTGTGAATAAGCAACATATTAGCGCCTATACCAATGATAAACTTCAAGTAAAAGATAAATGGCTAAAAATTAGCAGGAGTTTTAAAGGTGGTCTGAACTTTTAAGTCTGGAGGGCGTTTTGTCCTTATGAAAATAGCTATCACAGGAGCCACATCTGGAATCGGTTGGGAAACCGCTAAGGCACTTTTAATTAATGGTCATGAGCTTATCTTTTTTATAAGAGATAAAGAAAAAGCACTTTCACTAATTAAGGACCTACCTCAAAAGAAGCAGATACAACTGATAGCATGTGATCTTGCTGACCTAAAAACCGTTAAAAAGGCAGCAAAAACCCTAGTGAAATCTTGCCCAGAGGGCATTGACGTACTCATTAACAATGCCGGTGGCACCTTTAATGAGCGCAAAGTGACTAAAGATGGGTTTGAGATGCATTTATCGGTCAATCATCTAGGACACTTTCTTCTGGTAAATAGTATGATAGACTATCTGAAAAAGCATGACACAAAAATTATTAACCTAAGCTCAGAAGCGCATAAAGCAGCTACTATAGATTTTAGTGACCTCAACCTAGAAAAAAGCTATAGTACCATAAAAGCGTATGGAAACGTAAAGCTTTTTAATCTACTATTCACAAAATCCTTGGTAGATCGGGGTTTCACCTCTTACGCAGTACACCCAGGTGTCATCTCTTCCAGCTTCGGCGACAACCTATCTCCAGGATTTAAAGTCTTATGGTTCCTTGGACAGCCCTTAATGAAAAGTGCGCGTGAAGGTGCTTCAACGAGCATCTATTTAGCAATTAACAAGATCTCCCCAGACAAAAATGGTGAATATTTTAAGAATCAAAAGGTAGCTAGCTGCACGAAACAAGCGAAAAGCGAGACTATGCGAGAAAAATTATGGGAACGTAGTGAAGAAATGTTAATGCCTTTTAGCGCCTAATGCTAGTACAATCCTTTCACTAATTGTCTTTTCGACATAGACACTGACCACAGCCCTCTAAAGTCACCCACCTTATACGCATGGGCTTTATCTAAGGGGTATTGTTCCTTTATAGCGGCATCAGTTAACTTGTCTATGTCTTCTTTCGAGCCGTGACAGTTCAGGCAAAGTTTCGAAGGCAAAAATATTGGCTTATTATACAGAATGCTATCCTCACCATGAAAAAATTGTAGATTCGTTGTCAATTGTTGACCTTCCGCAGCACTGTATTCATAGGCTTCCAATAAATTCTGTTCAAGGGCGCTCGGTTGATTGCTTTCATTTCTGTTCTTTAAGCTTATACGCCTTAACCCAACGGAAAAGACCTTACCTATACTGTCTGTTATGTGCTGAGCATTTTGCGAACAAAAGCCTACAGCGCTAGCATAGGTGCCTTCCTCAATTTTTTCGATCAACTTACCCATTAGCACTTTCTGTGCAAGCAGAGTAACAGAGTCCCCTAATCGTTCTGCCGCATTAAGAATTTCTGCTTCAGAGATCTTTTTGAGACTCCGCTGATCAAGGCCCTCTAATAGCGCCTTAGGGATTCTCTTTTCAGTAGAAAAACCACAGCCTAATGATAAGGCTATCATTAGGCTGCAAAATAAAAACGTAATCGATATTTTCATTAGCTCATTTGCTCTTCAGAAATAACTGATCCTATTAATAAGAATTTATTATCCTCTCCTGTTTGGTTCGTCAATATACCGGCAGAGAAACTAGCCGATAAAACTGCGCCTGATTTATCTTTCAACTTTATAACTCCTGACCAAGTTTTACCCGCTTTCATAGCTGCTTTCAATGCTTTGAAGGCCTCTTCCGACGCTACAAGATCACTTAAAGCGGTGCCGTTTAGGTCAGAGAAATTATACTGCAGCTGTTGTGTGGTGATATCATTAATGCTTGAAATTCTCATGTCAGCATTCAGCTCAATCATCATATTTGTGTAATTGATGATTTTCTCTTTGTCTTCTCTGTCCCGCTGTGAGCGCTCCATCTCTTCTTGCGTCGCTTGAAGCTCTTCCATATTTTGACGCATCTCTTCTTCTTGAGACCTCATCTGCTCTGTCATTTCTCTCGACTCATTTAAGAGCTTGGAAGTACGCTCATTAATTTTTACTGATGATATTGTCGAAGCTATATTTTCAGCAATTTTTTCGACAAATTCTCTTTCATGTGCTTCGTAAGTTCTAAAAGAAGCCAACTCAATTACACCAAAAATCTCATCGTTCACCTTCAATGGTACGATAAGTAAACTGTTGGGATTTGCTTCACCTAAACCGGAAGTGATCATTACATAATCCTGAGGTACCTCAGTCATATAAATGCTTTGCCCTTCAAGCCATACTTGCCCCGTCAGACCTTCCCCTTCATAAATTTTCTGCTCTAAATACTTCTTCTTATCCCATGCATAACAAGCCGTAAGCTCTAAATATGGATCATCGTCATTTTCATTGTTTATTACGAATAAACCACCTTGATTTGACTTGCTATATTTTACCAAGCTAGAGATGATTTCATCTGATAACTTAGAAATATTATCGTTGTTTCTTCTCAGAATATCTCCGAACATAGCCAGGCCTTCTGTTGTCCAGTTTCTCTTTTTATCTTCCTCAGCTACTCGTTTCAAATTGCTTCTCATATTAATCAAAGCATTACCTAATACATCTTCTTCACTTAATGGCTGATATTCAGAGTCATACTGACCACCACCAATTTTCTCAGCAAAGAAGGAAGTTTCTTTTAAGCCATCTACAAGTTTATCTACTGCCCCGGCCATGTCGCCTATCTCATCATTACTAAATCGAGTCGTTTGATCCTCCGGAAGCTCTCCTTTACCCAACTTAATAATAACATCCTTGATGTAATTCACAGGCTTCGTAATTGAGGTAAGCAATTTATAGGCACTAAATAAGCCTATCAATACCGATATAATTGCTAAAATGATTGATGTATTTCTTAAGTCAGTGGAGCTCTCAAGCACTTCTTTCTCATAGGCTTCAGACTCGTTTTGCTTCTCTAATAACACCTTGTTAAGGTTTGAAATAATTGTATCCGTTCTTGGAATAACTTCTCTTTCTATAGACTCAGAAGCCATAAACTTAACGATAGGGTCTTCATAATCTTCAAAGGAAGTTAAGCTACCCATGATCTCTTGCTGTACCGTCAACAACTCTTCAAAATTAATAAATACGGTATCCATCTCGTCTTTCTGAAACTGACTATCCCACTGCCCCATTAAAGACATCATACTCTCTTTTAACTGTGGGTACTCATCGGTATGGATAAGCTTCAATGCTTCCTTATCAGTTTCGTTACTCTGCAGATAAACCCAGTTGGTTACCAACATCTTAGAGCGGATAATTAGAACATTGAAGTCTTTTATTACTGTAACTGAAGGCTTGATTACCGTAGAATTTACTTCAATAATACGGTTGTTACCTGTAACCGTAAAAATGGTTATCCCTGCATATATTACAAAGATGACTATGAGGACGCTAAATCCAAAAAGAATCTTATTTCCTACCGTAAATCGAAAGTTTTTCATTATTTGTGCTCTAGTTTTATGATTAAACTTACTAAATATTATTTAATAAGTAGGTATCCTTAATGTACACTATTTTATTTCCTCACCGAAACGAACCAGTTCCTGAGAAACTTTCAGCCCCTTCTCTGTAATCAAGGTGGTGTTTACCTCAAATCTCAATTTACCGCTTACATCCTTGAAGTTTATCATAGAACCCTTTGAAGCCATATTAGCCGTCTCAGTTATCAATAAGGTCGGCTTATTATTTAGGCCGTTTTTAATAAGCTCAAATTGCGTGATTTGGTCATGAGGAACAAAGAGCATATTAAATTTTTCTGTTAGGTTGTTGGCAGAGATGGTCTTAACAACGATTTTACTGCTCCCTACCTTCTTAATTTCTGCCATCTCTTTTAAGAGTGGTGTAATATCAGACTCGCCGAAAACGCCAATTATAAAGTCCCCTTCGCTGTAATTTGCTGGCCATTGTACATACTTAGTGAAGCTATAAAAAAAGACTTTATGAAATCTATAATTAACTTCTTGCCCAAAAGAAGCACTCAGTAAACCCAGCCCAAAAAGCATGGTGAATAAAACACTTTTTAATTTCCCCATAATTGAATCGAAATTGAACGCAAAAAGTAGCCATTTTTACTTAAAAAAGGAAATAAAACAGCATTATACAAGGTCAAAAAATAGAATTAATCAATTAGTCTTATTTCCTGGTCACTAATTGAGGACATATCATATGAAGCAAAAATAAATGTCTACATTTAATTCGTTTCAACCATCCACTCTAAAAACCATCGAATGAACCTTATTTATGAACAGCTTCAATTTTTTCTGCTAAAAATTAAGCACCGTAACACGCTCCTTTTTTCGCTTATTCTGATTGTGTTGAGTATCGCGATGGCAGTTGGTGTTTATTTAGAAGAGAGTTTTACTCCTTCCTCTGCTAAAACAATGGGGAGTATTTTAACCCAATTAGTATTCCTGTTTTTATTGTTAATGCAATGCACTGAAATAGAATCAGGTTTGTGTAAGAAGCTGTTGTACAATGGTTGGAGCAGAAAGAAACTTTTTAAAAACCTGTTTCTATCAACTTTCTTCTTGAGTATTATCTGCGTTATTTTCTTGTCAATTTTCGTTTTATCCATCTACCTAGCGAAACCCCATTCTTTTGCTTATATGCAGCATTTTTTCTCTTTTAAAGTGCTTCTTGGCTTGTTCATGTTATCCCAATTTTCTTTGTTCTTAAGCACAATTTTTAGAAACGTTTCCACCGCGATAACAGTCCAATACTTCCTCCTACCGCTTATATTACTAATACCAATCAAACGAATCGCCGAAAGAACAGGCAATGATTTCCTTTATTTAATCAACCCTTACGCTCTTTTTGTTGGTCTTATAGAGAATAACCTCTTTTTAGACTCCTACATTATCATATCTTTTATAATAGGCTTTAGCGCAATATTTAGCGCTTTATCTTTTTGGAGAATTAATAAAATGAATTTTTAAAATGATTAAGCTAAGCTCCGTTTCAAAAAAATACAAAAAAGTTCAAGCAATTAATAAGCTGTCATTAACAATAAACCCCAAGTTAGTCACCGGAATTATTGGTCCGAATGGAAGTGGAAAGAGCACCCTAATCAATTTACTTACTGGGCTTGTGGCAATGGATGAAGGCGCTATTAAGACAGATGACTTCGAAATTACCAACATTAGTCTATCTTCAGAAGCCATTGACTTACCAAACTCGTACAAGGTGGCGCAAGCATTAAAGCTTTTTAGTATCAGCAAACAAGCTTCCGAAGAGCAAGTGCAAGAACTGATAGACAAGCTAGATATTCGCGATCAACTAGATAAAAATATCAAAGCCTTGTCGCAAGGAAATAAACAACGGCTAAATATAGCCATAGCACTGATGGGCAATTCTAAATTAATCATTCTTGACGAGCCTAATAACGGCCTGGATCCTGCTGGCTTTGTGCTGCTAAGAACACTTATAATAGAACTAAAAAGTGCTGGTATAGGTGTGCTCATAGCAAGCCACCTGCTAAATGAAATAGAGAGTGTCTGCGATGAAATAATATTTCTAAAAAACGGAATGTTACAATTACACGAAGAAAGGGAAAGTATCATGCGTGCTTATAAAAGTTTAGAATTAGCCTATTTGGAAATAATGAAATAGGTAGCCCATGACACAGCAATTATATTGTTGGTTTTATTTCTTAGTTTTGCACAAGTAAAATAGAATTGACGAATGATAGATAAGTTAGAAGCTTTAAAGGAAAGATTTGAAGAGGTGGGTCAGCTAATGGTACAACCCGATGCCATGTCTGATATGAAAAGATTTACGGAGCTGAGCAAGGAATATGCCGATTTGGAAAAGATAGTTACAGAATTCAATGCCTACAAAAAAGTGCTCGATGACATCAGCCAAGCGAAAAACATTCTAGAAACAGAGAAGGATCAAGGCTACCGAGAGATGGCCAAAATGGAATTGGATGATTTAAATCCACTGAAGGAGACGCATGAAGAAGCGTTGAAGAAAATGTTGATTCCTAAAGATCCTAAGGATGATAAAAATGCTGTCCTAGAAATTAGAGCGGGTACTGGAGGCGACGAGGCCGCAATTTTTGCTGGTGATTTGTTTAAGATGTACCAACGCTTCTGTGAAAAAGCAGGCTTAGCACTAAACGTGCTTGATTTGACAGCAGGCACTTCTGGAGGATACAAAGAAATAATTTCTACTGTTACTGGAAAAGAAGCCTATGGCATTTTAAAATATGAATCTGGTGTTCATCGTGTACAGCGTGTTCCAGCGACGGAAACACAAGGTCGTGTGCACACTTCCGCTGCTACAGTAGCGGTTTTACCTGAAATAGATGATGTAGAGGTAGAAATTGATATGAATGATATCAGAAAGGACACCTATTGTTCCTCTGGACCTGGTGGGCAGTCTGTAAACACTACGTACTCTGCCGTAAGACTAACACACGGGCCAACAGGATTGGTCGTTACCTGTCAAGATCAGAAATCGCAGCTAAAAAACTTTGACAAGGCACTGAAAGTGCTGCGCTCGCGTTTGTATGAAATAGAGTATGCCAAACAAATGGATGAGGTAGGTGCACAAAGAAGAACAATGGTGAGAAGCGGCGATAGATCGGAAAAGATTAGAACCTACAATTACCCACAGGGTCGTGTAACCGATCACAGAATTAGCTATACCGTGCACAACCTCCCGGCAATCATGAATGGTGAAATTGAGGACATCATTGAAAACCTCCAAATGGCGGAAACACAGACCAAATTGAATGAGGAAGCATCTTAAATTGCGTTTACAGCCTTTCATTAAAGGAGCATTTGCCCTCTTAGTACTGCTTGCCTTTAGTAAGTGTTCCTACGATCCAGAAATAAGCAAAAAACCAATTTCACTAAGTTTTTCAACTGACACCATTCAATTTGACACTTTATTCGCAGGAAAGCAGAGTATTACCAAACGCTTAAAAGTCTATAACCCTAGCGCAGAGGCTGTTTTATTAAATGACATCAGACTGATGAATGCCACTAACAATTTCGAGCTAATCGTTAATGGAGTGAGCGGCAATAATTTTAAAGATAAGTTGTTGTTGGCAGAAGATAGCCTATTAATCTTAATTGAAGCAAATATTAATCAGAGTGACCTTAATAACCCCTTTGTTATACGAGAGGTACTTTCCTTTTCAAACCAAGGAACCGATCAGTCGATAGTAATAGAGGCTTGGGGACAGAATGCGCATTATCTACATGACTCCATTATTGGGTGTGATGCTATTTGGACTGCTGACAGGCCCTATGTGCTTTCTAATAGCATTTTAGTCGAAGAAGGGTGCACACTCACGATTGAGGCAGGCACGAAAATTTACAGCGGCGAAGACTCTTTTATCCTTATCAATGGAAGTTTAAAGGTAAATGGCTCTGCCGATTCACTGGTGTTATTTACCAACGATAGATTAGACGAGCCTTTCGCAAGTGCACCGGGACAGTGGGGTGGCATCATTATTCTAGAGGGCAGCACGGATAATGTTGTTCAATATGCAGACATTAAAAATAGTATTGTAGGCTTTAATGTGACGTCCTATGCCGCAGATGGCCAAGTAGATCTTAGCTTATCGAATTGTAAAGTGGGCAACACCACTAACTCAGCCATCTTAGCACTAAATAGTGATGTAAACGCGATAAACAGTCTTTTCTATAATACTGCTTCTGGTACTGCCACACACATTGGTGGCGGCACCGCAAATTATACGCATTGTACAATTGCAAATTACTTTCAAAGCCCAAAGGAGGCACCCGCACTTTATGTGTCTGACTATGCCGTAGACAATGACGACAATGAAATTATCGCACCGATGATAGTCAACCTCCTAAACACCATCGTTTATGGTAGATTAACTGAAGAGCTCATAATTTTCGAAAACACAGCAGACAACGTAAACTTTAGTTTCAGCAAT
>JBKEFO010000075.1:0-11611 GCA_046709585.1 Marivirga sp.
TCCAAACATTTCCTTGTTGGCTTCAAGCATTCCGTGTGAAGAAACAGCATCATATTGAATATGCGTAGTATTACCAAATTTACTAGTAAATGCTGCTATAACCTTCATTGTTGAAGGGCTATTCACGGTAGAAGAAACAATTCTTATTTGACCACCTGCAGCACTAATAGCTTTCAGCTGATCAGTAATTTCTTGATCTACTAACTCCCAAGTGGCGCTTTCACCATTCTTCAATGGGCCTTTGAGACGTTCTTGATCATATAAAGAAAGTATAGACGCTTCAATTTGAGCATTGACGCCACCTTGAGTGATAGAAGACATTTTGTTACCTTCAATCTTGATCGGTCTACCTTCTCTTGTCTTGACAACAATACTTGCATATTGTCCACCTTCAGAATAAGTTGACGCATAATGATTAGCGATGCCCGGATCAATATCAACTGGTTTGTTAAGATACGGTATGGCCTTTCTTATAGGAGCTTCACAAGCGGCTAAAGTAGCCGCCGCTACACCAAAGCCCATCAATTTCAAGAAATCTCTTCTTGAAGGTCCGCTGCTATCGTCACTTTCTTTATTGCTATTAATTGGAAGGTATTCTGGAAACTCCTTATCTGCTTTCGCTACAAATGATGGCTCATTTGTTAGCTGCTCAGTACCTTTCCAATATGTTTTTTGTTGATTACTCATATCTATAATTAATGAAGTAAATTAAAGTTTTTATTAATAATGACATTTAGAACACTCCAAGCCACCGATATCAACTACTTTGAGTTCTCCACCGTCGTGTGCTTTTACTAAGTCATTATAATAATCATTGCCTTTCGATTGTACTTTTGTTTCTCTGTGGCAATTAATACACCAACCCATTGTCAGTGTATTCCATTGTTTTACCACGGCCATTTCTTCAATTGGTCCGTGACATGTCTGACATTCAATTTGCCCTACATTTACGTGCTGCGAGTGGTTGAAATATGCTAAGTCAGGTAAATTATGCACCCGTACCCACTCAATTGGTTTAATATCCGTTCCATACTCACCAGTTTTAACATCGTAATCCAAAGCATCGTATATCTTGGCGATTTGCTTAGAATCTGTCTTTATTCTAGTGTGGCAATTCATACAGATATTTGCTGAAGGAATATTTGCACTCTTTGAAATCATAACACCCGTATGACAATACTGACATTCTATTTCGTATTGTCCTGCATGAATTTCGTGAGAGAAGGCTATAGGTTGCGTAGGTTGATAACCCTGCTGTACACCTACTGTGTAAAGACCATCAACGACGTTTTTAGCAACGACGATGGTGAATAAGAATATTATAAAAAACAAGAAGCCGTTACTCCTTACAAATTTATTTACATTGAATGACTGGTTAACATACTCTTGATCTACCTCAGGCAAATCTTCTTTGCTGTTAACAAATTTCGTCATTACCGTAACAATCATAGATAAAACCACCAAGATCAATACTAAAACAACGGCGAAACCACCTATGATTAAATAGAGATATTCTTGAGGAATTCCACCACCTGCTTGCGTACCGTCACCACCACCTACTGCTGCTGACGCTTCAACAGGAGGATTATCAGTTTGCACTTTTACGTAACCTAAAATATTCTTAACATCATCATCTGTTAAGAACTCATGGCTAGGCATGATTGATTTACGGTATTTTTCGTATAATTCAACAGCATACTCATCGCCAGAAGCGATAACCTTCTGTGAATTTTTAATAAAATTTATCAACCAAGGTATCTCCCTTCGGTCGTAAACATTTTTCAATGCTGGACCAATAACTACTTCGTGTACCGCATGACATTGCATACAGTTATTTTCAAATAGCGTTTTACCCAGTGCTACAGCTGCTTCGTCTGTAGGTACCGCTGACGCTTGCGCAGCACTTGAGTTCATGGAACCCAATGACAAAATACACACAAGAAGAAATGCGATGAGGGAGAAGCGAGTGATATACGTTTTTAAGGACATATTTAATTGTTCATTTAGCATTTAAGAACACTAATTTTTAAGACGATACAAATCTACTACCCGAACCTTTTATTTCAAATACATTTTCAGTACAATTTGCAGCACTTTGTGGTATTATCCTAGAGCAAAACCATAATAAACTGTATATAAGCTCTTTACTTCTATTTTAGGGTTACAGCAAGGTGTTAATTTAGAATGATTATAAATAATATTAAAGCTTAAAATACTGCTTTAAAAGCTATTTTAAATTGAAAAAAGCCGCTATTTTCGTGTGCTTTTTTCATTTATAGCCCTGGGAAGTTGTCAGGCGCATATTCATGCATCATGTTATACAACTTCTCAAATATCCCCTCGGGGTTCGGTTTAGAGAAATAATCACCATCGGAGCCATAAGCAGGTCTATGTTCTTTGGCAGAGATAGTTATTGGTTGGGCATCTAAATACCTAAAAGCATGTTGTTCTTCTAACACCTTTTGCATCATAAAAGCAGAGCCTCCGCCGGGTACATCTTCATCTGCAAAAACAACCTTATTGGTCTTTTTGATAGACTCAACAATTTTGTGGTCTACATCGAAAGGCAATAATGTTTGTACATCAATAATTTCAACAGATATGCCCATCTCAGCCAGTTGGTTTGCTGCTTCATTCACCACTCGACACATAGAACCATAGGTGACAACAGTGATGTCCTCTCCTTCTCTGATCACTTCGGGTTGTCCTAAAGGCACGGTAAATTCACCAACGTTAGAAGGCATGGTTTCTTTTAGTCTATAGCCATTTAAGCATTCAATAATTAATGCCGGCTCATCAGACCGTAACATTGTGTTGTAGAAGCCAGCAGCCTGCGTCATATTTCTAGGCACCAGAACATTAATGCCTCTAATGCTATTTAAGATCATACCCATGGGAGAGCCTGAATGCCAAACACCTTCTAGCCTATGTCCTCTGGTTCTTATGATTAACGGTGCCTTCTGCCCACCTTTAGTTCGGTATTGAAGACATGCTAAATCGTCCGACATGATCTGGATAGCGTACAAGAGGTAATCTAAGTATTGGATTTCAGCAATAGGTCTTAACCCTCTTAAAGCAGCTCCAATGCCTTGTCCTAAGATAGTACATTCACGAATACCCGTATCCATCACCCGGAGTTCACCGTGTTTATCCTGCAGCCCCGCAAAAGCCTGATTCACATCGCCTATCTTACCAACGTCTTCACCAAATGCAAATACTTTGGGGTTGTTTGTCAATGCCGCGTCGAAGCAAGCTTGTAATACTTCTCTTCCATCAACCTTCTCTGCATCTGCACCATATTCAACTGGCACGATGGCTACCTTATTTGTTGCCAAATCTGACTCGCTGTATAAATGAGAACTAAAATGACCCTCATTTATCTTCATCGTATCTTTCAGCCATTCCTTCAGTTCATTTCTGCTTTTCAGGTCAGCCCCCCGATCATATCTAAGCGCTTTCCTTGTCGCTTTAACATTATGAAGCTTTAAAGGATTCATCTCGGATTTCAGGTCTTTAATGATCGCTTCAATAGCGTCAGGATGAGAAGCCTCTTCCTGAAACGCCTGTAATAAACTTACTATAACCTTTTGTTCTGTTTTAATTTCATCAATAAAAGCTTTCCAAGCAGCATCTTTTGCTTGCTTTGCAGTCTTTTTGGCTTGTGTTTCAATTTCATCAAGCGTTGCCTCTTCGGCAATATGATTTGCTAGAATGTATTCCTTGAATTTCACGATGCAATCGTAATCTACTTCCCAAGCCAACCTCTCTTTAGATTTATATCTTTCATGGGACCCACTGGTCGAATGACCTTGAGGCTGCGTCAACTCATTAACATGCACTAAAGTAGGCACATGCTCCTCACGTGATATTTTTGCTGCTTTCTGATAAGCCGCTACCAACTCTTGGTATTCCCAGCCTTTTACTTTAATAATTTCATATCCTGCTTGCTCTTTTGTTCTCTGAAAACCTGAGAGCGCATCAGAAATATTCCCTTTCGTAGTATGGTATTCTTGGGGCACAGAAATACCGAACCCATCATCCCAGACAGACACTAGCATAGGTACCTGCAAGACGCCTCCAGCATTTATCGTCTCATAAAACATACCTTCTGAAGTTGATGCATTACCAATGGTACCAAAAGCGACTTCATTTCCCGAGATACTATATTTTTGAAACTCCTCTGCATGGAGCGCCTTATTTTGTCTGAATAATTTTGAGGCAAATGCCAGTCCAAGCAAACGAGGCATTTGAGCGGCTGTGGGTGACACATCAGAAGAACTGTTTTTTGTTTCTGTAAGGTTCACATAATGACCTGCCTTGTCTAGCATTCTCGTGGAAAAATGACCGTTCATGGATCTGCCGGCCGAAGAAGGATCAGCTTCTACGTCTGTGTGGGCATATAATTGAGCAAAATATGCTTGTATAGTAAGCTGTCCAATGGCAAACATAAAGGTTTGATCTCTGTAATACCCAGATCTAAAATCACCTGCTTTGAAAGCCTTGGCCATGGCTATCTGAGCAAGCTCTTTGCCATCACCAAAAATACCGAATTTAGCTTTGCCCATAAAGACCTCTTTACGACCCATCAAACTAGCATGCCTGCTTTCCCATGCTACCTGGTAGTCCTTTAAGATCTCAGTGGTATTTACTTTTTGCGCTGTATTTTTCGCCTTTTTTGTAGTTGCCATATATCGCCTTTCGTTTAAAACAATTCTATACTTACATCTTTCGTAAGTAGAACAAAATTAACCAAAATGCTGAGCGAATCAAATGGAATATCATTCTTACTTTGGTGGAATATTTTGATTTTATCACTAAAATACGAAATATATCTCCATTTAATTTGGTTTATACAAATATACACAGTACATAATTTCTCCAAACGCTCGTTAGGTAAAACTTTAAATTTAATTTTTACATATCTGCCATTCACCTTAAAAAAGTCGGTTCAAAACTTAAAAATCACACTTACTTTTTTATATTTGCCGAAAATAAAAAGATAGCATTATGATCATTGGTGTTCCAAAAGAAATAAAAAACAACGAAAATCGTGTGGCGCTAACACCCGGCGGTGCGCAAGAACTCATAAAAAGAGGCCATAGCGTATTTGTCCAGTCTACAGCTGGTGACGGGAGTGGTTTTTTTGACCAAGAGTATCTTGAGGCAGGTGCCGAGATACTTTCAGATATTGAAAGTGTATATGCCAAGGCAGAGATGATAATCAAAGTTAAAGAGCCTATTGAGGCTGAATACGACTTAATCAAAGAAGACCAATTGGTATTTACCTACTTCCACTTTGCTTCTTATGAGCCTTTAACACACGCAATGATCAAGAGTAAGTCTATATGCTTGGCTTACGAAACAGTTGAAAAAGCGGATAAAAGCTTACCCCTTTTAGTACCAATGTCGGAAGTAGCAGGAAGAATGTCTATCCAAGAAGGTGCTAAGTATCTCGAGAAACCGTTAAAAGGTAGAGGTATTTTGCTAGGTGGCGTACCAGGCGTTAGACCAGCCAAGGTTTTAATCTTAGGTGGTGGTGTCGTAGGTACCAATGCAGCAAAAATGGCTGCTGGTATGGGTGCTGATGTTACCATTATGGACCTAAGCTTGCAAAGACTACGATACCTTGACGATATCATGCCTGCAAACGTGAATACTTTTATGTCAAACGAGTATAACATCAGAGAATTAATTGGAACACACGATTTAATTATTGGTGCTGTACTAATACCTGGAGCAAAAGCGCCTCATTTGATCACAAGAGACATGTTGAAAGAAATGAGACCTGGAACTGTACTAGTGGACGTTGCTGTTGACCAAGGTGGGTGTATTGAAACATGCAGACCAACTACCCACGAAGATCCTACTTACATCATTGACGATGTTTTACACTATTGCGTAGCCAATATGCCTGGCGCAGTGCCATATACGTCTACCTTGGCATTAACCAACGCTACGCTTCCCTACGCTATTCAGTTGGCGAATAAAGGATGGGTAAAAGCTTGCCAAGATAATAGAGAGTTATCGTTAGGCTTAAATATTATCAAGGGAGATGTTGTATATGACGCGGTAGCAGAAGCATTTAATTTACCTCATGTACCTTTTGAAAAATATTTAGGAAACGCTCACTAACTAGGCGATTTATCCTTTTTAAATACTGAAAGACCAAACAAATGTTTGGTCTTTTTTTGTCATTAAGCTATTGAAATTAACACTTACGATTATGGATTTTGAAAATTTAGGTCCTGAATTACTCTTAAAGATTAAAGATTACGGCATCGATATAGGTACTTCGCTAATAAAGGTCACTTTGATTTTCATCATCGGTAGAATCATTATTGGCTACCTCTGCTAAAAGGTGTAAAGAACCTATTTATTAAAGCGGGTATAGAAACGTCTCTAAATAGCTTTTTATCAATTTTTATTCGCTTTGTGTTATATATAGCCCTTGTTTTGGCAATTCTCCAAAGTTTAGCTGCACAAATTGCTGCATTACTAGGCATTTTAGGTGCTGCAGGCTTAGCTACTGGCTTAGCCTTACGAAGAAGTCTTTCCAATTTTGCTGGAGGAATCTTAATATTGATTTTCAAACCTTTCGAGTAGATAGTTCATTGACGCGCAGGGAAATGTAGGTACAGTAGAGAAAATAGATATTCTACATACGCATTTAAGAACTTTCGATAATAAGCTTATTGTGATGCCCAATGGTGCTTTGGCCAACTCTAATGTAACCAATATGACCGCTAAAGATACAAGAAGGGTGGATACGAGTGTTGGCGTTGCCTATGGAACCGACCTCGCTATGGTGCGGGAAACAGTATTAAAAGTATTGCAGCGAGACGAAAGAATCTTAGCTGAGCCTGAAGCAGTAGTAAAGTTTATCAATTTTGGCGATAGCACTTTAAACTTAAGCGACCGCTGTTGGACAAAGACAGAAAATTTATGGCCCGTTTACTGGGACAACCTTGAAGCAATTAACAACGAATTTGTAAACACTGCCATAGAAACACCTTTCCCACAGAGAGATATTCACATGAAACAGTAGCAAAAAATGACTTGAAGGCATAGGCGGTAATCCACCTATGCTATTTAAACTTATAGCCAACGACAAAGCCCAGTTTCACATTGCTAGATAGCCCCTCCGGAATCTTTGATTGCTCTCCATTTCTAACGTAAAGCTGGCCTACTTCGGGTACTTCAGGGATCTGATCAACATTAATGGTATAGCGCAAACCTAAGCCTGCGTGGAAGGTCAAAGTAGTACTCCCCAATGTGTATACTTTTTCTATATTGGTAAAAATGCCAGGTACAAATCGATGGGTATTGGTTTCAAACAACCGATAGTAGGTACAATTATTTCTCTCATCATTACATTCATAGCCAGCTATCAGATCAATGTCGTAATTAATATAATAGAGGTAGGGAGCGAAATCTATATACCACTTGCCTTCATCGAATGATTTTTTTTCTACTAAATCAAACCTAAAATGCGCCATCAATTTTCCACCTATAGGATTAGTAAAACCCTCATCAACCTCGCCGCTGAAGCCTATACCATACAATCTGTACATTCCAAATATATAGCCAAGCTCCAGTCCCCAGCTTAGCGACTCTTTACTTTCCCGAAACACACCCAAATTAATAGAGTTATACCGCTCAAAAAAGGTCGTCACCGGTACCCTTAACTCCCAGCTTTTCTCATCAACAGCTGTTGATGAGTCTGCGGCTAATGAAGAATTCTGTGCCTTTGCAGAATACAAAAACAAGGTGCAAACTACAATTACGCTGGCTAGATACTTCACTGGTTCTTATTGCTAATGATCTGACTCAACTGGAATAAGCTGTCTGGATTTTGATAGCTGTATTGATAAACACCTGAACTTCCTGTAATTATCAATTCCTTGCGGCTATAGTTATTGATTACATCATAAGTAGGAATAGTCTCATCATAAGACATTAATACAGGGTCTCTGCGGTCTTTAATATTAAAAACTTTTAAGCCAAAATCACCCTCCCCAACAAATAAAAGCGTATCACTAATAGTTAAGCCATGCGGATTCACCATTGGTATTGTTTGAATTAATTGAGGATTAGTAAAGTCTGTAACGTCAACCACCTCCATCCTATTTGGACCTGCGTTACAGGACGTACCAGAACGTAAAGTTACATAGGCCACCCCATTTGCCACCACTACTGGATCACATGAATAGGAATGTTCAAACAGCGATAAAAAGGTAGGAACGGGACCATCTTCCAAAGAATAGATATACATACCGAACTGAGAACCTAAAAATAAATAATTTTCATAAGGGAAAATAGTTTCAATACCGGCATTTAGCTGAATAGTAGAAATCACCTGTGGATTCTCCGGCTGCATAATATCTATCGTTTTTAAACTGCTATTATCTACGATATACAAATAGCCTTTTAGAAAAGTAAACCTAGCCATGGAGCCACCTCTGCCCTCGCCTGTAAAATCACCCTCCGACTCAGAGAGGCAAGAGCTAAGCAATACAGCCGTGAAAAGAAAGCCAAAGAATCTTCCGAATAATTTATTAAATGATGATGTCATAAAAACGGCTTTCATAATTAGTGATAACATTTTGGCTGTGTTAGCGTGACTTTCTCCCAAGCGACTACTACTCCTTTAGCAGGATCAGGGCATTCATAATAAGTACCGCTCACTTGAGGGTATTGTTGCGCAAAAGGAAATACATTTTTTATGGCAGAAACTACCCTTATAGCATTTAGATTGCCAATATCAATGGCTAACAAATCACTACCTCTATCTGCATAAAGTATATTATCACGAATAGCGACATCGTTACTTCCTGCAATTTGCAGAAACCCTATGGCCGCGGGATTCTTAGGATCGCTATTATTAAATAGATGAATACCAACCAAGGGCTCCACTACCAGCAAGTATTCCTCAATTACATAAATTTTTCCCGCATCTTGGATAGGCCTAGCTGCAGTGGTTGTTACCTGCATCTCTTGATCATTCGCATAAACAGGACGGTAGCCTTCTATCTGCTGCACGTCAAAGTTGGGGACATTATTCCAATCATCGCAGCTGCTGAGAAAAAGACTAGAAAAAATCAGGCCGAACAGCAGCCCATATTTTTTTGTGATAGGAAATAACTTATTCATCTATAAATATTAAATTTGACTAAGAGACACTACTGAAAAAAGAATAGTTGCAAAGCCCACCTTTTTATCGTTATCTATTCGCAGAGGGTGAAAAATTTAAAGGAAACTGTTGTAATTCTTTGGTCTGCTTTCAATATAAAATAGCATATTGGCAAGAGTAAGACGACCAGATGCGATTTATACTATACAGCTTATTATTTCTAATTTACAGCAACACTTTGCCTGCCCTAGCATTACAGCTTACTGACGTTAAGGTAGATAGCGCTGAGGTGCAACGACTTAATCAGCGTTTTAAAGACCTTAGAACACAAGATCCTACCAAAGCCTATAGCTATGCCAAAGTCGCCCTTTCAATAGCAAAAAGGATCAATTTCTCTGATGGAATCGCTACCTCTTATAACAATTTGGGGGTTTACCATAAGCAAAAAGGCGATTATGATGAAGCTCTCAACTACTTTGAGCAAGCATTAAACATTTACGACTCTATCAGTAATAATGAAGGAAAAGGAAAAGCTTTGAGTAATATCGGTAATATCTATTCCCTCAATTCAGACTTCGAAAATGCTTTACTTTATTATATTAATGCACGCGATTTATTTGATGAAATAAACGATTTGGGTAGAAGCATGCAGATCATGAATAATATTGGCAATGTATACCTTGAGAAAGGCCAAGATCAGATTGCTTTAAATTATTATTTGGAGGTATTGGAGATATACCATCAGATAGATGATGATTACTTTCCTTTAGACCCCTACAGCAACATAGGGAAAGTCTACTTTAACAAAGATTCCTATGATAGTGCGCTTTACTATTTCAGTAAATCACTTAAAAAAGAGCAAGCTAGCGGGAATAAATTTGGTACTGCTAGTGCCTATGTACGAATAGCACGTTTACAAAATGCCAGAGCCAACTACCTACAAGCCCTCGATGCTAGCCTTACTGCTGCTCAAATTGCGGAGTCGGTAAGTTCAAAACCCATATTGATGGAAAGTTACAGCACCTTGGCAGAAGTCTACCTACACCTAGGTGATATTGAGCATTCTTATAGCTATATGAACCAATACCATGAGGTGAAAGACAGTCTATTTAATGAAAACAGCAGAAGGGCAATTGCTGAACTAGAAAAAAACATTGCGATAGAGCAAAAAGAAAAAGAAATATCCTTATTAAAAAAAGAGGCTGAGATTCGAGACCTCCAATTTAAAAATGGTCGACTGTATGGCTTTGGTTCTGTATTGTTATCAGTCCTATTAACAGCACTCGCATTAGTTATCTATGCTCGCTTTAGAGAAAGTAGGAAAGCAAAATCTCTACTAGAAGCGCAAAACAAGAAAATTCTAGAAAGTAAAAAGAAGCTCGAAATACAGAAGGCAAAACTGGAGAATTGGAATCAGCATATGACAGATTCAATTGAATATGCGAGAAGCATCCAAGAGGGCATCATGCTCAAAAATAACTTCCAAGAGAATTTAGCACATTCATTTGTACTCTTCAGACCCAAAGACATTGTGAGTGGCGACTTCTATTGGTATGCGCGAAAAAATGATAGTGACATTATAGCCTTGATTGATTGTACTGGCCATGGTGTGGCAGGCGCTTTTATGACGGTAATAGCCAATGCTGCCATGAATCAAATTGTAAACGAGCAGAAGCTCACTGACCCTGCAGAAATACTCATGCAAATGGATGAAAAGGTCATGGATATCTTGAAGCAGAAAGAAGTCACTACCAAGAACCACAGCATGGATATTGCACTCTGTAAGATAGATCACAAACAACAACTAGTTACATATGCTGGTGCACGTAGAGCACTGTATATAGTAGAAGATGGAGCACTGCAAGAGATAAAAGGAAGTAAATACACCATTGGAGAGTACTATGACACCCCGCAAAAATCTTTTAAGAACACTGCAATACCTTTTTCCCCCAATCAAATCTTTTACATGAGCTCTGACGGCTATGCCGACCAATTTGGCTTTGAAACACAAAAGAAGTACATGACCAAGCGTTTTAAGAACTTGTTGGTAACCATAGCTGAAAAAAGCATGTTGGAACAGCATAAGAGTCTCAACTTAGAAATGCAACGATGGCAAGGGGAAATGGAACAAACAGATGATATGCTGGTGATAGGCTTTGCTTGCGAAGCAAAAAATATATAGTAGGAAGTACAAAGTATTAAGATTTTATGGAAGAAGATGTGAATTACGATTTTTGTATTTTGAATACTAATAGTAAAAGAAGCAGCTGTCATGGCGAGTGAAACGCGGCCATCTCATTTAAAGAAGCGTCGTTCAACCTCCTTTTACTCATACCATCTTCTTCTAAGCGTCATTCCCGACAGCGCAGCGAAGATGGAGAATCTATGTTTTAGATAGTACAAAGTATCAAGTAGTAAGATTTCGCGCTGGCGTGAGTTGTATAACTAAACGCCTGACCCTTATTTAAAAACAGCATACGT
>JBKEFO010000076.1:0-11592 GCA_046709585.1 Marivirga sp.
ACTAGCTTTGCAAATATTATAAGCAAAGTATGTCCAAAGTGCCCAGTACAGATACTACCGTTGAACAGCTCAGCGAAGAACAAATCAAACAATGTATTGAAATCTTGGAAGTTCTCAATGAGGATTCTAATCAAATATTTGAGATTCCAAGAGAGCAACGCATCCAACTTTTGAAAGCTGCTGGGCAACTTTCAAGACCTAGCAGAGAGGAATTTGACAGGAGGAAAAAAGATGCCAAAAAAGCGCAAAGACGGAAAATAGCGGAGCGTGACAAGCACGCAAGAAAAGTCACCGGCATCAGAAGCGCCAGAGAAGCGACCATCTTTATTGCTCCAAAAATGTTAGATGCGGCACCTACGGAAGAGGAGATGCCTGAATTGGAATCGCCTCGCAATTGCTATGTATGTAAAGATGTATACACTAAACTGCACCATTTCTATGACACTATGTGTCCCGACTGCGGTGACTTTAACTATGCTAAACGCTTTCAAACAGCCGATCTCACAGGTCAAGTAGCCCTGGTTACAGGATCAAGGCTTAAGATCGGTTACCACATCACGCTAATGATGCTGCGCGCTGGTGCTACCGTAGTTGCCACTACCCGTTTTCCGGTAGATTCAGCCTTGCGCTTTGCCAAAGAAGAAGATTATAATGATTGGGGCAATAGGCTAAAAATTCATGGCCTGGACCTAAGACATATCCCTAGCGTAGAGATATTCTGCAATTATATTGAGCAGCAATACGACAGGCTAGACATCCTCATTAACAATGCAGCTCAGACGGTCCGTAGACCAGCAGGTTTTTACCAACACTTGATGCCTAATGAGGAGAAAAGCTATAATAGCCTTCCTCCTTATGCGCAAGATTTACTAAGAGACCATGAAGCCTGCTTAAGCGAGCTAAGAACTTTGAGTGAACCCTTCCAAAAAGGGCAGAGCAAGAACATTCCTGTGAGCTGGCACGGCAAGCAGATAGGCATTGGCTTAAGCGCCTCAGCCAAGCTATCGCAAATCCCTTATAGCATCGACAACTCTTTGTCCTCGGAAGAAGTATTCCCAGAAGGAAAGCTAGATGCGGATCTGCAGCAAGTAGATTTACGTAAAACCAATAGCTGGCGCCTTAGGTTAGGTGAAGTACACACCAACGAGATGCTGGAAGTGCAATTGGTGAACTCCGTAGCTCCTTTTGTGCTTTGCAATAGGTTGGTGAAGATTATGCAGCTTGATAATACAGGAAAAAAACACATCATCAATGTATCGGCCATGGAAGGCAAGTTCCACAGATGGCACAAAGAAGACCGCCACCCACATACCAATATGGCCAAGGCAGCCTTAAATATGATGACCCATACTTCGGCCAAAGGACTGGCAGTAGATGGCATTTATATGAATGCGGTAGACACAGGGTGGGTAACAGATGAAGACCCAGCAGAATTGGCTAAGAGCAAACAAGAAATCCACGACTTCCAACCACCATTAGACATTGTAGATGGTGCAGCCCGAGTGATGGACCCGCTATTTGATGGCATAAATACAGAAAAGCACTGGTGTGGTAAATTCTTAAAAGACTATATGCCAATTGATTGGTAAGCAAATGAAATAGTGAAAAGGTAGGTCTAAGCACAGCAAAGACCTATCCTCGCAGCTATTGATCATGAAGCTTCATGCAGAGGCCAGCGTTTCATTTATGTAGGCATCCACAATTTCTTCTAAGATATCTAGCGGCACAGCACCGTTTTTCAATACTACATTATGAAATTGCTTTAAGCTAAACTGCTCTCCTAGCGCTTCCTTCGCTTTTTCCCTTAATGACAATATTTTCATCATTCCAATCTTGTATGAACATGCCTGCCCTGGCCATACAATATATCGTTCAATTTCAGATACCACCTCAGTAGTGGTCATCCCCGTATTGAGCACCATATAAGCAATTGCTTCCTCTCTAGTCCATTTTTTGAAATGAATACCTGTATCTACTACCAAGCGTACGGCTCTAAACATTTCCGCTTGCAGTCTACCTAGGTTACCAAATGAATCGCCCTTGTAGAAACCTAATTCCCACGCTAAATGCTCGGCATAGAGTGCCCAGCCTTCAATATAGGCTGTAAACAGTCCGATGGTTCTAAAGATAGGAACTCCTTCAAGCTCTGATTGAATAGCTATTTGAAAGTGGTGACCAGGAATACCCTCATGATAGGCCAAGGTCTTCATGCCAAATTTCACGGATTCATGCACATTTCTAAGGTTAGCATAGAAGGTTCCTCCACGCGAACCATCCATAGCTGGTCGATTATAATAAGCGCCAGCTGAACCCTCTTCTTTGAATTCAGGAACACGTTTCACCTCCAAGCCAGCTTTTGGGCGCACATCAAATGCATCATCCAGTCCTGCACTAATCTCCGCTAAGATGCGGTCATACTCCTCCATAACCATTTTTCTTCCTTGGTCATTATTTGGAAATAAAAAACGCTCCTCCTTATTTAATTCCTGGATGGTTTGACCAATACTTTTGCTTGTATCAGCATAACCTTGTGTAATAAGTATGCTGCGCATCTCTCCACTTATTCTTTCAACCTCTGAAAGGCCTATCTGATGAACTTCCTCTGGACTTAAATTAGTTGTTGTACGTTGCTTCAACTGATAGCGATAATACGCATCACCATCTGGCAGTTTCCAAACTCCATCATCTGTGTTGGCCTTCTTTTCCAGCTGAACAAAATAATCAATCAGGTGTTGGTAGGCCCCAAATACTGTTGTGCCTATTGCCTCCTCTACTTGTTTTTTATACGTCGCTTTCTTCTCTTGCGACAGCTCCTCTAGTTGATCAATTTTTGACTCAAAATTAGTAAACAATATATTGGATTTTACTGGAGATTCTTCTGTCTGCTCTAGATCAATAGTAGCTTCGTCGGCTTCCCGCTCTCCAACAAAGCCTTTCATTTCACGCAATACCCGCTCAATCACAAACTTCGGCGGGATAATGCCTTTTTCTTCTCTTATTTTTAGGTTATCAATGAGCTGACTAAACTTTAGATCAAACAGCGATAAACGAGTGATATAGGCTTCAATATCACTTTTGTCCCTCAGCTTATGTGAATTCTCCATAAAACTTGGGAGCGAATTTTGTTCTCCACCCATTTGATTAACTGGGTAATCATGGTAAAAGAAAGCCTCACCCTCAACCTGTCCCTCTAAATAATAGGCTAAAATATTGGTGTTCAGCTGATTGTCCTCTGTCTGACTATCAAAATCATAACTCATCAAGGTAGCATAATTGTCCTTCGTCTTATTAAAGGATTCCCACTGCTTGGCATCTGAAATGTCGTTTAGTTCATCTTTGCTTAAGTCATATAATATCGGGATCGCCATGGAGGTGGTCAGCTCTGGATTATCAAGCGCAATTTCTACAAATAACTTATCATAAAAATGCCTGATAGTAAATGGTTTAAACCAAATAAGGTTGCTTATCCAGAAGCCCACAATCAGGAGAATTGACAGCAATATTCTTGAAGTCCAAAATTTCCAGTTCCGCTTTTTAGTCATGATCTTAATATTTAAATAATTAGTTCATATGTCTACTTATCCAGCAGGAAGTAGGCTCTATTTTGATGTTGTCATACGATCTCACAAAACTACCTCTGCATCGAAGCTGCTGTTGAGCACCTTTCCGTTTCTTTTCATCTGTATCCATATTCTGTAGTTACCCGCCTCGGGAAATGCATAAGGGAAGCTTACGGTAGCGCCATGTTCGGCATGCTCACCTAGTCCTGTATGCTCCATGTCTTTCATCAGGTACTCATTTCTAGTTTCCTCATCCATTAAAGCCACTTCCTTCATTAAGCGATCAACGCTGTCCATAAACTGATATTGATCTGGGATAGAAGGACTAGCGGTTGTTTCCAAGATTCTTCCTTCAATAATTGCTTTCGATGCCATGGAATAATTACCTACTGGATGCAGGTGTACATAAACGCCCCCCTCTTTTCGATAGACTACAGCATGCCCCATCATACCCATATAAGGCTGCAGCTCGGCAGCATTTCCTTCAGGATCGTTAATGGCAAAGGTTAATGGATAGACTTTACCAACGATAAAGGGAGTCCCTGCTTCATGTTCCCAAACAGCTGTTGACCCATCTGGCAAGGGGGTTGCCACTCCAGGTTTGCCACATATCACAATATCTCCCAACAATGGTGCTGGAGCAGGTGTATGATCTGCTTCAGACTTAGCTATGACATAGGTGTTATCGGGATCAGTAAATTCAGAGGCTGATAGGTAGTCCTCTACCTCTTTAAATGCAGTGACACCCTCTATCTCCAAAGTATCCGAGATAGTTTCAGTAAAGCCATTGAGCCTTACAATATCACCAAACACCAAATACTTTCCTTTTGGTAAAGGCGGCAACTGCACCTTAAAGGTCAAGGTATCTACTCTTTTTGGATGTAGATGTGCAAATACATCCAAGCTACCCTCCTTGATCATGAACATATGCATAATCTTACCGTGATCAGGCACTAAATAACCCATTGGCAAGCGGTCCTCACTTAAGGTGGTTGAATCGATTTGCATCGTTAAAAAGGAAGCGCTGTCCTCATGGTCTACCCATGTATTGGCTTTTGGTGCCTTGTACATATAACGTTCATAGCTGGCAGCCTCGGCATCCCACCACGATTTACCGCCAAATAACACCAATGCGAGTACTAATGCAGCTACGGCAAATCCTCGGTATTTTTTCTTCTTCGCTTTCGCCGGCACCTCATCACCAGGTTTTACAAGACCATCACTTACAGCGGCACCAATAATAGTGATCATCAGTACGGTAAGCAAAACCCCCAAGCCTGCCAATGAATATCCTAAGCCTGGCGCCATTTCATTCTGCGCTGTAGCTGAGGCCATAATGGGCACTACGGTTTCACCACTACCCAAACTACCCTCCACCTTTACCGATAGACTGGCAGTTCCTGTTTGCATAAACCAAACGATTCCCTGGTACATGTTTGGCGCCTCTTCTAATGCAAGCATTTCCTCTCCCTTAGGAGAGCCTTCATCACCTACGTACCAATAAACTGGTTTAGCACTCACTTTAGTGACTCCTTCTCCTGTAACATAAATGGATACCTCGGCCACGCCTGGTATTACATCTGGCGGTGAAACACTTACCAAAATAGCGTAAGGCCCAGCCTTACCTTCCATTACTACGCCTGGGCTGCCCACATGAGAGTAATTAGCATTTGCCATGCATAGGACCAGCAATAGCGTATAAAATATCTTTTTCATGAGCATTATCGTTGTACTTTTTCCATCCAATTACCCCAAGCTATTCCTATTCTCGCCGACAGAAAAGCAATACCGCAAGCAATAGCTAAACCTTTAATTAACTCAATCCCTGAGTGGGTATGCCATGGTGTAAAGGCAAATCTATACTCCCAATCTGGAGAACTACCAAAGTACCATGAGCTTTGCCCAAATATAGCACCTCGCCCATATTCGCTCATTAAAAAATCTCCAAAAGGCCACTGCACCAGTACAAAGGAAAGTACAAACACTAGTGCCAATAATAAGCTTCGCAGCCAGGAATTCATGGTATCAAACCTGTTGAGCAATAGATCAATGAAAAAGGCTGGTACTATTAGTAAGAGTGGAAATTCAAAAGCTTGGTAGTGTGTAATGTGGTTCCTGATAGGGCCTAGTAGAGGTTCCGCTTCAAATAAAGGAAGAATCCATACCATTAATGCAAGCACTAAGGAGTATACGAGAGCGGTAGCTGTCGCTGCCCACTCCAGCTTAGATGACTTGGCAACTGCAATAAGGTATAAAGGAAAAATAAACGCCGCTACCTGATAGAATAGCGAATGATGCATATCATGGCGACCGAAGAATTCCGATCCAAGGGTAAATAAAGAAACTAATAATATACCCGAAGCAATGACAAATAACAGCTTTAGCTTGCCTAAGGCTTTGTCACCTGGCGCAAGCCGATTTTGCAATGACAAGGCACTAATCATGGCACCAAACTGAATCATCATCATGCCCAATGCGAGCACAGTATGTGGTGGCGACAGTATCGTTACATCTAAACCATAAGTATTGTGCCACCAATCATCGAAAGGAGCAGAAGTAAGCATCGCAATGGCTCCCCAGATACAGAACAAGGCACCTAAGGACCCTCTAAAAACACCCCAAAACTTTACGGTGGATGCCTTCTCCTCGGGACTGCCAGCTATGGTGATTTTTAAAACTTTAAAACCAGAGAAAATACCCGCTGTTACGGCGCCTAAATAGATAGAAATATGTGGTGGTGATAATAGGCCATCACGCCCTATGCTTGTATGCCAGGAAATATCCCATATGAGACCCACAATAATACAAACGGATGAAAATACCGATGCCAAAACATAAGCCGGTATGTGGGTAGTGGTTGATGATGAAGCCTCCTCGCCTGAAGAAGATGTTATTTGGTCAGCCGCAGCTGTTAAAGTTGACATAGCCTGATATTATTCTCATCGTAAGATACTGATTTATATTAAAAATAGTAATGGTAGCATATATTAAAACATACTAAAGTTGCCTCTTAAGCTACCTGAACAGATACAAACAGTACTAAGTGTGAAAAATAAACTTTATATTGATTTTAGTCTTTTTTGCTTTGGCGGGTTTTTGTAATTTGGCATGACAAACCATAAAACCAATCAAATGAAATCTTATCTAAGCATACTTCTAGCATTACTCCTCGGCATCTCAACCAGCTTTAGCCAAACAATAAAATCACCCAATGAACAGTTTACGCTAAACTTCCAGCTGAAAGAGGGTGTTCCGGTCTACCAGCTAAACTACAAAGGAACAGCAGTTGTCAAAGAAAGTAAACTTGGCCTTGCACTGAAAGACATGGAAGACCTTACCGACGGTTTCACTGTCAGCAAGACCGAAGAAAAGGGCTTTGATGAAAGCTGGGAGCCACAGTGGGGAGAAAGCGCTATCATCAGAAACCATTATAAGGAGCTTGCTCTAACACTCCATCAAACGGCTACTGGCAGAAACATCCTCATCCGCTTTCGGGTATTTGATGATGGCTTAGGCTTTCGATACGAATTCCCGAAGCAAGATAAACTTAACTACTTTGTGGTAACGGACGAAAAAACGGAATTTGCTATGGATGGTGACCATACCGCTTGGTGGGTACCAGGCGATTATGACACCCAAGAATATGACTACACAGAATGCAAGCTTTCAGAGATCAGTAGTAAAATGAAGGAGGCTGTTGTGCCAAATGCATCACAAACGCCAATTTCAAATACGACGGTACAAACCTCCTTGATGATGCGCTCACCTGAAGGGCTCTATATCAACTTACACGAAGCTGCCTTAACTGAATATTCATGCATGCATTTAGAGTTAGATGAAGCCACTAATATCTTTGAAGCCAGGCTTACCCCAGATGCGGTAGGTAATATGGCTTATATGCAAACTCCGACAAAAACACCATGGAGAACAGTAATTGCTAGCGACAAAGCCGGCGACATCCTCCTTTCCAACCTCACACTTAACCTTAATGAGCCTAATGTACTAGGCGACGTAAGCTGGGTGGAGCCCGTAAAATACATTGGTGTATGGTGGGAAATGATCACTGGAAAAAGTGATTGGGCCTATAATCAATCCATTGGCACCGTGAAGTTGGGAGAAACAGATTATACTACTTATGAGGCTTCACCTCGCCATGCTGCAAATACTACCAAAGTAAAACGCTACATCGACTTTGCTGCTGAGCATGGCTTCGATCAGGTATTGGTAGAAGGCTGGAATGAAGGATGGGAAGACTGGTTTGGCAAGTCAAAAGACTATGTGTTCGACTTTCTTACACCATACCCCGATTTTGATGTCGTGGAATTAAGAGACTATGCCAAAAGTAAAGGAGTGAAATTGATGATGCACCACGAAACTTCTGGCGCCATCAGAAATTATGAACGCTGGATGGACAAAGCCTATCAATTTATGGTAGACAATAACTACAATGCAGTAAAGAGTGGCTATGTAGGCAACATCATTCCGAGAGGCGAAACACACTACGGTCAATGGGCCGTTAACCACTACCAATATGCGATCAAAAAAGCAGCAGAATATAAAATTATGGTGAATGCACATGAAGCAGTTCGCCCAACGGGTTTAAGAAGAACGTATCCTAATATGGTGGGGAATGAATCTGCAAGAGGAACAGAGTACGAGGCTTTCGGAGGCTTGCACCCTGACCATACTACCGTCATTCCTTTTACTAGGTTAATTGGTGGGCCAATGGATTATACACCAGGTATCTTTGTTACTCAGATGAACAAACTCAACCCGAACAATACCGCACAAGTAAGTACAACCATTGCCCGACAGCTAGCACTTTATGTAAGTATGTACAGTCCTATACAAATGGCGGCCGACCTTCCCGAGCATTATGAGATGTATATGGATGCCTTCCAATTTATTAAAGACGTAGCCATTGACTGGCAGACTTCTTTGGTATTAGAGGCTGAGCCTGGTGACTTCATTACCTATGCACGGAAAGAGAAAAATGGGGAAAGATGGTTCATTGGTAGAACAAATGATGAAGAGAAAAGAACTTCAAATATCGATTTCAGCTTTTTAACGAAGGGGCAGCAATATATAGCCACAGTATACAGTGATGCTGCTGAGGCAGACTGGAAAAGCAATCCGCAGGCTTATGAAATAAAGAAATATGCAGTCACTAATAAATCTAAACTCAGTCAGGATTGCGCCTCTGGCGGTGGCTATGCCATTAGCGTGGTGCCAGTAAAAGATAAAGCCGAATTAAAGGGCTTACAAAAACTTTAAAATAGCTACCTCAAACAAAGGCTAGTGGTAAAAAGCGAAATCAATGAATTCCCTTTTTTCTTATCTAACAATCAACTAAGTTTATAGTTGAACTAGAGATCTTATAAACATGCTGTATAAAACACTATTGCTTATTATGCTTACTTTGCTTTGCATACAATGTGCTTCAAAGGATACAGAAAGTACGCATCAAGAATCTAATGCCGTATCTACTGCTGACAACAATCGAGTCTATAGTTATAATAATAAAGCAGCGTTTAAAACTTTTGAAGCGCTTCAATTAGATAGCACACATGCTAATTTATTAGACCCGCGGATAGCAAAAGATTCTTACCAAGAAGTACAACAAGCTTGGGTACAACTGCATACTGCCTTAGGTACTTTTTTAACCGAGAAGGATTTTAAATGGAATAGCAGTGATTCAGCTATTAGAGTAGTTCACAAAATCTACTTTGATACCACAGGTCACATTCGGCATCATTTCATCAATGTAGTAACACCATCCGTAAGTGACACTACTATAGACGACTTTACCAAACTTTTAATGGAATTTGGCAGCACCCATCAGGTAGCACTCAAGCGTGAAGTGCCCTTTGCGCAATGTGGTAGAACGGAATACGCCAATTAATAGTAGTTTTTTTTTCGTTCAATAGAAGGCTAGGCCGTCGCTGCGGTGGCCTGCCTTTTTTTATTCTACTCAAATCACTAATTTAACTGATGTGATAGGGAATATTTTCCAATGGAAGGAGTCTTCTTTTTCTTCAAAACACATATTAAAATTTTGAGTTATGAAGTCCGTGCGATGTTAAAAGACGAAAGAGTATTTCTAAAACCCCTCACAGGCATCAGAGCCATTGCAGCTTTTTTAGTATTCTTATATCATTACAACATATTTGTACCGCAAAAAGATAAGCTCTCTGCTTGGGGCATAATCGATGAATTACATATTGGCGTTACCTTATTCTTTGTCTTAAGTGGATTCTTAATAACCTATCGCTATTACGATAGGCACCATGAAATATTCACCAAACGCTTTTACATAAAAAGGTTTGCGCGCATCTATCCCTTATTCTTTATTTTAACAAGCTTAACCTACATTCATCTACTCATAAATGGGCAGTCATTAGATTTTGGACTCTTAAGGGCATACCTGCTTAACATCAGCTTGCTCAGTGGCTTTTTTAATGAACTCAAGTTCTCTGGTATCCCTCAAGCTTGGTCATTAACAGTAGAAGAACTCTTTTACCTTTCAACACCAATCCTATTTTTCTTCTTAAAGAAGAAATTAAGCAATGCCATAATTATCTGCTTGAGCCTATTGCTGCTTGGTGGACTTTTTATAGGTCTTGGCAACTGGTTTACCATGCCATACGGTTTCTTTGATTCGATGGAATTCATGCTCACCTATACCTTTTTTGGTAGATGTCTTGAATTTATTATTGGAATGCTTTTGGCCATCTTTTACCTTAAAAATAAGGTGCGCCTCCTGCGCGGTAAATACAACTATAAATCTTATTTGGGTCTCTTTGCTATTTTTGGAAGCGTATTACTGTTAGTCTTCCTTTCCTTAAATGGGGGAGCGCATCAATTGTATTATAAACATTTAACGATCACCTTTCTATTACCTGTATTTGGTATTGCTCCCCTTTACTTAGGACTAATCACGGAGAAAACTATTATTGCTAGCATATTATCAAGCAAACTATTTCAATTACTAGGCAAGGCTTCCTATGCTTTCTACCTTATTCATCTCGGTTTTATAGCATCTTTTTTAGCCAACATCATACCACATACCTTGGGTTTATTCATAGTCCTAAATATCCTTGCTATCTTGCTGTACCTTATAATTGAGCAGCCTTTAAATAAGCGTATCAAATTAAGATTTAAGAACAAAAACAGCTTATGAGCACACTTATCACATCTGAAATTTTTCATAAGACGAGCACCCTTGAGATTGCCCAATACGAAGATTGCAATTTTAAAGAATGTGACTTTTCTAACCAAGATTTAAAAGAGTATGTGTTTATAGACTGCACTTTTGAAACTTGTAATTTAGGGAACACCAACTTAACCAATGCCGCGCTGCGCAATGTAATTTTCAAACAGTGCAAGCTAATAGGTATTCATTTCTCCTACTGTAACCCCTTCTTGTTTGATATTCAATGCCTCGAATGCAACCTTAATTTTTGTTCGTTCTATGGGATGAAACTGAAGAAAATTCAATTCAATACCTGCCAGCTTGAGGAGGCTGACTTCACCAATACCGACCTTACTGAAGCTATATTCAAAGAGACTAATTTATTGAATACTGCTTTTGTAGATGCTAAACTCAATAAAGCAGACTTCAGCACTGCTTTAAATTTTATGATAGACCCTGAATTAAACAGCATGCAAGGAGCTAAATTCTCAAAACACGACTTAGCTGGACTACTTTTTAAGTACAAACTTAAAATCCTTAACGTATAAGTACTTAAATAAAAAAATTAAAAGGGCTACATTGATGCCAACTTGAAAGCATTTTGCTCGTTACCGAACCAAATTAAAATGCCATGAAGAAATTTTTTAGTCTCCTTAATTTAGGATCCGTAATAGGCATCATCTACTGGAATTTTTTGGTCGCCACCGGTTTTATCAATAGTCGAGACATGGCGGAGCTCAGTAATAAGATCGATAGCCTTTTCACCCCGGCAAGTTATGCCTTCTCCATCTGGAGTATTATCTACATTTTACTTTTTGCAAATGCCATTTGGATGGTCTT
>JBKEFO010000077.1:0-11485 GCA_046709585.1 Marivirga sp.
GTATGTTAGAAATAGTTGCTTTTATACCTTCTTTCGTAAGGTATTTTCTAAGTATTCCTCCCTTAATGTTGTTAACATCAAATTCAATGATAAAGGCATCCTCGTCAATGTCGTCTATCAAATTGTAAGTTCTGCGGATGTCAATTCTATTAATTACGGTATGAATGATGTCTCCATCTGTTTGCGTTCCTCGTTTACCAAACCCTCTGGCTCCTTTGTATAATGTCATTCCTGCCCCCACTTTATTTATAAGCTCTGTCTCTATTTCAGCTGTATTTTTTGAGACTATCATGAGACCGACATAGCCTTCAAAGCCTTCAATCATCAAGTCGATGATTTTTGCGGTAATTAGAAACGTTAATATTGAATACATGGCAATCTCCAAAGTCAGTACTAAGGCAGTGATACCAAAAAGGATAACATTAAACAGTAGAATTGTTTTTCCAATGCTTATTCCCAATCGATTGTTGATGAAAATACCTAGAATTTCGGAGCCATCTAACACGGCCCCATTTTTAATGGTTAGGCCAATTCCTGCTCCTAGGAATAGCCCTCCAAAAATTGCGATCAGCAGTTTGTCGTCGGTTACCGAATTGAAATTTTCAAAATGAACAAAAACGGCTAGTGCGACTATCGACAAGATTGACTTAAGCAGTATGCGTTTGGATAGCGTGAACCAGGCCAAAAAAAGAAAGGGGATACTCACGATCAAAAGAATCAATGAAATGTCAATATTATAGAGCCTACTAATCAAGATAGCTATGCCTGTTACTCCTCCATCTAAAAAGCTGTTCGGCAATAAAAATCCTTTTAAGCCAATACTTGCTAGTAGTATTCCGAGACTGATTTGGAAAAATTCTGAAAAAAATTGTTTGTATTTATTCATAATTATCGTCTTTCTTCTCCCAAACTCTTTACTGAATTATATACTAAGGATGCATTTTATTGCATCCGGCTTATCTCCTGATTGAAGAAATCATTTAAATGACTGTTCCACTCTGCAGGCTTCTTATTCAATCTAGCGAAACTACTGGAAAGCGTGTCTATGTACACTTTTTTTTCTTTCTCGTCACGGAGGAAAATTGGTGGATAAAGGCTGTACATAAGCATCCAGTTTTTAGCAATGCGTGTCGTTCGACCATTTCCGTCACTAAACGGATGTATTCGGATTAATTCATGGTGAAAATAAATGGCTTTAATAAGTGGTTCCTTGATGCTGTTCATGTTGTAAAAGAGCTGTTATACAAGCGATGGAATCTCCTTAGGATCGGGACAAATATATTGCCCTATTTGCACCAATTTATCTCTGTAACGATTGGGGTGTTCTATGTGTGATTCTGGCGATAGGGATCGGAATAACTGGAATAACTGCACTGCAGTACTAAAGTCAATTGAATGTTTGATTTCCTCTGTTATTATTGACGTCGTTTTATTCAAACCTTCAAGATATAAGGCTGCCTCATCATCATTTTGTGCCTCCATTTAAGCGTTCTTGATACTCAAAAGCTGCTGCAAATTTGTAGTGCTGCTTAAGTAGGTCGTTGGCAAAGTGGTCTCTACTAAAAGTGATCAGTCTAAATGTTGATTGCAATGTCTCCTTAATGCGCTGAATCTTGTTGAGATCAGCACTAATTACACTTATAGGTAGTAGCTCCATAGAACGATTTAACCTTAACGTCCTTATGTAAGCTTAGTTTCGTTGGATATACAGCTATCGTCGTCAATCTAAAATAGTCTTAGCATGCACTGCCCAGCTTACTGGTTTGTCTTTCTATTAGAATAATCTTTAGGCATTAGAAATGAGAAGGATTGGAAACCAACAGTAAATAATTGTCCGTGTTTCAAGTCTATAGTGAACAATTGACAGGCGCTTCATAAAAAATAAGTGTACGCACATCAAAAGTAGCATGGCACAAGCTACTTTCCAGATGCAGTGTGTAGCACAAAGTTTCTTTTAATTCATATTTCTATATTCTGAAGGACTAATTCCTGTTTTTGACTTAAATAGCTTGCTAAAATGTTGTGGATATTCAAAACCAAGTTGGTAAGCGATAGTACTTACAGCGGTCTTGGAATTCAGGAGAAAATTCTTCGCTTGCTCAATAATATGATGATGAATATGTTCTTTTGCACTGCTTCCCGTTTCTAATTTAAGTAAATCGCTTAAGTATGATCCAGACATATTTAAGGCTTCTCCACATTGTTTTATAGATGGAATGCCATCCTTGTCTAGTTTATCAGAAGTGAAATATGTTTCTAGATAGTTTTCAAATCTTACAGAAATATCCTTGTTTAAATTCGTTCTAGTATAGAACTGTCTATCGTAGTAACGATTACTGTATTTAAGTATCGTCTCTAGGTTTTGAATAATTATGTCCTGTGAATGTTTATCTATATTTTGATTCAACTCAAGGTTGATTTTGCCTACCAGCTCTAATAAGGATTGCTTTTCCTTTTCTGAAAGATGTAAGGCCTCATTGGTTTCATAGTTAAAGAAAGAATAGTCCTTGATGGTTTTGCCCAATTCAGATTTCCTAAGCAAATCTGGGTGAAAGAGAATCGACCAGCCTGAATCATCTAACTCTTCTATCGGGTCTGCAAATGATGCTACTTGATTTGGCGCCATAAACACCAAGGTCCCTTCTTCAAAATCATAGGAATTTCTTCCATATTGAAAAGTAGTCCCTTTCATTTTTCCTTTCATAGAAAGAAGGAAAAGATCACTGCTTAATTTTACATTACTAAAGTCAAAATCTACCTTTGGCCATTTACGAATAATGGTAATTAGGGGATGCAATGGTTTTTCTAAACCAAACATTTCATGGACTTCAGAAATGCTTTTAATCCGATAAAATTCAGACATAGTATTTCTATTTTGGTATGCTTTACTATATTAATTACGAGTCTGTTGTATGCTACTCACAAAGCCTTTTTAATGATTCGTTCAATGCAGTATAAGATTTCGTCATATCACCTTCGTTTCTTCATTCCTGACAAAAGATAAAAGCCCTTTCATTTCTTGATAATGAACGAGTCTTGTAGCTTTTTTAGCATGAATAGATTCAAAGATAAACACATGTTGAACATGCATCAAGGCACCCGATCTAAAAACCAGTTGAAAACCTCTTTTTTGCTTTTATATACTTTGAAAAAAACTTGCGTTGGATCTGCTTTTCTACCAAAATATAGACTTAAATCTATCTTAGCATTGATTGCTGGGTTGTTTATATCATCACCCTTTACAGCTATTGTGGGGAGGACTTTACTCCAAGTCCCCATTTTTAGAAATCAAATTCTTTTGAGTCTCCGGATTCAGTGGAGACGTTTATTAGAATTTCTATATAAGTCATTCGTGCAGCAGTAGCTTCTTTTCTTTGTCTATTCTAACTATCGCTATTCATAAGAATGGTTTTTGTTATCTTTTAGTATTTAACGCCAGTTAATTGTTCTGATATATCCCAAAGTCTTTTAGCATTTGTTTCATTTTGAGCCATCTTGTTTGGTTGAACTATTACGGGATATCCTCGCGCTTCAAAGAGTGATTTTGGTCCAAAATAGTCGCCGGATTTAGCGTCTAAATCTGTAGCTGCTCTCAGCGAAGGTAATGTTCCCATTTCTACTTTTTGAGCAGTGAAATTTCCAATAAATGCTACTATTCCTGAGTGTCTATCTAACTCTGTTTTCGTCCATCCTGGATGTGCTGATGTGAATATTGGGGCGTTGTCATGTCCTTTATACTTCCTTACTAATTCAGAAGTAAAGTATAAGTTGGCTATTTTACTGTCTGAATAGGCTTTAACAGCGTTATAATCTCTTGATTCCCAATTGAGGTCATCAAAATTTATATTTCCTTGCTTGTGTGCCATACTACTAGTAGATACTACTCTTGAATTTTTAGTGTTTAACAGCGTAGGCATTAAACGTCCTGTAAGAGCAAAGTGACCTAGATGATTTGTTCCCATTTGTATCTCAAAACCATCTTTAGTTGTAGCGTATGGGCACATCATCACCCCAGCATTGTTGATGAGTATGTCTAACTGTTGATACTCACTTGTGAATGCTTCAGCAAAATCTTGCACTGATTTTAAACTATTTAAGTCAAGCTGCCTAATATCGATTTTTGCTTCAGGGAAATCTTTTTGAATTTCACTAACGACAGCTTTTGCTTTTTCTATGTTTCTGACAGCCATTATCACTCTAGCGTTTTTACCCGCTAAGACTTTAGTAGCTTGTTTACCTAAACCACTTGTAGCGCCAGTAATTACAACTATTCTGTTTTCCTGATTTGGAATATTTTCGCCTGTCCAATGTAAATTTCTCATTTTTTGTGCTTTTATGGTTGTGTATTATAACAAATGTACTTTGATATTTACCTTTAGATGTAACTATTTCGCAGAACAATGGATACAATTCGCAGAAGTTTATTTTTTACCTTTTAGCGAAAAATGGATATATTAAGCAAAGCGTAGCAAGCGACGCTATGGTGTAAGCTGTTCAATTAGTTGTGATCCACAGTGGCGCACCATCTTCCCATTTATTGTGCGTAAGCCGTACTTTCTTTCCATCTTCCAGTCTTATAGCCGTTATTTCTCCATACATCTGTGGGCTGAATATATAAGGCTGCACCAATGGCTGTTCGTCATTGATGCCAAATTCTTCAGTGGTGAATATCAGCCATTCTCCGTCTGGGGAAAAATGGGGATGTCCTTCTTGGCCAACATAAGTGGTAATCTGCTTAGGCTCGCTCCAAGTGTTATCGGCCAATCTGTTCGACGTAAAGATATCCATTGTTTTTACAATCCCTTTCTTATCAATTCCGGTGACATCAGAACAAAAGGCGATCTTATTGCCGTCATAAGAAATAGCAGGAAAGTTCTCCCTGGCAACACTATTGGTCAGATTTGTTAGTTTTCCGTTTTCCTTAATGTAAATATCCATGGTCCCAGTACGGCCACTTCTAAATACCATAGAGGCGTTGTCTTTCGAGAAATCAGCAAAGCCATTGTTGCTGTCGAGATCGGTGACTCTTTCCAGAATCTCATCTTTGATATGGTATCTATATACTGCTCCTTGGGCACTAGGGTTGGCTCTGAAACCGCCTACTGAGAATTGAATGTATTGGCCATCAGGAGTGAACTTAGTATCAATTATTCTTTTGAGTAATGGATTAAAGTTGGGGTCGGCTTCAAATTGAAACAGATGTGTCACTTCATTAGTAGTATAGTTTACCGAATAAAAATCAGGACGCACATCAAAAAAAGACACACAGAAAATTGCTAAATAAACTAATAACAAGGCATTTATTGAGAACATCAGGTAGTAATGTCTCCATAACGTGGCAATTTTATTGTTATCAGCTTTTCGCTTTTTGTATAAGACCCATGTAGCAAGAGTTAGTAAGAAGAGGACTCCAACTATGAAAAAGACAAACAACCTTAGCTCATTAATTGGTGACGTAAGCTGTATAAACTTATTGAATAGTGCCATTCCTGTCCCCGCTGCTAGCGCAATAGATGTAACCGAAAAAATAAGATATTTCCAGAAAGGAATATCTTTTCTCTTCTTAATACTGGCAACTATCCCGATGACGAACCAAATGATTGCAAGTAATGGCAGTAAGGCTAAAGGGTAAACATAGGGCGTTAATAAGTCTTTGGGACCTTGTGCATCAAGGAAATCATACACTATTTGCCCACCTTCAATTGAAGGCGGCGCAGCAAAGGCCCTTCTTACGCCAAATAGATCAACAGACCTATCGGGTAAAAGAGCTGTTTCCGGGCTATTTTTCACCAATAAATCGCCTTCAAAACCAGCTTTATTATTATCAGTATCCACAGGTTTGTTGCCGCCATGAAAAGTGATTAATCCACTTGCGTGATAGTCTACGTTAAACATATCAAAATCGTGCATGAAAGTGGAGTCAATTATTTGGGTTTCAATATTTAAGCCAAGGATAGAGAATGCTTTATTTTCTTCATTCATTTGAGTAAAGAGTAGGGTATTTTCAGAAGTGATAACCGGAGAAAAGCAACTTAAATTATCTGGAGAAATAACGTGCTGATTTTCACCTTGTGCAGTCATTTTAAAAAGTCTAGATAGGCCATTTCTATCACTATAAAAGTAAATTTCGCTGTCATTATTAGACCAGACGGGACTGCCGTCCCAACCTTCTGAATCGGTCAAGCGTTTGGCGTTATCACCTTCCGCAGACATGGAATAAATATCTCCGGTACGCTGCATAGCGAAAACGAAGAAGGCATGCGGTTTTGTCTCATGGCCTCTATCACTCGAAAAAGCAATAGTGGTACCGTCGTTTGAAAATTTAGGGCGAAAGTCGCCACCATCGTCATTAGTTAGGTTTTGCGCCTGAGAAATATCTAATGTATCTGTCGGACTAAATGGAAGTTTATAAATTTCTGCATTCCCATTCTGAGTGGACATAAAAGCAATCCATTGACCATCTGGAGAAAAATCTACCTGATCTTGCATGGAGTTGCTACTCACCAATAATCGTGGTAAGGTATCTCCCGCGATATTCTTTACAAAGAGATGAGGCAGTCCATTCCTTTCCGAAGTAAAAACTACCCATTGTCCATCAGGACTTATCTTGGCATCATAATCTAAACTTTCATGAACGGTAAAAGCTGAAAATGTTTTTCCCTCGTCTTTAGAAAGGTGGATGTCCCATCCTTGTGGACGAAATGAGGAATAAAAAACTTTATCCTGTGATTGGGAAAATAGGGCTGAATAAACCCCTAAACACATCATTAAAAGCAATAGTGGTTTCTTCATTACTTTGTTTTAGTTAACGCTCACCTATGAGGCATTTGTTGCACTTACTTACCGACGTGCTAAAGTAGCAAAGCCAAGCCGTACCTACAATGTATCGACCGTAATATCAATGCATATTGACTCTATCGATAAACTAGTGGATGAGCAACAGAAAAGGAGATAGGCAGGCGTCCTTCTTTAGAAATTGGCTAATCAAGCACAAAATATAGGGTAGTTATTTACTGAATGAAGTAGTAGATATGTTTCGAAATTGCGCTAATAAATTGCCAATCGCAATTGCTTATCTATCGCATTATGACTACCGCAGATTCTTAGTAGATTATCATTGTTCTATGAATGTCGGCGAATTTCGAGCAGCTGAATAGAGATTGGTTTTGGCGATTGACATTTTCGATGTTGAAAAAAAGTCATTCACAGTACAAGAGCTATTGCTGCAATTGTCAAAAAAACTGCTAAATAGTATGTTGTAAATGCTTTATGAATAATTAGAGTAGGAAGAGGGGCTCAATAGAATTGAAACCCCTATAATTGATAACATAGGAAACTATAAATACTGAATCACCTAGGTATTGCTCTTAATGTTGCTTTTGAGGTAGTAGCTCTCATATTTGTAAGCGCGGGAGCTTTGCACTTTAATTCTTCTCTTCGGCTTTTTTGGATTTTCGGTATAGGAAAGAGTTAAATATATTCCTTTTTGCGAAGCGTAGCGGTTTGTCTGCATTCACAAACTTGCTGTAGATGTTTTTGCTCACACCGAAGTACTCATAAACCGTCCCGTCTTGAAAAGTAACTTCCAATAGTAATCCTTTGTGTCTATAATCTGCTAAACCAGCTTCATTAATCGTAAGGTTGTAGGCCTCTTGATTAGCTACCTTAGTTTCTGGGGCAATACTAATAAGGAAATGATAGCCTTCAATAATTTCCAGACTCTTTATCTCAGCCTCTGCCGCCATCGGATTGTCTGCTTGAAACTTATCAGGGTGCCATTCTTTCACTAAATTTCTATACTTTGTTTTAAGCGCTTTTAGTTCAATAGGGCCTGTTATTTCGAAAAGTTTCTTGTATTGATTTATGCGTTTCATAAAAGAGCGGTGCTAAATTTTTTGCAAAGGTGATATTTTTTACTTTAAAAAGCACTATAACCATTTAAAATGTGCTTCGAAGGGAGAGATAGCTATTGCCTTTCAATTTTTAGTTATTCAAATGCCTTTGAGGTGGCCAAGTATGATTTATCGGGTATGAGTAACCTTTTCGCAATTTATTACTTCAATCTATTTCATTGTGTATGCTCATGTGTTAGAGTTGAAATAGCATACCAATGGTAGTAGAGTAAAGTTCTTTGCTACTATGCAGGCTTAGTACAGACTATTGAAATATGATTATCAGGTATTTTTTGACTTATTAGATGTTTTATCGAAAATAATTATTCTTTACTACCTGCCAAATGATTTATTTTTTCGGTTGCACTATTTGAATACTTGGTAAAGCCTTTATAAAGATTTTAAATGCGCTTCTGTTAAAGAATATTTATACATACTTACAATTAAACCTACCGTTTTTGCACGCTTTCGATAAGAGACTTGCGCAGGTGATTATGTCAAATCAGTGACAATCTATACATAGTTTGTTATAGCTAACAGGGCTGGTGCCAAAGGCGATGGAATAAGCCGATGATTTAAAAAAAAATGGATGGACAGATTGAATAGAAGGAGTAGTTAGCTCATTGCTAATCTGTCACCTTCACTGAATCATCGAATATTTCACGTATTAAATCGGTGAGTGTAGTATCTTCTATTGGTTTCGTTAGTTTCCAGGTGTTGCTAATGGTCTCGATCCTGCTTAATGTGTCATCATCATCATAACCGGAAATAAAAATTATTGGGAAAATATATTTTTTACGCAAGATATTTGCTACTTCAAGACCGTCTATGGAGTTTCTTAGGGTAATATCCATCAATGCCAAATCTGGTTGATTCTGTTCAACACTAGCAATAGCACCTTCACCTGTACCTTCAGTTCCAGTAATATCATAGCCCGAATTTTTAAGCAATATCTTTAGATACATCGCATGAATCGCCTCATCTTCTACAATGAGTATTTTTTTACTTTCCTCCATAATCTTATACTCTTTCCGAGTTTAATGATTCTTTGAATTTTAATATAAATTCAGTACCGTTTTTACTGTCCAATGTAATAGATCCTCCCAATTGGACTTCTGAAAGCATAACAACGGCATCAAGTCCATAGGAATTACTGTTCCTAAAATCTAGCGCTGCTGGGAAACCGACCCCATTATCTGTAACAGTAATACATATTTCATTTTCATCATTAGTCATAAGTGTAATTTTGATAAGACCTTTCTTGTTATTAGGGAAAGCATATTTTATCGCATTTGTGAACAATTCATTAATGATGAGCCCACAGGGAATGGCTGTATCTATATTGGTCTGTGTATTTGCAAGATTAGTAACTATTTCCAGATTACTGATTTTAGGTAGTAAACTACTTTTTAGTAGTTCTACTAAGTCTGTGATATAATCTTTTAAATCTATTTGGGATAAATCATTGGCTTGATAGAGTTTTTGATGAACAAGAGCCATTCCCATTATCCTGCTTTTCGTTTCTTCTAAGATCGCCTTTACTTCTTCATTGTTAGTATACAACGATTTTATAGATAGCATTGAGCTGATGACCTGCATATTATTTTTGGTGCGGTGATAGAGTTCACGAAGTAGTAGTTCCTTTTCTTCGAGCGATTTTGTTATTTTATTTTCTGCAATTTTCTTTTCAGTAATATCTTGACTGGTACCTGCTAAACTAACCACCTCACCATTAACTCCTAATATAGGTTGACAAATGGCTCTAACAACTTTCTCCTGATAATTGGATAAGCAAATTCTATGTTCAATATCGTATGGTGTCCCTAGCTTAGTTGCTTTGTCAATAGCAGTAATAAGTAATGCTTGGTCATCAGTATGTATTAGCTTTATCATCGCATCAAATTCTGGAGCCCCTTCATTTGAGTCAAAACCCCAGATGTGAAAGGTTTCATCCGACCATGCTATTTTCTGAGTTTTAAGATCAAATAACCAGCTTCCAATATGTGCTAATTTCTGCGCTTCATTTAATTCCTTCTCGGTATTTTCTAGACTTATTTTAGCTTTTAAATTTTCTTCTTGGATCTGTTTTTGTTGGGTGATATCCTGCGTGACACCAAAAATTAAATTTTCCTTGGCATCCTCTATATTACCTTTTTCAAGCGCTATTATGTATAAGTTTCTGATTTCACCGGATGGGCGCATTATTCTGAACTCAAATGGAGTAAAAATTTGATCGTTCAGCAGCGAGCCAATACCATGTTCCACTTTATGTAAGTCCTCGCGTAAGACTGTTTTGGCAACATTCTCATTAGAAGGATAAAAATCGTCCTTTGTTACACCATAAATGTTGTACATTTCATCAGACCACTCGGCTTTATCTGTCGAAATATCCCATTGCCAATTTCCTATATGACTTAATTTCTGTCCTTCATTTAAGGTGGAATTCAAATCGTTTAATTTTTTGTTTTGAAGGTCTAGTTCCTTTTGAATTAACTTTCGTTGCGTAATGTCTCGAATAATTCCCAGTGTATATTTCTCATGTGCAAGCACATAAGTGCTAACTGATATTTCATAATCAAATTCTTCTCCATTTTTTCTTAAGCCGATTGATTCATAATTGATAGGGATGCTACCTCCCTTATTTCTTTCTTTTATGAACTTTGATATCCTTTCTCTCTCTCGAACGGCTATCTGTTCGGTAATCGCTTTTCTACTTAACTCTTCCGCTTTTTCGTAACCGAATAATTGTAAATATGCAGGGTTAAAAAATATACCTATACCATTTTTAGTAACCACAATAGCATCTTTGGAATTGTCAAAAATGGCACGGAATTTTACCTCACTCTCCTCAATTTTGTCTTTTGTAGCTTGTAATTCTTTGTTTGTTTGAATAAGCTCTTCGTTAAGTATAAGGTATTCGCCATTGATCTCTAGCAATTCCTTTTCACTTTTAACGAGTATTTTATTTTGTTCTTCAACTTCCTGTTCAGTAATTCTGCGTTCAGTAATGTCTCGAATTACCCCGATAAGAAATGTTTTTCCGTCGGAATTTATTAAGCGTGTCTTTCGTGTAGAAATTGTTCGTGGCTGACCGCCACGCACTGTAAGTGATTCTTCATTTACATTTTCTACGCCATGAGACAGTACCTGTTTATCAATTTTCAAAAAGCTTTCACGCTCATCTGGTGCAACATCTTCGGCAAGGGTTTTCCCCATTATATTAGCCCTTATAAGACCAAAGGCTTTACAGAAAGCATCATTGACAATAAGTAACCTGCTTTGGTCGTCCTTTACAAATATGGGGTCACCAATATGGTTTATGATCTTGTGAAGATAATTTTCATCTTCTTTTGCTTTTTCTTTTGCAGTGTTTAATTCTTTGTTGGATATATGAAGCTCTTCATTTAATGTTTGCAGTTGCTTTTTACTTTCGATAAGTACTTTGTTTTGTTCTTCAATTTCCTGCTCTGTAATTTTACGATCATGTATATCCCTGCTTACTTTAAGCATTTCTATCACCTCACCATCGCTGTTCTTTACAGGGTATATGTGTTCAGAAAACCATTTTCTTTCTCCTAGCCAATCCAACAAAG
>JBKEFO010000078.1:0-11309 GCA_046709585.1 Marivirga sp.
TGGGAAAACAGCCTGAGGAATGATCTCACCAAACACAAAAATAAGGGCGGTAGCCACGAAACTGGCTATTACTTCCGAAGTAATGCTACTCATAAATATGGCCATAATCGTATAAGCAGACACGTTCCCTAATAACAAGGTACACAACAAAAGACAGCCCTTTTTTCTAATGGCATATACTTTTTTGGCTTGCTCATTACCAAGCTTTATTTTTCAAGTGTTGATAGCTTAATGCCAAATAATGCCAACGTCAGTCCAGTAAAGGTGACACAGAGGGCCACCAGAATGATTACAATGAGTATGTTATGCCACATCTTTTTGTGTTTAACTCTGCCCGAGCAAGAAGGCTTCTCTTATCAACGTTTTATGGGACATCTGGATTTGATAAATCCAAACTAATATGACTAATTTATGGTGCGTTTAAATGTGCTATAACCTAGTCGTTTTTGGTTGTTTAGTCATCTACTGCTTGTCCAACTAGTTGACGGAACTTCCAACCAGTATTATCAGAATCAGTATCCTGTGTTTGTTTCATTAAGATACCGATAATTTTCTCTTTTGGATCTGCAAAATATTGGGTGTTAAAGTAACCTCCCCATTCGAATGTTCCCGCACTTCCTCTTCCTCCCATATCTTGTCCTTTTTGATCAATAACGCTAAATGCTAAGCCATAATATGCTCCTGAGTCTCCCCAAAGATCACTAATTTGATTTCCCATCATAAATTGTATTGTTGTTCTACTTAGTAAACGCACCCCGTTTAATTCTCCATTATTCAAATACATTTGCAGAAAAGTAGCATAGTCTTTTGCGGTACTTGAAAGGCCTGCACCCCCTGAAAAAAAACGTTTAGCTCCCTTTACTGGATATTCAGGATCATAAAATGTCGTAGGATACTTAATCCAATTATCATTCTCCTTTTTTTGAATCGACACCAACCTTCTATATTTTGATTTTGGCAAATAAAACCATGTGTCATCCATTTCAAGCGGGTCAAATATTCGCTGTCGAAAAAAATCATCGAGGGGTATTCCTGATACTATTTCAATAAAATAGCCCAATACGTCGAGACCTTCACTATACGTCCAGTTTTCACCAGGATTATGATGTAAAGGAAGTTTAGCAAGCTTTTTGACACTTTCTTCTATGGTTACATTTTCCGTTGTAAATAGATCTGTTATTCCAGCCTTATCGTATATTTTTTGAAAGCGTTCATCATCATCTATCACACCATAGCCAATACCTGATGTATGGGTTATCAAGTGTCGAATGGTAATTTCTTTTTCAGCTGGTTTCGTAAGGTATGTTCCGTCTTCGTATAAAGTGTCTAGCACTTGCGCATTCTCAAACTCAGGAATGTACTTTGAAATCGGATCATCTAATCTGAACTTTCCCTCTTCCCAGAGCATCATTACGGCTGTAGAAGTAATCGCTTTCGTTTGAGATGCTATTCTGAAAATATCATCTCGTTTCAAGATTCTTTCTGATTCATTATCGGCCATTCCAAAAGCTTTGTGATAAACAATTGTACCATTTTTTACAACAAGTGCTACCAAACCAGGAATTTGGGCTTCCTCCACTGCTTCCCTGCACATACCGTCTATTAGAGCTAGTCGATCAGCTGACATTCCAACACTGCTAGCTGAACTCTCCGTAAGAGGTAGAGATGATGTGATTGATTTTGTTTGGGCAAATGCCGTTATTACAAGGACAGTGAAAACTACAGTGAACAGTTTTTTCATTTTAAAATTATTAAGAGATTACTATTTTAATGACCTACAACGTTTCGTTATAGGTATTATAGTTATTTATTTTTGTATCAATTATGATGTAAAAGCCTTAGGTTTATATCTTATTCTCAATATACGAACATTTTTTATTGACACTGAGGGCTTGGGGAAAAAGCGAACACTTGTTGCTAGGTTTTCTTATTTGATTTTAGGGCATCTGAGAAGAGTGCTGTAGAAGCAGAGATGTGGTTAAGTGTAGACTTGTTGGTGACAACACCAACAAGAGGGCAAGAGCTTTGTATGCTATCGGAAAACTTGAAAAAGTCTGTTATTTCTCATTGTAACTGCTAGCAATCATCCCAAGGGCCATTTTGGGTGATATTTACAAAGGAATCACCTATCCTACGATAAAGTCCATTTCCCCCACCAATCCAAAAGCGGCCTTCTTTGTCTTCCAAAATGGACTGCACTGCATTGATAGATAGGCCTTCCTGCTTGTTAAAGTTGGTCAAAGTATTCTTACTGTAGCGATATATACCAAAACCCTCGGCGCTGAACCATATATTACCAGCTTTATCTTCATAAATAGTACAGACCTCATTGTTGCCAATGCCATTGTCTACAGCGTAAGTGATAATTGAATTTCCGTCATATCTGTTGATGCCACCGAACCTGGTGCCGATCCAAATGTTTCCTTCAGCATCCGCCAAAATGCTCAACACATTGATGTCACTAAGACCATCTTTTTGGGTGAGTGAAGTGAATGATTCTCCATTGTATTTATAAACACCCTCGCCATCAGTGCCAAACCAAAGATTACCCTTTTTGTCTTCCGTCATGCTCCTGACGGTACTGTTTGGGAAGTTTGGGATTGGAAAAGGTTCAAAAAGTTTACCATTATAACGACATAGCCCATTTGCTGTACCCACCCAAATTGTTCCTTTGCTATCCTGAAATATACTCCAAACCCTATTGCTGCTCAAACCTTCGGCAGAAGTAAAATTGGTAAATGCTTTACCATCATACTTCGATACGCCACCATTGGTAGAGAACCAAACATTGCCCACTTTGTCCTCTGTAATTCCAGTGACCTGAGCACCACTTAAGCCTTCCTCTTCAGAGAAATAGGTAAGTGATTTACCATCGTATCGGCTCACACCAACTGCATTGGAAGCAAACCACAGATTGCCAGCTGTATCCTGCAATATACGTCTCACATACTGGCTTACTTGTGGGCTTGTAACTGTTTGTTTTTCAGGCATTACGTTATTAAAGAAATGAGCACCAGTACTTCTTAAGCTGCTCATCCCTGCCTGACTGTCTTCATTTTGTGCAATAGCTGTTGTTTCACCGTTTGTGTTTTGATTATCATTTAATTTGTTCTGACAGCTTAAAACAGTTACCAAAATAATGATAGCCAGTAGTGGATAAGGCTGTGATTTAGCAGTATGTTTTATCTTCATGTTGGATTGTTTTTCTTACAATAATAGGTTCATGCAGTTTCTATTGCCTGTATTAAGTGTAAAATAGTGTAAAAGAAATGTAAATCATTTCAGATAGCAGGATATATAGATAAATTTACAATATGATTCGGCAAGCTATTTTAGTCATCCTTCTTGTATTCTCATTTTTAATGTCGTCTACCACTATTTGCTATGCACAAGGTGAGGTTTACGAAAAGCATATTAAGGTGGCGATTAGAATGATGGGTCATCAGATTTTACTCAGCGTGGGGGACAGCAATACGCGTGTGATGCCTATTGAGAAGGAGGAGGAAAAGTATGTGCTGAACTTGGAAAGGGAACTACAAATTAATCCTAGTTTATTAGTAGCCACTATTGATAGTGTTGTGAAGAAAATAGGAATAGCTAGCAGCTATTTGGTAGAAGTATTCGAAAGTGAATCGATGCAAGTGGTTTATAGTTATGAAATAGGAGGGTCGGTAAAGAAAGATTTAATTCCTTGCATAGATAGGATACTTCCTAAGGCTAGGTATCAAATTTATTTTACTATTTTGGAGTCAAAGAGTGCCATCAATTCTTTTTATCAGCAGTCTGCAACAGCTGTATCAGCTTCCGCTGTTGAAGCCGCTCAAAAGAAACAAATACTATCTTATATCGGAGGTTTATCAGCAGTAATCATATTGGGCTTATTAGGGTTTATGTGGAATAAAAACCGTCATAAAAATGACAATCCTAATAGTATCTCATTGGGTATTTATCAGTTTAATAAAGTAAGTATGGAGCTTTCGTTACAAAATAAACAGCTTGAATTATCGAGTAAGGAAGCTGAATTATTGAATTTATTATTGTCTTCAGCCAATAGTACTGTAGAGCGGGAGCATATGCTTAAAACTGTATGGGGCGATGAGGGTAATTATATTGGCCGAACCTTAGATGTATTTATTTCCAAATTGCGGAAGAAATTAGAGGGTGATGCCAATATTAAAATTGTCAATATTCGAGGGATAGGCTATAAGCTTGTAGTGAAAAGTTAGAAGGTTCAGTGTGAATTATTGGTTGTGTCCAGGGAATGAAGTACTCGATTTAATAGCTAGTTTCGGGTGAGCCTCCAGAGCATGTAAAACAGGTTTGTTTTCTTAATTATTGTTCAGACATGCAATAGCACTGTTGAAGCAGAGATGTTGCTATGGCTAAACTTGTTGGTGAAAACACCAACAAGCGGAGGGTGGTAAACCAATTTTCTATTCTAAACTTGTTGGTAAAAACACCAACAAGAGGGGGTTAAGGTACTTGCTGCGCACTTGCATGCATTACAAATGTTAGCGCCACAATCTGGAATAAATACCTTTTCATATGCTGAAACTTGTTTATGTGCTCATTTTTAGCGGGCAAATCGCTAAACGTATTCTCTCTATTTACTATTAATACTCGTACACTTACATATTTCAATATACGGACATTTTTTATTGACACTGAGGGCTTGGGGAAAAAGCGAACAATGTTGCTGGGCTTTCCTTATTTGATTGCTGGCCTCTGCGGCCAATACTGTTGAAGGAGAGGTGTTGCTATGGCTAAACTTGTTGGTGACAACACCAACAAGAGGAGTAGGTAGTGCAGAAAGATTGTTTAATTGTAGGCTTGTTGGTGAAAACACCAAAAAGAGGGGATTGAATACATTCATAACAAAAGACCCTTAAAAGTATTTAAAATACGATTTAAATCTGCGATTTTAAGGGGGTGTTCAAGGGTTACCAATGTTAGCGGTTGTTTTTTATTTCATCTAAAAGCCTTTTCACCTGTAAATCCCCAAAACCATAAATGCTTTCTCTTTTGCTAAACTCTTTAAATACAATTTCAAAGTCTTGAGTTTTAAAATCCTGCATTATTTGAATAAGTGATTGACTCGGTCTTCCTTGATTCCCATTAGTAGGTATTCGGTCAATGTGTGCCTTAACAGCAGTCAATATGAATGAGTACCTATTTTTTAATTGTTTTGCCGTTTTAAGTAATTTTTCAGTATCATTATTTTGATATGATTCCCAAAGGCTTGTAAATTTATCGAGCTCAGTTAATTCCAATCTGTCCTTATAAATTGAAATTAATTCCGTTTTATGCAGTCCTCCAAAACCATATTGATTACGTGATCGGGGTCTGATAAGAAATATTGGATTACTTTGTTGTGATTTGATTAAAAGGTGAACGACGAACCAAAAGTTTACCTGGCAAAATAAGTCATCCTCAAACCAAAGATTAATATCTACATTATCAGGGATATTCTGCATTTTCTGAAATTCAGGAACTACGTTTTCAAAATAGTCCTGTTCCTTATAACCATCATAGTTGTTACTGATAAATTCGGCCCTTGTTTTAAAAATATCAGTTAGGTTATCTCCATTCACACTTCCATCCACTAAACATTCCTTGGCTACTATAATTTCACCTTGAAGACTCTCAGGAAACTGTTCCTTTAAGGAACTTCCATTTAGAATATGATATTGTTTTCTCATTAGTTTCCTTCAATAAACACTAAGGGTTTCCTTAAACTGCGTTTTAATGTAGTTTTGTTGTTGTAAACAGTTTTATTTCTTTTAAAATCAAGATTGCTATAATCAGGTGCTTCAATATCGAAAAAGGTATTTCGATTGCAAAATTCTTCATTGGATCATGATCTTTTAAACTATTATAGTAAGTCTCTTTTAAGTGAAAATATTCTGCGGTTTGATAAAGGCTACAAATAAAAGGTAGTGCAAAACTTATTATTTGTGTCAATACATAGGCTATCAATGAAGTCAAGAAAATGCGCTTAATCAATTGAGGCTGATCAAAATCTAATCTTTTAATTTTCTTAATTACATATATGAAAAGGATTATCACAAAAATTAGCGTAGCATATTCTGACAGTCCATAAGTCAACAATGGGTTTAGGTTAGTAAATAGAAGTATTTCATCCAAAAAGTTTGAAACTAAGAAAGGCCTTTAAAAGTCAGACATAAGAAAAATCCTGTTCCAACCAATCCAATTATTCTGTCTGTTCTCATAGTTTCCTTAATTGTTTACTGCAAATCGCTAAACGCATTCACTTTATTTATTTTAAAGGCGTTGGATACTGCGACGAACTAAACACTATTTCACTTATATCTTTCAATATACAAACAATTCCTATTTACGCTCAAGCGCTAAATGAAAAAAGCCCAGCACGGCGTGCTAGGCTTTGTAAATGAGGTGATTAAATTTATTTCTTTTCGTAAACTACTTTGCCATTAAAAATGGTCGTGGTAATTTGGGTGTCTAATTATTCTGTCTTCCGCTGCAGTCGTTAAATCTTGATTATAGATGGTGAAGTCGGCCAGTTTACCACCTTCTATGCGACTCTTAATTACTTCTTCAAAGGCACTATAAACCATAGGAGGTATCTAAGGTGTAAGACTTCAAGGCTTGGCCTCATTCAATGTTGTTTCTCAAGTAATTCTCATCTGGTTGGAGTACTTGGGGGTGGTATTTGGCATGTATCACCTTCATCATAAACCCATGTTAAACCATTCAGATTTTCTTTATTTAACGCTTCACATGTGCTCTCTCTAAGTCCTTTATCACATGAATAACATTCCACCTTAGAAAGTCTCCCTTCGGCATCGTAACCCAAACAAGCACACTTTATCGCCTCTTTTTTGCAAGAGGTCATCATCAAAGCATATAATGAAATCCTAAGTAATAATTTCATAAGGTTATCTTTTAATCAACAATACAACTGATGGGTAAAAGAGCAATTGCCAATTAGATGTATTTGTATTCTACAATAAAATATTAAGCGGTTTGAGCAAATAACCAAACCGCTATTGTGTTTTTTTAATGTTGAGTTCTGCTATATTTAGCTATTCACTAAATTCTGAATTGTTGGCTAAAAATCGAAACGGAATCCAGCTGAGATTCTTACTTTGTTATTGTAGAAATCATTACCTCCCAAAAAGCTTTCATAGCCATAGGTGTTCATATAAGTAGCTCCTGCCATTAAGTGGATATGCTCATTCTTTTCACTCAATTGGTAGATGACCTGTACTCCAAACTCAGAACAAAAGCCAAATCCCGCATCTGAACCGCCTTGCAGTTGGTCTTCCCATACGCTGGTTCTTTGTCCATCTGGTGTAAAGCGGTCTTCTCCTTTGAGGTAGAAACCAGCTCCAATTTGTCCGAATGAAACAGGAATTCTAATAGCCAAATTCTTACTCTCCAAGCGTATGATATAAGCTGCCTCCAATCCAAGATAACCCTGATCAGCTCCTAACATGATAGATGATTTTCCCTTGTATGTTTCACCTTGTGGAAGCTGCAATTCGTATTCATTGTGCAGGTTGATAGGTCCACTTCTCCCATAATATCGAATGCCGATATCCCAATTTCTATTTTTTGAAGTGATGCCTAGTCCAAAACCTACTGCATTCCCGACATGCTTATTAAGTAACATGGCAGAATACTCAGGTTGGAAATAGAATCCGATTGACCCATGCTCAGATTCTGTTATTTCTTGAGCAAGGCTGCTGTGGGCTGTTATTGCTAAAATTATAAATGAAATAATCTTTGAAATTTTCATGATATTAAAGTTTATGGAATTAGAAATTGAAAAAAGAGAATTGGGTCGAAGGCTTCCCAAATGAATATTGATATGCTAGAGAGATTTGATTGAAGTATTTCATAGAATCTCCAGTGGCACCATTCATTGGCCCAGTATATACTCTTATTGCAATGCTTTGATTTTTGATTCGGTAAGACAACCCTGCAAGTACAATAGCCGAAGGCAACTGCTCGTCCAAAATTTGAGGGTCTCCAAACTGCATCGCTGTTCTAAGCATAGCGCCAGTATGCAGCCTGATTTTTTCGGAACATTTAAGGCTCAAGATAATATTTGGATCCAATTCCAAACCACTTGTTGACTCAGCAAGCTCAGGTTTTTCGTCATTAGATAGATAGCGAAAACTACTCGTTAAATTAAAATCTAATCGATAGCTTTCGGCTTCTTTGAGCTTGAAACCTAGCACTAATCCAGCAAATGCAGTACTACCATCGTCAATGGCTATGGCATCAACAAATCGGTATTTGATCTGACTGTATCGAAATTGTAAACCAGCACTAAATTTATCGGTAAGTTGCTGTTGAAACCATATTGTTTCTATATGTCTATCATTGTTACTACTGCCGAGTGATATACCAGCATGAGATTGTGCATTTGATGCCTGAACTCCTAAAAATAAGAGTAGGATTATAAGGGGTTTTTTGAGTTCCATATTTTTTTGCTTTTCGTTATGGAACAAATTAACAGCCTTAGCTTTTCATTCTTCTAAACCCATGTTAAGAAAGGAAATTCAAGAAATAATTTTCTTTCGAATACGGCTAAGCGCCACGTCGGTGATACCTAGGTAAGAAGCAATGAGGTAAAGTGGAATCTCAGCAAGAAGATTGGGTCTGCGCTTAATCAGTTCTAAGTAACGTTGCTCGGCAGAGAGCGTGATCAAAGACTCCATTCGACTTGTTACATTTAAGTAGGCAGATTCAGTTAGCTTTGCTGCTATCATTTTGAGCTGGGGAATCATTTGAGAGGCTTTTTCCAAGTCGTAAAGAGAAATAGATTGGTACCGACAATCATTTATAGCTTTTAAAGAATATCGTGCTGGTTCTTGAGTAATAAAACTTTCATAAACTGATGCAAAACTATTTTTGAAGATGAAATCTTTGATGAAGGTTTTGTTGAGCCTTTCATAGGTCATTGAAAAACATCCTTCTTGTAGGTAGCATATTTTTCGGCATACCTCACCTTCTGAGATGACATACTCTCCGGTATTACACTGTTTATTCGAAAATTTAGATTCAATATCTAAAGCTTGGTCCTTCGATAATGGAGCGTTCTGAATGAGGTATTCTGAGAGTTTCATTAAGGTTTATTTTTTATTTGGAAGCAACAAATCGCTATACGCTTTGCTTTAATATATTATTAGCGCAATTGCGTTTATACATTTCTCAATATACAAACAATTCTTATTTGCGCTAAAGGGGGTAAATGAAAAAAGCCTAGCACATGCTGCTAGGCTTTTGGAATAAGAGTGATTGAAGCTTACTGCTTTTCGTAAACCACCTTACCATCAAAAATGGTCATTGCTATCTGGGTATCAAGTAATTTGTTTTCAGCTACAGTCATTAAATCTTGGTCGTATATGGTGAAGTCTGCAAGTTTGCCAGCAGTAATACTTCCTTTTATGGTTTCTTCAAAAGCACCATAAGCAGCATCTAGGGTATAAGACCTCAATGCTTGTGCTCTAGTCATTTTTTGTTCAGGCTCATAGCCTCCTTCAGGCATACCTTTTAATGTTTTACGGCTTACGCTAGCATAATAGCTTGCAATAGGGTTCAATGGCTCAACAGGCACATCGGTACCATTTACTATGGGTACACCACTTTGCAATAGGGCTTGCCACATATAAGCACCTTCTTTGATGCGCTTTTCGCCCAATCGGTCAATGGCCCAGGGTCTGTCAGAACTCATATGTACCGCTTGCATAGCAGGGATCACTTTCAATTCTGCAAAGCGCGGAATGTCTTCTGGGTGAAGGTGCTGCGCATGCTCTATTCTGAAACGGTGGTCAGCAGTTTTAGCAGGTAATGCTTCAAAGGCTAATTGGTAGCGGTCTAAGATCTCTCTGTTAGCTCTGTCACCTATTGCATGCGCACATACTTGAAAGCCATTGTCTAGTCCGCTTAAGGCTGTTTCTTTTACGAAGCTCATGGGTAAAGTTTCATGACCAAAGTGCCCAGGTCTGTCGGTGTATGACTCTAGGAGCCAAGCTCCACGAGAGCCTAAGGCGCCATCGCAATTTAACTTTACCGAACGAATGGTGAAGCGGTGGGCAGTATCTACCATAATACCTCTTGCGTACCATTCGTTTAATAAGTCTTTGTCCCAGCCAGTGAGCATGGCATACATACGGACATCCATCTTGTTTGCTGCTTGCATCTCTTCATAAAGGGCAATCGTTTCTCTGCCAATACCTGCATCGTGGAAGCCGGTGATGCCATTTCTATGGCATGCGGCTACTGCTAAGTCGAAGGCTTTCGCATCTTTTTCTGGGGTAGTTTCCGGTATGTGCTGTGTGATGAGCGTCATGGCACGCTCATTGAAAATGCCTGTTGGGTTGCCCAGTGCATCGCGCATCACTTCTCCGCCTTCCACCTCTTGGTCGTTCATGCCTTCTTTGGCCAGCTGCGTCACACCTGCTATCTGCATGGCTTTCGCATTGGCAAATCCTGCATGCCCGCTGGCATGTCTAAGGTATACTGGGTTGTCAGGAGATACAGCGCTGAGTAAATTATGTGTTTGGAAACCATCTACGGTTTCTTCTGGCATCTCTGTCCATTTACTTTGGTGCCAGCCACGGCCTGTAATCCACTCACCAGGCTGTGCTGTTTTTACGGCTTCAGCTATTGCATCTATCATTTCTTGGTAGCTGGTGGTGTTTAGTAAGTCGATGTTAAGTTCATTATATCCAAGGCCCATAAAGTGACCGTGCCCTTCAATAAGCCCCGGCGTCATTGTTTTCCCCAGTAGGTCGATGACTTGCGTATCGTCTCCTTTGAATTTCTGGGCTTCAGCCATGGATCCTGCAAAAAGGATTTTATTCCCTTTGGTTGCTACTGCTTCCACGGTGGCTTGGGTGCTATCGACGGTATAGATGTTGCCTCCATGTATCAGGAGGGTGGCGGTTTCTTTTTCTTCTGTGCCGCAGCTCCATAAGAGAAGGGTGAGACATAGTAGACTAAATAGTTGCTTCATAGCGTTTTTGGTTAGTAGTTAAGTATTGGCTAGTAATTTAACATGGATAGTCGGAAAGTCATATTTATTTTTGATTAACGGTTTCCAGATAGCTATCGGGACCTAATAATTTGATTCATAGGTACGCATTGCTTTGGACTTTATTATAATTATTATTTTGTTAATTACTGTCATTGCGAGGCTGCTGCCTTGGCCATCGCATTAGTAAAAGAAGATTGCCGCGTCCTTCGTCCTCGCAATGACACAACAAAGAGAAGATTGCTTGTTTTAAGAGCCAGCAATACAAAAAGTAAATAAATAA
>JBKEFO010000079.1:0-11305 GCA_046709585.1 Marivirga sp.
GCTTTTATTATGTTGTCAGTAGATGATGATTTTGCAAAAGCACTGAAATTGCGAAAAAAGAAAGGCTATGATTTTGAGATTTATCAAGCACCAGCGGGTTTGCCTCGCTTGTACTATTCTCAAAGTATTCCAACGACTTATATCGTTAATTCACAAGGTGAGCTTGTTCTTAAGCATGACGGCATGGGAGATTTTGATACGAAAGAGTTTAAAGTGTACATGGAAGGTTTAGTGAACAAGAGTGAAGGTTAAATTTCTTAGACTGTGCAGTAACAATTGTTACGCTAGGTGGAGGAATAAGCCAGTACTTTTGTTAAAAATTAATTTATATCATGAGTGTAGTAGAGATAATAGGATTTATTAGTGCAGCAATAATAGGAATTTCATTAGGACTAATAGGAGGAGGAGGATCTATTCTTACAGTTCCTGTCCTAGTGTATTTATTAGGTATTAACCCTGTAACAGCTACTGCATATTCATTGTTTATTGTAGGTTTTAGCTCCTTAATTGGAGGTGTAAGCTATGCCAGAAAAGGGTTAGTTAATTATAAAACAGGGATTGTTTTTACTATTCCGGCTTTCATTGCAGTGTATTTAACACGCTTACTTTTAGTGCCTGCTTTGCCTGAATACTGGTTTTCAGTTGGTGATTTAGAGATTACTAGATCAATAGGGATAATGGTTATTTTTGCAATTTTGATGATTGCAGCTTCTTATTCTATGATTAAGAGTAAAAAGAAGAGAGGTGATACAGAAGAAGCTGATACAGTTCAAAAATTCAATTATCCATTAATTATTATCGAGGGACTTGTAGTCGGTGGATTAACAGGTGTAGTGGGTGCAGGGGGAGGATTTCTGATTATTCCGGCATTAGTAATATTGGCTAGATTACCTATGAAAGAGGCTGTAGGTACATCTCTTTTAATCATTGCATTTAAGTCATTAATTGGATTTATTGGTGATATTCAGTCTGGTGGAGATATCGATTGGGCATTTTTACTAATATTTACCGCAATTGCTGGTTCAGGAATATTTATTGGCTCATATCTTTCCAATATGATTGACGGGCAAAAACTAAAAAAAGGTTTCGGATGGTTTGTATTAATCATGGGTTCTACCATGATTATTAAAGAGCTCTTTATGTAATTAGGAAAGGTAAAGGCAATGTCTAAGGACAAAAAATGGAGCTTAATTAAGCTCCATTTTTTGTCCTTTATTACTCTTTCAAAAAGTCAACAATATAAATCTTATAAACACCCTTGAATGACTTGCTTCTAATAAGCACTCGGAAAGATCCTCCAGCGAAGGAATAATTACCGATCGCATATTTTAGACCCTCACTTGAACTTCCTTGATGTGCATACTCGAAGTCCACGGGCTCATATTTTTTAAAGAAGTCTTTTAAATATATTTCGGCATGTACGCTTGAATAATTAGCGGCCTCTCCATTAATATTTAACTCTATTGTTTCATGAAAATATTTAGCTAACTCTTTGGAGCTTCCCGCTTTCAAGGCAGAACGCACATTTGTGAACAGTGCATCCTCTTGGGCATAGCTTGTAGATCCTACAATCATAAGGCCTAAGCTCAGAATAATATTTTTTATGAGGTATTGCATCATTAAAGTCTGAATTTACATCCTTATGCACTAAAACTATGCCAGCAAATGATGTACACTAAATTCCTATCAAATTAACATAAACCAAACGGACTTACAAAGCCAACATAAATTATTATCTTTACAACTCATAATTACTTCGTTGCTCTTCTTGCGAGTGTGACCCAATATGGAGATTGTTTAGAATAGAATTTAACGTAAAAAACAATGAATAAGAAGGTTATTTTAATGATTCTTGATGGATGGGGAATCGCCCAAGACAAAAATGTATCAGCTATCGATAAAGCGAATACTCCCTTCATAGATGGACTTTACACAAAGTATAAACATAGCAAATTAGCAGCATCAGGTTTATCTGTTGGTTTACCGGAGGGTCAAATGGGAAACTCTGAAGTGGGCCATATGAATTTGGGTGCTGGAAGGGTGGTTTACCAGGATTTGGTAAAAATCAATTTAGCGATAGAAGATAAAAGCATTTTGCAAAATGAAGTGCTAAAGGCTACATTTAATAAAGCCAAAGTAGAGAACAGAAAGTTGCACCTTATTGGCTTAGTTTCGGATGGTGGCGTTCATTCACATATTAAGCACCTAAAAGGGCTATTAGATGCTACCCATCAAGAAGGGTTGTCAAATGTATTTGTTCATGCGTTTACTGACGGCCGTGATACTGATCCAAACGGTGGGCTCACCTATATTAAAGAGCTACAAGCACATTGCGAAAAAACGGGAAGTAAGATAGCGTCAATTGTTGGTCGGTATTATGCAATGGACCGCGACAATAGGTGGGAGAGGGTAAAGCTGGCTTATGATGCGATGGTAAAATCGGTTGGTGCGCCAAGCGAAGATTTACTTCAATCTATTGAGCAGTCTTATGATGATGGGGTTACCGACGAATTTATAAAACCTATAATCCATACTGATAGTAATGGTGTTCCTCTTGCTAAAATTGAAGAGGGGGATATTGTACTATGCTTTAATTTCAGGACCGACAGAGGTAGGGAGATCACTAAAGCGCTAAGTCAAATGGAATTTCCTGAATATGAAATGAAACCTTTGGATTTAACCTTTGTTACAATGACAAAGTATGATGATACTTTTAAAGGCGTATCCGTTTTATTTGAAAAAGACAATTTGAAAAATACGCTTGGCGAAATACTGGAAGCCAACGGCAAGAAGCAAATTCGGATAGCAGAAACTGAAAAATACCCTCACGTAACTTTTTTCTTTTCTGGCGGACAAGAGAAGGAGTTTAATGGTGAGAAGCGATTATTATGTCCTTCCCCGAAGGTGGCAACTTATGACTTGCAACCAGAAATGAGTGCAAAAGATATTCAAGATAAGATTATTCCTGAATTAGAAAATAAGTGGCCAGATTTCGTATGTCTTAATTTTGCTAATCCTGATATGGTTGGCCATACGGGGGTATTTGACGCGGCCGTAAAAGCTTGCGAAACAGTAGACGCCTGTGCGCGAGAAGTCGTTGCCAAGGCACTTGAAAATGACTATACGACAATCATAATAGCGGATCATGGTAACTCTGACTTTATGGTTAATGAGGATGGCAGCCCGAATACAGCACATACAACAAACTTAGTTCCTTGTATATTGGTAGATAAGGATTTTAGCGGTACAATTAAGGACGGTAAATTGGGAAATATCGCCCCAACTATTTTAAAACTTATGGGAATTAAGCAGCCAGAAGAGATGAGCTGCGATCCTTTAATATAAATTAACAATCTATGAGATTATTATCTTTGCTTTTATTAGTGTTTTGTTTTTCCTGTAGCTCGGAATTAAGGGAGAAACCAATTAGTACCTATTATAATGTAGATAGCTTGCTAAATAATCAGTTAAGACTGTTGGTGCAAGAGCAAGTTGCTATAAAAAAGCAAATTAGCATTGATGGCCAGCATGAATTGGACACCGTTTCGTTTGACTCCCTAGGCTGGAACAATGAACTGGCTGTTTTTAGAATAGCAGATATAAATAAACCTAATTTAAAAGGGTTGTATAAGGCCACAGAGGAAAGATTAGATGACCAAATTATCTGGCGTTACATCACTGAGAAGCCTAGTTTAGGCATAGAATACTTATATGTCTATTTCTTGGAAGGTAATAAAATTGATAAAATTGAAGCCAGGTACAATGAAGACAATGCTTTGTACACCTCAGAACGTAATTTAACACTGAATTTCGACCCTGACACAAAATTACTTAATGCATATAAGGTCGAGGGTTCTCAGAAAATGATTCTGAAAGACCCCGTAGTATTTAAAATTGCTTCACAGGTATTATGAAAAAACAAGCTATATCTTGGTGCCAGGCAATGAGATGCCAGTTAATTTCCTGTATAAGTTGATGGCAAAACGGTCTGTCATGCCGCTGATGTAATCAATTACTATCCGGCAGATCTGGTAAGGACTACCAGTCTCAATTATTTGTTCTTGGAAAACAGCTGGTAGTAAGCGAAACACTGTCAGCTCTTTTTTGCTAGATTCTTCCGAGGCTTTTTGTGCAAGTGCTGCCATGATAAAAGCTTCCATTAATCCTTCCAAAACAGTATGTCCAACGGCCTCAGTTTCTAGAACTAACTTAGATCGATAAATTTTTTCTATTGATACAGCTATAATTTCCTTCAGTACTTTTTTTGCTGGTACTAAGTCCATAAGTGCCTTGTCAAACTCCCCAGTTAATATTTTGGCCTCATTTTGAATAAAAACTGCACTGCATTGTTCAATAAGTGTATTAATTGCTAGTGCTCTTAAGTAAGAGATTTTATCATTTTTGTCACGAGTTTTTTCTAATTTTTCAGGCATATACTTATCTCCAAGCACACCAGCCAGCAAGTCTCTGGCTTGCTCAAAAGATACCCACCCAAGCCTGCAACCATCTTCTAAATCTATAATATGGTAACAAATGTCATCTGCAGCTTCAACAAGAAAGGCCAACGGATGTCTGACCCAGCTTTTCTCATTCTCTGCTAGCTTATTTAGCCCTAAGGAGTTAGCCAATTCGTTAAAATAATACGCTTCACTTTGAAAAAAGCCATACTTTTTTTGACTTTTTCTACCAGCTATTTTATGTTTGAGGTTAGCTGCATGCGGATATTTGCTAAAGGCAGCTAAAGTGCTATAAGTTAACTGTATTCCTTTATTATCAGGGAGGTTAAATAACCTAAACCCTTGCGCATTTCCTTCGAAGGAGGTGAGGTCTGCCCATTCATCGGAGCTTACAGCCGCTTTTATACCTTTTCCGAAATTATTATATAAGAAAAATTCAGAAATGGCATCTTCACCCGAGTGTCCAAAGGGAGGGTTACCTATGTCATGGGCTAATGCTGCTGCTGCCACTATTGCACCAAAATCGCTGGGCGAATAATCATGCTTCCCTAATTCCGGATAATTTGTTGTAACAAAATCACCCACCTTTTTTCCTAATGATCTTCCAACACTACTTACCTCTAGGCTGTGCGTTAACCTAGTATGGACAAAGTCGTCTTCTGGCAAGGGAACAACTTGGGTTTTATCTTGAAGTCTTCTGAATGGATGTGAAAAAATTATTCTGTCATAATCTTGTTCGAAAAGTGATCTTTCAGCACTCTGCTTCAGTGAAATCTCCTGTCCTACCCTGCTTGGGTTCAGTAATTGGAGCCAGTTCATTTTTTCCATACAGTAAAACTAGGATAATGTTAGTCAGAAGAAAAGTTAAAAACACATTTTTATACCTCATAGTATGACGGTAAATCTTTGTAGAGGGAATTTGGTCTATACCCTTATCTTAAAAGGTTCATTAATGGCATTTAATTCGACAATAGGCGGTTTTCTCCCTTTTAACCTTATTTTTTAATCGATGTAGTTTGACTATTCCTTGAATATGATATTATATTGCTCTATATTGATTAGGCAATAAATTATTTGACATTTAGTTTCAAAAACAAAATAATATACTATGAAAAGACAAATACTACTATTATTGTTAATGTGCGCAGTGTATGTATTACCTGCCCAAGACACGACTGTAAGCGGAATAATTACAGATGTCGTAACTGGAGAACCATTAGTGGGGGCCACTGTCATCGTGAAGGGTACGACTAATGGTGTGACCACTAATCTAAGTGGTGAATTTAGTGTGGCCGTGAATGCTCCCATTGTCCTGCAGATATCATTTATAGGATATGGTGATCAGGAAGTGGTAATTGACGGGCCTCAAACCGAAAAGCTTTCTATTCAATTAGACAAAGACATCACTAAATTGAATGAAGTTGTCGTCTCTGGATTGGCATCTACAGTTAAGCGGTCTAACCTGGCTAATGCTGTGGCTACCGTATCTTCAGAAGAATTGACCGGCAGAACAAGTCAAGCAACCATGGATGGTGCGCTTTATGGAAAGGTAACGGGAGTGAACATTACACAAAGTTCAGGTGCTCCTGGAGGAGGGATTGCCATGCGTTTAAGGGGTGTGACTTCCATTACAGGAAATAACCAGCCTCTTTTTATCGTAGACGGTGTATATATTAGTAATGCTGAAATACCTAGTGGACTACGGAATGCATCTGGAGCAAATTCAGGGAATGAGGAGAATGCCTCCAACAGGATAGCAGATTTGGCTCCAAGTGATATTGAAAATATTGAAATATTGAAAGGGCCTTCTGCAGCTGCCATTTACGGGGCTAGAGCAAATGCTGGCGTGGTAATAATAACGACCAAAAGAGGGAAAAGAGGAGAAACAAAAGTTAGTCTATCACAAGACGTTGGCTTTAGCACTATTCAAAAATATGTGGGAATAGGTGATAGGCCATGGACCGCAGCATTGGTAAGTGAAGTTTTTGGGCCTGCTGAAGTCGCTGCTTTTAATGCTGGTGGCGTTAACGATTATGAAGAGGAACTTTATGGAGAATCAGGGCTCATTTCTGAGACAAGACTTAGCGTTAGGGGTGGTGATGAAAAAACCAAATTTTATGTGGGAGTATCCTTAAGAGATGAAGATGGAATTGTATCTAATACAGGTTACAGAAGAGCGTCGGTAAGAGCAAATATAGATCATCAGTTGACTAATAAAATTAAATTTACGACTTCTAGTAATTTTGTGAATTCAAAGACTCAAAGAGGTTTTACAGGTAACGAGAACGAAGGGGGGTTGAGCCTTGGTTATAACCTTGCTTTTACTAGACCTTGGGCTAATTTGTACCCCGATGAGTTTGGTAATTATCCAGACAATCCAAATGCGGCAGGTAATATGTTATTAGTAAGAGATAAGGCTATAAATGATGAAGACATTAATCGCGTCATTCAGGGGTTTGGTGTAGATGTTGACCTTTATAAGACAAATAATTCTTCTTTGAGATTAAAGTGGAATGGAGGTTTTGATTATTACAACCTCGAAACTTTTGTGTATGTGCCGGAATTTCATCAGGCCCAAAGAGGATTGCAAAATGGTTTTATAGGTGTAGGTAAAAATAGTGTGCTGAACACCAATAATCAAGGGTTTTTAGTTTGGGACAATTATTTAAATGATGGTTCACTAACGCTCACCTCACAGGCAGGCTATACGTATATCACTTTTAGCAGAGACTTAGTATATAACCAAGCAACACAATTAATTCCAGGTCAAACAACCCTTGGCCAGTCTGGCACGCAGGAACTGGATCAAAATATTCAGGAAGTGCAAGAGTTTGGTTATTTTGTACAGCAAGAGGTAAATTTCGAAGATAAGATTATCGGTACATTAGGCTTGCGTGCAGATAAGTCGACCTTAAATGCTGAACAGAATAAGATGTACTATTTCCCCAAAGCATCTTTGGCTGTTAATATTGCTAATTTCGACTTCTGGAACTTCGATGTAATGAATCAGCTGAAACTAAGAGCTGCTTATGGTGAAACAGGTTCCAGTGCTGGATTCGGCTCTCTTTTTACCAGTTTTAATGCAGTTAACATCGGAGGCGCTCCAGGTATTGTCGTGGGCGGTTTAAGAGGAAGTGAAAATCTTGTACCTGAAACGGCTTCCGAGTTTGAGGTAGGTGTAGATTTAGCGCTATTAGATAATAAGCTGAGTTTTACTGCCTCATATTACAACAGAAATATTAGCGATCTTATCTTAGAACGACAGCTGCAACCTTCCTCAGGATTTGCCAGAGAAATTACTAATTTGGCTGATTTACAAAATACTGGGCTGGAATTATCATTGTCTGCTTCTCCAGTAAGCAAGCCCAACTTTTTTTGGACCTCAACTACTAATTTCTGGTTCAACCGATCTGAGATAACACGATTAGGTGTGCCGCCTTTTGCTCCTGCAGGTACAGGTTTCGGCTTAGGTCTAGGTACTGCTTTTATTGAAGAAGGGCAGCCTGTAACTCAATTGAAGGGAAGAATTGATGGAGAGGTTGTAACGGTAGGGGATGCTGAACCTGATTTTCAAATATCATTTGCTAATAACTTTACCATCTTCAAAAATTTCGATCTAAGCTTTTTGCTTCATGTGAAACAAGGTGGTAACAATATTAATCTAACTACTTTCCTAACTGATTTAGCGGGTGTTACATCAGATTTAGATGAAGCATCAGGGGACATACGGACAAGTAATCCAAATACCACAAGATTTTTGGAGGATGCTTCTTATATGAGACTGAGAGAAGTATCACTATATTATACGTTGCCACAATCGGTGTTGGGAGCTTTTAACGGTACTTTTGACGCCGTTAAACTAGGTGTATCGGGTAGAAACTTATGGACTATATCAGATTATACCGGTTACGACCCTGAAGTATCCACAAAAGGAGGAGCTGGACTTTCGACTGGCCTAGACGTTAACCCGTTTCCTTCTTCTAAACAAGTATACTTTCACATTGCGTTAGAATTTTAAAAATCTTGAATATGAAAAATATGAAATATATACAAAAAATAGTATTGGGGCTTTTGATTAGTACTTCTGCACTACTTTTTTCCTGCGAATTTGATGATCAAGTTGACCCAAATAACCCAAGCATCCAGCAACTAACACAAGATGCTTCTAAAAATGAATTGAATAATCTTGTCGTTGGTATTGAATCTCAGATGAGATCAGGGCTTGGCACCTATGTTACCGCTACTGGTACAGTAGCCAGAGAGCTTTATATTTTTGATGCGGACCCCCGGAATACCGAAGATTTGTTAGGTAAAAATGGAGGGCAATTAGATGCCAATACGTTTTATATTACTGCTCCTTATGGTGGAAGTTACAATAATGTTAAAAATGCTAACATTTTGATTGCTGCTGTGGATAATACCACCTTGGTATCAGAGGCAGAGGCAAATGGTTATAAAGGCTTCGCTAATACTATAAAGGCCTTGCAGCTATTGAGGGTTTTAAATATGTTGGGTGAAAATGGTGTTAGAGTAGAGGTGGCCAATCCAGATGATCTTGGTCCTTTTCTTTCTCAGACAGCGTCATTAACAGCAATTTCCGACTTATTAGACGTGGCACTTGGACAATTAAGTGCAGCTGGATCTAGTTTTCCTTTCGCGCTATCTTTAGGGTTTGTTGACTTTAACACGCCAGCAACTTATTCTCAATTTAACCGGGCCCTTGCAGCTAGAGTTGCAATTTATAGAGAAGACTGGGCAGCAGTTTCCTCCTTACTAAACGCGTCATTTTATGCACCTGCGGGTGACTTATCTGTGGGTCCTAAGCACTCATTTTCAAATGCATCAGGGGATCTCTTAAATGCACTTTTTAAGATCCCTGGTAATAACGGGGATATGATTATAGTGCATAATTCTTTCTTAGATGACGCTGAAGCAGAAGACACAAGGGTGGCCAATAAAACAGAGGCAAGACCAAATGCAACTAGTCAGGATGGATTAAACGGTAGAAATGAAACGTCTTTGTATCTTACACCTACCTCTTTTAACGATATTATCCGAAATGAAGAGCTTGTGCTTATATCTGCAGAAGCCAAACTACAGACAGGAGATACTGATGGTGCGATAGCCGACATCAATGTAATTAGAAATGCTGCGGGATTACCTGATTATAGTGGTGCAAACACTGCAGCAGCTGTAACTGATGAACTCTTAAACCAAAGACGTTATTCATTGTGGTGTGAAGGCCATCGAATGGTTGACCTGAGACGTTATGGAAGATTGAATGAAGATAATCTGCCAATAGATAGGGAAGGGGACCAAATCTTTCAAAACTTCCCAATACCACTGACAGAGGCGGATTAATTTTATTGAGATAGAACAAAAAAGACTTCTTTAAGAGGTCTTTTTTGTTCTATTATTTTTGTAAATACGTTTACCGAACACCTACCTATAAAATAACTGCGAGGCTATTTATGAGGGCTAAAGATATCTTGAGGCAAGCAAATCGCTTATGTTTTAACTTGAAGGATCGTGAATGATACAAAAAAGCTATTCTGTCGTAAACTTGTTCAAAGCCTACTCCTTCAGCTTAAGTTATATCTCCTGTAATAAGCTGCTACGATTCAATAATTTTAGTTAGCTCGTATAATATGTAAAGCAAAATTTAAGTTTTAGGGATCGATGGGGCATCAAAGTGGAGGTAAATAATTAAGAATTTTATCTAAGTGGTAAAATAGATTAGCATACAAGCTGTTATCTTTGAATAAATTATCAATTTAATTAAATACCACAAAAATGAAGAAATTAATTTTTTCTGTTGGCTTTATTGCACTGGTCTTCTTTGCGCGCGCGCAAGATTTGCATTACAATGTAGACCTGAATGACAGAAGTAATGATACTTTTAAAGTAACACTAGAAGTAGACACTAAATTAACTGAAGAGAATGCTATTTTTCAATTTTCAGCAACAGCCCCAGGCACTTACCAGATCATGGATATGGGAAGGTTCGTTTCTGACTTTAAAGCTTTTGACAAGAAAGGGAATGAAATAGATTCAGAACAACTAAACACAAATCAGTTCAAAATTACAGATGTTAAAAAACTCAAGAAAGTAAAAAAAATTAGTTACTCTATTGCGGAAACATGGGATACAAAAGTAGAGAAGAATGTCATTTATAAAATGTGTGGTTCTTCAATAGAAGATGATCATGTACTTATTAATGGGCAAACAGTTTTTGGCTACTTTACTGGAATGCAAGCATCGCCGATGACAATAAAATTATCTTATCCAGCAGACTGGAAAGTGGGAACTGCTTTAGAACTAAATCAAGAAGGGCTATATGTTGCAGACACATATGATCACATTGTAGACTCTCCAATCTTATTAGGAAGGTTAACAAAAGCGAATACTGTCTTGGGAAGTACCAACGTAGACATTTATACCTACTCAAAAACAGATGTTATTTCTTCAGATGATTTATTGGGGGCAATGGAAGAGATGTTGAAAGCGGCAGATGCTTTTGTTGTTGATTTCCCAGTGGATAGGTATACGTTTTTATTTCACTTTGAGGATGAGTCTTGGGGCGCTTGGGAACATTCTTACAGTTCGGAATATATTTATGCAGAACAGCCATGGACACCGGAATTTGCAGCTAGTATTACTTCCACCGCAGCTCATGAATTCTTTCATATCATCACTCCTTTAAATATTCATAGTGAAGTAATTGAGCAATTTAACTTTGTCGAGCCTACCGCGTCAGAGCATTTATGGTTATATGAAGGGGTTACAGAATGGGCCTCCGATTTAATGCAACTTCGGTATGGAATGTTTGATAATCTGGAGATGTTTAA
>JBKEFO010000080.1:0-11254 GCA_046709585.1 Marivirga sp.
TACGGAACAAAGATAATAAAATACTATTGGGTAAGTGTACACATTACACTATCTTTGATGCGCTGACAAAATTTTTATGAAAGAAATGAAGCGTATAGGTGTATTTACCTCGGGTGGAGATGCTCCAGGTATGAACGCTGCCATTAGGGCAGTAGTGAGGGCTGGTATATATTACGACAAAGAGATTATTGGAATTTACAGAGGATATGAAGGCATGATTGAAGGTGACTTTATACCGATGGACGTTCGTTCTGTATCCAACATATTACAGAGAGGAGGCACGATATTAAAATCTGCCCGATCGAAAGAGTTTAGGACTTCTGAGGGAAGAGCTGCTGCCTATGAACAATTAAAAAAACATAAGATCGATGGCCTAATAGGTATTGGTGGCGATGGCTCATTTACTGGTATGCATAATCTATACAAAGAGCATGGCATGCCTTACGTATGTATCCCAGGCACCATAGACAATGATATTCCTGGTACAGATTATACCATTGGCTTCGATACGGCTACCAATACGGCGGTGGAGGCTATTGATAAAATCAGAGATACTGCGCTTTCTCATAACCGTTTATTTTTCATTGAGGTAATGGGCAGGGATTCTGGCTATATTGCTATGAATGCTGGTATTGCTGGAGGTGCCGTATTTGTAATAATACCTGAAGAGGATACTTCTATAGATGCTTTAGTCGCCAAACTAAATGAAGGCGGGAGGCAAAATAAAAGTTCTAGCTTGGTGGTGGTTGCAGAGGGCGGTAAGTCAGGTTCAGCCATCGAGATCGCTAATAAAGTAAAAGAGAAATCTTCTTACTTTGATACAAAAGTTACTATATTAGGTCATTTACAGCGCGGCGGCACACCTACTTATTTTGACCGCGTTTTGGCAAGTAAAATGGGTGTGGGAGCAATAGAAGGCTTAGATGCAGGTCGAAAAGATGTTATGGTAGGTATTGTCCACAACCAAATCGTGTACAATGACTTTGAAAAAATCATGAGCTTGCCAAAGGATATTAACAAGGACGACTTAAGAATAGCTAAAATTTTATCCATTTAAATATGATCTTAATAGGAACAAGTGGCTCTACGAAATGTGATTGGCAGCTGGTAGAAGACAAAAAGCCAAGCATTAGAAAAAGTACGACAGGTATTAATCCGTTCTTCATGGACGATGTGGCCATTGCCGAGACTGTGAAGTCACTTGGTCCCGAAATTATTAAACACAAGGATGAGATAGAGGTAGTCTACTATTTTGGAGCTGGCTGTTCTAGTCGCCATTTTTCTGCTATAGTAGAAAGAGGCATCTCTATGGTTTTCAATAAATCACATCTCTATGTGAAGGAAGATATAGTGGCGGCTGCATTTGCTACTTTCTCAGGCGCACCAGCGATCACTGCGCTCATGGGAACGGGTTCTAATGCCTGCTCATTCGATGGCGATATTGTAAGACAAGAAGTAAGCGGAATGGACTTTATTCTTGGAGATGAAGGTAGCAGAAGTAATTTTGGAAAAACGCTACTTAGCAGCTATCTAAAAAAACAACTACCCAGTGAAATTGCGCGGGAATTAGAGAATGAATTTCAATTGACAAAGCAAGACATCTTATTGAATGTATACATCAAGCCTTACGCAAACGTATATTTATCTAGCTTCAGTCAGTTTTTGAACGATAGAATTGATGATCCCTATGTTCATGCACTGATAAAGAATAGTATCTCAGAGTTTATTGATATATATATAATGCGCTTTAAAAATGTAGCGCAAAACCCTGTAAATTTTGTCGGGTCAGTACCTTACTACTTTGAGTCTGTACTGAAGGAGGTCATTGAAGAAAAAGGAATAAATGCAGGCTTATTTATTGAAGAGCCAATTGATCTATTGGTTGACTACCTCATTCGTAAGCATTACAAAGTATAATTTATCATAGGCACCATCGGTGCTTTTAATAGTATAGTGGTATGAAAGTTAGCATTGGCATAGATATAGGAGGCACTGGGACGAAATTTGGCATTGTCACGCTAGAAGGAGAGGTCTTATATCAAGGTAGTTTACCAACCCAGACTGAGCCAGTTTTTGAGGATTATATAAAATCTGTTGCTAATGAGATTAGGAAAGGGCTCAAAGCGCATGAGCATGAGCTAATTGGTATTGGTGTAGGTGCACCAAATGCAAACTATTACAAAGGTACTATTGAGCATGCCCCTAATCTCCGATGGAAAGGCATTTTGCCATTAGCCAACACTTTAGAGGATGAATTTAAGGTGCCTGTGGTGGTAACTAATGATGCCAATGCAGCAGCTGTAGGGGAGATGATCTTTGGCGGTGCCAAAAACATGAAAGACTTTATTGTAATTACCTTAGGAACAGGCCTTGGAGCGGGCATTGTTTCAAATGGAAAAATTATCAATGGTGCACACGGTTTTGCTGGTGAGCTTGGCCATACCACAGTAAATTATGGTAATGGACGCTATTGCGGTTGTGGTAATAGGGGTTGCTTAGAAACTTATGTATCGGCAACAGGTATTAAAAGAACAGTATATAAACTATTGGCCGATCACATAGAGCCAAGCGAGTTGAGAGGAGTAAGTTTCGACGAACTTAGCCCAGAGATGATTACCAAATATGCATTGAAAGGCGATCCTATTGCCAAAGCTGCCTTCGAATATACTGGTCGCATTTTAGGCACTAAACTAGCCGACACAGTGGTACATACTGATCCCGAAGCGATCTTTATCTTTGGTGGACTATCCTTGGCCGGGGACTTAATCTTCGACCCCGTAAAAGAACATTTAGAAGCACACCTTATGCCTATTTTTAAAGGCAAGGTAAAAGTGATCTCTTCCCAATTACAAAACCAATCGGCGCCAATCATAGGTGCTAGCAGTCTGATAATAGATAAGCTGAAGCGCGATAAAGAAGATGCTTTAATTAATTAAAACATCTTCTTTGTTTGTTGTACCTAATTATTTTAAAAGAACCAGCTTATGCTGCTGCGTTTTTACAAATAAGCTATCCCCTTCACTTGTAAATTCAATATTACTAATATGTGCTTCGCCGAGCTGACTACCTAGGCCATCTGCTGCATTCCAGTTATGGAACTTCCAAGTGGTGGCAAAAGGAACCCCCTCTATTAACTTATAATCACTGTAAACTATGGCATGTGGATTTTTGGCTGCCTCTTCCTGAGGCGTATCACCAAAAGTAACAATGTATGCCATCGCTTTAAGCAAATGCATTTCCTCCTCTTGAAAAACTATGTACCAATCGTCAGGTGCATCACCGACATTGTCACCGAAAGTTAATTTTAAACTTGGATAAGTAGCACGTCCACTGTCCAAAGGCAAGGATCCATTCTCAGTCCAATTGGTACCTGCATCTTTGAACTTAAAAGGGGCTAACGCAAAATAACTCCAGGTCAGCGCATCAAATCGAGCGCCTTTTGTGGCTGTCGTATCAGGGCTTATATATACTTCTTGTCCATCAAAAAGTAATTTGCTTCCATCATATCTGTCAACTAATACTGCTGTGGAGTTAGTTCTAGAATAGATGGTCCCTGCTAACCTTAAATTATTCCTGAAGTACAACTCTATGTCGAAGCTTACTACCTCCTTCTGATGGAATTCGGCTAGGTGATGTGCTTGCGTTAAGGAATCGAGCGCCACAGGAAACTTTTGCTCCTGTTCAGCATCTGTTGCACTCGTTGCACTTTCACTTTCCGGAGCACTACAGCTAACAAGAAAGCTTAAAAAGATAATGATCATTAGTTTATACATATAAATTAATTTTTCTGCAAAAATGAATTATCCTGATTGATCGAAGAAATAATACCAGTAGTAATGATAGCAAAAGTCATAAAGCTGACGTCATTTATCAATTACATTAATAATTCTGATACCACTGGAAGTGAGCTGCTTTAATTTGTTCTTTCTCCGCTCTTATGTACGCCAAAAAAGCCTGGCCTACAGGTGTGAGTTTTTTTCCCTTCAACCAAATTAAACGCCATTGAGACTGGATCGGAAGTCCCTTTGTAGGTAGTATATATAGCTGCCCTTCAATCAGCTCATTTTTTAAGCCAATCAAAGGCATAATGCTACTCCCTAGGCCAGCTATTACGGCTTGCTTAACCGCCTCATTAGAAGTAAGTTCCATGCTTTTTCGATTGTTACCATCCTTCTTTCTGAAAAAAGTCTCCATCGACGAACGAGTAGCTGAACCTTCCTCTCTATAGATTAGCTGCTTCTTTTTATCTGCTTTATCTTGGTTAGAAATAAGAAACAATTTGTTTTCGATCAAAATTTCCTCTTCTACTTCTAGTGATGTTGGCAAAACAGAAACCAAAGCAAATTCAATCTCATTATTTTTAAGGCTATTGACTACCATACTCTTGTTGGTCACATCTAACACTAGGTCAATTCCTTTGTGTTGGGCAATAAAACCAGTTAAAAAATAAGGCATAACATACTTCCCTGTTGAAGCTACTGAGACACTAAGCTTACCTACCATCACACCTTCATAAGCGTCAGTCTTATAATTTATTTGTCCTAATTCATTAATCACGCGACCAGCAATTATTGCAATTTCATGCCCAAAATCAGTCACATAAAGTTGCCGTCCTACCACCTCCGTCAGTGGAATAGGAAATTGATTCTGAAGATTCTTTAGCTGTATGGACACCGCAGGCTGCGTCATAAATAGTTGTTCTGCCGCCTTAGTAATACTCTTTGTCTCCGTTACTTTTAGGAAGATCTGCAATTGGTGAATAGTATAATTCATAAATTTAATTTATGGTTTATATAATAAATATATATAATAATTAATGAATAATAATCACGAAACTTGCAATGTTACAAAAAACAACGAAAAGATGACACAACTATCAGAAAAAATAGACGAACAAAAACACTTAATGGAATTTGACTTAATAAAAGGGGAGTTTTCTGTCGAGGATGCTAGAGAAATTCTTCTTCATATGATTCAAAAGAAGATTGAGTTCCATGAGATGAAAATTTTTAGTAATGATGTGCGCTTTGGTAAATCAGATGATGATTCCATTAATAGAATTGAGCAATTAAGGAAGAGCAAAAATCAAATTAATATGCTTTTAAAAGGTGCAAAAGAAGCGGGTAAAACTATACGCATTAATTCTTCTACGCAAATAGAACTTCTTTAAGGGAGCTTAAACCTGATCAATACGATGACAAGTGAAACCATATTCGGATTATTCATTCTACTACCCACGCTAAGCTATTTGGCCATTACAATCGCTAGCTACTTTAAAGCAGCGCATCGGCATAAAGGCATTATTAAGCTAACCCAGATCACTGCTTATGCTGGACTTCTGGTAGCCTTATTAGCCATTATTAACCTAGCGCAAAATGGTATGATGAATATTGAATTATTGGTTTACAATGGCCTAGGGATGACAATTAGGTTAGACGCACTTAGCATCAGTATGTTTGGCATGATTGCCATAATCAGCTTTATCATTATTAAATACAGCATTAACTACCTCCATGGCGATCCTAGACAAGGTGTGTTTTTTAGTAGGATAGCTGCTACCATTGCAAGTGTACAGCTTTTGGTGCTCGCTGGAAATACAGCTATTTTGTTCATATCTTGGGTTTTGACGAGCATCTTCCTGCATCGCTTACTTTTATTTTATAAAGATAGACCTAGAGCAGTTATTGCCGCCCGAAAGAAGTTCTTAGTCGCCAGAGTTGCAGACCTATGCTTGTTTGCTGCTGCCTATTTGTTATATGTTCAATTTGGAACGGGGGATTTAGAAATGATCTTCCAGCAGGTGAGAGATGGCAATTACGCTAAGCTGGAGTTTCCTGCAATTTTATTAGCCGTGGCTGCCATTTTCAAATCTGCTCAGTTACCCTTCCATTCTTGGCTTTTAGAAGTAATGGAAACCCCTACCCCTGTATCTGCACTATTGCATGCCGGTTTGTTAAATGCGGGACCGTTCCTTTTAATTAGAATGGCCTTTGTAGTACAAGAAAGTACTTGGGCACCCCTATTGTTGATTATTATTGGTGGGTTAACCGCATTGGTCGCTTCTATCATCTACATGACCCAAAATTCTATCAAGACAGCATTAGCCTATTCTAGCATGGCTCATATGGGCTTCAGTTTGATGAGCTGCGGATTGGGCGTGTTTGGTGCTGCATTGCTTCACTTGGTAGCACATTCTTTCTATAAGGCGCACTCCTTTCTCTCATCAGGAAGCATTGTTTCCAAAATAAAAGAAAAACAGTTCCTTCTGTCAAAAAAGGTCGGTAGTGCCTGGAGAATGGCTTTCGGAATATTTTTGGCCTTTAGCATATACATAGGCTGCTCATTCCTTTGGGGTATTGATCCATTTGCAGAGACACCACTCCTCGCTATCGGAGCAGTTATTTCGCTCGGTACAGCACATTTATTTACATCCATTATGAGTAAAGAAAATGCGGGCAGCTTAATACTATCAGCTATAGGCTTAAGCCTTTTGGTCAACTTTAGCTTCTTCTTTTTCGAAAGCGGCGCTCAGCTCTTACTAGCCAACCAATTACCGTCAGTGACTACGCCCTCCTTTATGATTATTGTTGCTGCAAGTGCGATCATCGGTCTCTATACGCTGACCATATTCCTGCAAATGCGCGCTCCATTCCTTAAAGAACGCACATTGTATAAGAGCCTATATATACATACTAGAAATGGCTTTTATATGAATATTTGGTTTGATAAGTTGGTGGGTGCACACCGTGTTCAATTGAGACCTGAATCAAACTTACAATACATAGCAAAACAGCAAAATATAGTCAAGGCTCCTGCCCCACGAAGAGCTTACTCCAAAGCAGAAACGCAGCTTTCATAACACAAACACGGGCTATACTTCAAAAGACTTTTTATGATGAACTATCAAGAAATAAAAAATGCTGCCTCTGTGAATGATTTATCCAATGCTGAATTGGAAAACAAGCTCAGAAAAGCTACAAAAAAAATCGCTCCTTTATGGCCGCTGGAAAGATTCACTGCCGTAAATCCTTATTTAGGAATGTCACATCAGCGCTTTCAAGAGGCTGCAATTGACTTAGCCCAAACTGCAGGAATTAAATCGACACTGCCACTTGCCTTTTATGTAAAGAAGTATGAGGCAGGAGTTATTAAATCAACCGACATTGCTCGAGCAATTGAGGAATTAGACTTTAGTAATGATATCAAAGATCTAGATGCCTTTGTTCTTGACCTGAAGGCCAATGTAGGTAGGGAGGTCACCAACAAAGGTCTAAGCACCTTTGCCGACACTGTTAGTCAAGTCAAAAAAGAAGATTGGTCACGTTTTATGACTGACCGGATCTCCTCTTTTGCTGCTGCACACTATGATGTTAATCAAGCCAACTGGAAAGGTAAAAGTGTCTCAAATCTTTTCGAAGCGTGGAAATTTGAAGCCTCTATTGATAGAACCGCAGAGATTATGGGCCTAAAAGGCTTTAGGGAAATAGTAAAGGAATTGCCTGATAACGCCCTTAACGCCTGTCGACTCGCGCTCCAACAATTGGAAATACCACTTCAAGGAATTAACCCTTACCTCTTCAAGTTGCTCACCCAACACTCAGGGTGGGCCGCACATGCCGCCCGCATTGATTGGGAAAGCCAGCTAAACGGTCAAGCTGAACATGAACTTCTTGACTTCCTAGCAATTTGTTTAATCTGGGAAGCGACGATGATGCAGTGCTTGGCTGATGAAGCTAGCAGTGAGGCATGGAAAAAGCAGTGCACCTTGATCGCTATGAAAGACAAGCATAAAACACTACCCAAGGGATTTATGTATGCGCTCATAATGCAGCAAGCCTACGATATGGCCAGTCAAAAACGACTTATTGCTGAATTCTCAGGAGAAAACACTACCGCAAAGCCAGGAACACCCACAGTGCAAGCGATCTTTTGTATCGATGTACGTTCAGAAATTTTTAGAAGAAAGCTTGAAAAAAGTTATCCTGATATTGAAACCATGGGATTTGCCGGATTCTTCGGTTTCCCTATTAGTTTCCAAAAGATAGGCCGATCTACTACCCAACCACAATGCCCTGTATTACTTAAGCCAGCATTTGAAATAAGAGAATCCTATAATGATGCTAATTTAGATAAGGAAATAGCAGCAGATACCATTATTAAAAAGGACCTAATGCAAGTGTGGCGAACTTTTAAAAATGGTGCCGTCAGCTGTTTTAGCTTTGTAAGTCCTTTAGGTTTGTTTTACCTTCCAAAGCTGATAACCGATAGTTTTGGCTTTACCAAACCAGCTGGGGATCTAAAGAACGCCATCAAAGCAGAAGGCAGCAAAAGTGAAAGTGGTGTAAATATTAGCAAGCAAGCAGATACATTCGACAACAGTGGTCTCTTGTTGGAAGAGCAGCTCAACCTAGCGGAAGGTGCTTTGAGGGCCATGTCTTTAACAGACGGCTTTGCCAAAATGGTGCTTATTGTCGGTCATGGTGCGAATATGGTAAATAATCCACATGCTGCAGCCTATGATTGCGGTGCTTGTGGAGGTCATGCCGGTGATGCCAATGCCAAAGTAGCAGCGGCAGTACTCAATAATTTGGATGTAAGAACAGGCTTGAAGAGCCGAGGGATAGTTATTCCTGATACTACCCATTTTGTTGCTTGCTTGCATGAAACAACCACTGACCACATGGCAATATACCAAGAATCAGCTATTCCTAGGCATCTATCCTCAACGATTAAAGCCCTAAAAAAAGCCTTCTATCAAGCAGGTTTTGCAACGAGAACGGAAAGATTTGGGCGCTTCAAAGATGTGAAGCTTACAGATATCAACCAATCGATTGCTAACAGAAGCAAAGACTGGTCACAGTTGAGACCAGAATGGGGATTAGCTGGCTGTTCTAACTTTATTGTTGCGCCACGACACCGCTCGAGCGACCATAACTTGGGAGGAAAAAGCTTTTTACATACCTACGACTGGAAAAAAGACCAAGGATTTGCAGTCTTAGAAACAATTATGACTGCCCCTATGGTTGTTACCAGCTGGATTAACCTGCAGTATTTTGGTTCCACGGTAGACAACAAACAATTTGGATCAGGCAATAAAACCCTGCATAATATCACCTCTGGAATCGGCGTAATTGAAGGGAATTCGGGTGATTTAAGAGTAGGCCTACCGGAACAGGCTGTGCACGACGGTGTAGAGTTTCAGCATGAGCCAATACGACTTAGCGTTGTAATAGAAGCACCAATGGAAGCTATCAACAATGTATTGCATAAAAATATCAACATCAAACAACTTTGCGACAATGAATGGATTTACCTTTTTGCAATGAATGAGAAAGGGCAAATCAGTCACCAATACGGAGGTGACCGAGAATGGAAAAGTACCCTAGCTTAATTGGCTTTAAGTTCATGGTTTATTCAAAAACCATGAGCTCACATATTGAGTGCTACACTATTTAAAAAATAGCTGATTCAAGCATTATTGCCAGGTGCTATGCACTTGACCTGACGGATCATCTTGCAAGCCCGAGCTACTTGTAATATATTTGATAGCCGCCAAAAGCGAAGCAAGACGTACTGTAACAGCTATCAATTAAACCTACAGCTTATCTCCTTGTCTGTTTTCGCCAGTAGAAGAGCATAAAACGACTTTAACCGCTGCATTGGTGTTTATAGTTTAGCTGTCCTTTTTTTGAGTATGCCCTACTTTAAAATACTATCGCGCTTTTCATAATTGCTCAATTTTAAATAAGTCATATTTCATTTTACCTTCTTCCTCCCCCTTAAAATTCATATGGCTCTTAGGCATCAACAAGCCATCTTTAGAGATGAAGGGTGTTCTCAAATATTTATCCTTTTCTAGAATTATTTCTCCTCTGTACCGAAACAAAGTATCTGCAATAATGATAGACATCTGCATATCTTCCAAAGTATTATCTTCATTATTCCGGTTTTTTGGGGGTATATCTCCACGATAAATTGAATAATAAAGCTTGCGGTAAGGATCATAAATTGTTTGCATATAGGATTCTTCTAAATACCTAAGCTCATCCCTAGGCACCAAACCCATTGGCTTAACTTGATCTTTCTGCCTCTTACTTTTCAGTTGATGCATCTTTAATTCTCCTTGCTCGAGATTATAGTGGTAAATAAAAGGCAATGGGCCAAACCTGCTAACTGTTGAATTACCATGCCCCTGATTTATTCTTTGACCCGTTTGATTCAAAGAATAATTATTATCAGCCAATTGATGGGGGCTTAGGGGAGGTAGCATTCTAATTAATTCTTTTTTCTTAAGATCATAAAGGATGGCACTTGGTGTGCCACCTGTATTTTCAGCCGTTTCATAGGCAGAATAATTCATAATAAGCTTATCTTCCACAACAAAGAATTTCGATAAAATAGTAGTGAACGTGCTTCTAAAATGTTCTACAGGAAGAGCGTACTGATCTTGTACTTGACCACTGTCATTTACTAAAAGCACTTGGTTTTTATTTCTATCAGCTATGAATATTGAATCCATTGATTTAATAAAAAAACCCGACAATTCTGCGACTGAGCCAGGACCATCAGAAGGGAATACTAGCCTTTTGACCATTTCTCCGCTATTGTAATCATAAAAATCCAATCCATCTAAAATTTCATTTCTGTTGACAAAAAACTCCTTTGATGTTAAAGAATCATAGAAATAAGCTGGATATAGGCTAAAGTTTCTGGAATTTGTATCAATAAAGAAAACAACCTCCTTTTCTTTTTTCAGCCTTAAGTTAATCAACTCAATATTGTCAATTTTATGAACATCCTTGATATCAAAATTTTCATAATCGTATGGAACTTTATCGGAACATGCTGACAAAATGAAAGCCTGTATGAGGATACAGATAGTAACTATTCTATTCATTGTATAAATCTATGTATTGAGAGAAAAATAAGGTGCTGAAAAGAGCACCTTACAATTGGTTGATAAAAGAAAGAAACGCTTATATTTTAATAGGGCCACAGCGACTACATGACTTTCCGGCTCCCTTACAATCAAGAATATCTCTATCAAAAGCGTATTTAAATTCCTCACAAGGTATTTCCATAACTTGAGCAGTAAGATTCTCATGGACTAGTGAAACAGCACCGAAGGCCATTAATGTTACCACACCTAGAAGCATGAATTTGTTCTTCAAATTTTTCATTGTATTAAATTTAAGTTGTAAAAGATTAAAACTATAATTCAACAAATGCTCTAACGAACGGCATACAATAATTC
>JBKEFO010000081.1:0-11219 GCA_046709585.1 Marivirga sp.
AGTTTAGCTTTGGCCTAAAGAAATCTTTGTTCAACTATATGCAAGGTATAGCATTGGACGAACCGCTTCAAATTTGGTTCAATTTCAAAGTGCCAAAGACTACAATTGATGCTGATTACATTCATAGATGCTTGGACAAGCATAATGAAAGTATACCAAGATCTGTTTCTAAGATGCTCTGGTTGGGGCAAATACCACAAGTAGTCATCCTAAATAAAGAAGATGCGCTTCTAACGATTCACGATAAAGTTGCTATCATAGAACTTGAATTAACGCCGGAATTAGCCAAATGGCTAGAAGAGCAGCTAACTAAATTAAAAAATTCATTGAGTACATTTGGTGAATTTAAAGCCTCATATGATGAGCAGTTTGAGTCATTTGAAGATTTTTGGTCCTCAGAGGAAATCAATGATTTAAGAGAAAATGGCTTACTGATACTATAAAATATTGGTGCTTTAAGTCAATTATTGATACCTCAATAACATTAATATAGATTCACTGTACTAGCTTTTTTCGAGATAATTAAGGTGATAAATATTAGTGAAGCACCTTGGTAGAACTACCGACCAAAGTCATCCTGTACTCTAACAATATCGTCTTCATCAGAAGGGTTAGCAGCATCGGTATGCTGCCATATTTCTGCCAAAACAGACCAACCTTCTAGACCTACTAATCTATGACGCTCCCCTTCGTGCAGCTTAATTTGGTCACCTTCATTTAATTGTTTTAATACACCCTCTATGTCGGTATCGCTCCTAACTACTCCTACATCACCAGATAAAACAGTCCATATCTCCGCTCTTCTATGGTGGTATTGCCAAGAAAGTCTTTTTTCTGGCGCTACGACCAAAATTTTCGGACTTAATTTTTCGCTTAATTTTAAACTTTCAAAAGGCCCTTCCGGGAAAAATAAAGAAGCAAAATCCTCGGCTTGGCTTTCTTCGATAACAAAGAAACCGCCCCAAGGTCTCTTAAAGTCAATTGACACAACATTCAATCCATGATGCTTGACATAAGTAGCTACCCTCTGAAAAACTTGCTCTCTGTCTAAATTGTTAATTTTCAACTCCATAGAGTAAATGGTTTTAATACTTGTGGTTGTACAATTATAAGTAAAAGAATAAAAGCCAAACAAAGAAAAGTAATGGCAATAAGATGGGTATTGAAAACCGAATTATATACCCAAAAAAGGAAGGCATCTTTATACCCACTTGTTCTGCTATCGATTTCACCATGAAATTTGGCCCATTACCAATATAAGTCATAGCCCCAAAAAATACTGCCGCTATTGATATTGCTTTTAAATCCAAAACAGAGTCAAAGTAAACGCCCCCATTCGCAAAATCTGTCACCTGCGCTAGGGTTGAAATACTTGCACCTTGAGATGCCATTGCTGCTGCCAAGAAATTCAAATACGTCGGAGCATTATCCAAAAAGCCCGATAATATACCTGTCCCCCAATAAAGGGTGTTATGAGTAATAAGCGAGGCCCCTGCATCACTTTTTGCAAAATCACCTACTAAATCTAGCGCGGGCATCATCGTACCAAAAATACCAATAAAGATAAAGGCTACCTCTTTAATAGGCTCAAAGCTGAACTCGTTTAAAGTATGTACACCACTCTTGGCAAACTTATAAGAAAGATAAGCAACACTCAACATGATTACCTCTCTTATATATGAAAAGACCTGACCGTCAAAATGAAGTCCTGGCACCCATGAAAAAACATTGGGGTCAACGAATACTGCAGCAATAATTACCGCTAGCCATAAAAAATTTCTTTTCCCCGTAACTGTAATTTTGTTATCATAAACAGCTTCGTTGTCTTCTGAAGCTCCTTTTTTATTACGTTTATCCACGATAAAAAACACGACACTAAGAACAGTCAATGCGAACAACCACGGGAGGATGTTGTGCTCTAAAGTCCAAAAGAAAGGCACACCCTTTAAAAAGCCTAGAAAAAGTGGAGGATCCCCTATAGGAGTAAGTGACCCTCCTATGTTGCTTACCATAAAAATAAAGAAAATAATATGATAGGCCTGGATTCTGTTTTTGTTCAAGCGGATGAATGGCCTAATTAAAAGCATCGACGCTCCTGTAGTTCCAATAAGGTTGGAGATCACCGCCCCAATAACCAACAAGAGCAAATTGATCTTTGGCGTAGATTTTTTGTTTACTTTAATAACAATCCCTCCTGAAGCAATAAACAAAGAGGCGAGCAAAGCTATGAATTGGATGTACTCAAAAGCAGCATGTATTGGACTGTGCTTATTGTGTAAAACAAAAAGATAGTAACTGACAACCAAGACCGCTAGAATAACGGCTATCTTAGGATAGTTTTTATGCCAAAAATGCTCATAAAAAAGGGGCCCTGTTGCAATCATTAGTAGCAAGAGCACAAAAGGAATTACTGTCCATGAAGGAGCACTATCATGGGACTCTTCAGCAAATTCTTCCTCACCAGGCACATCAGATGTATCGCCCATCTCTATACCATTTTCACTGATGCTATTTTCCACTACTTTTTGTGCTGGAATTACTGCGAATACAGCCTTGGGCATTGAAATAAGAAATAACGAAAAGATGAATATAGCTAATGGAAAAACTTTCCTCATGCAGTATAAGCGTTTTAAATTGTTAAAATGACTGTTAAAACAAACATTATTATCATTTTGTTAAATTAGCTGACTTAATGCGATTTCAAAAGAAGTTTTTGAAATATTAATTTTTGAATCACTTGCCGCAAATGTTTTACGCAATGCTTTTTCTATTGTTCTTGAAGTATCTTCAAAAATAGCCTCATCGGTCATTTCTGCATCTGATGTCATCAGATAGGCGAATACCCGCGCCATACCACAATTAGCAATAAAATCTGGTATAACAGCAGTCTTTTGGTCAGCAAAATCGGCAATTGGACCAAAGAAAATTTCAGGATCAGCAAATGGCACATTTGCTCCAGCGGCAATAACCTCTAAATTAGATTCAAGCATTACACTGACTTGTTCTTTTGTAATAAGCCTTGAGGCTGCCGCAGGAATGAATATTTCTGCTTCTAAAGGCCATATTTGCTCATTTACTTCCTCAAAACTTAACATGCCCTCAGCATCTAGCTCATTACCTCGCCTGTTTAAGAACAACTCCGTTACCTCTTGCAAGCTGAAACCTTCTTGCTTTATAATACCTCCGTTTCTATCTATTATTCCTACTATACTAACACCTGCTTTTGCTAAATAATAGGCTGCAGATGCACCAACATTACCCCAGCCTTGTATAATAGCCCGCTTCTTTGATAGGCCACCTCCCCATATATTATAGTAATGCTCGACTGATTTAGCCACCCCAAAACCAGTAATCATATCTGCTATAGTGTACTTTCTTCTAATATCTGGCGTATAAGTCGAGGATTCAATTACCTTAATTACTCCCTGTCTCAATTGGCCTAATTTTTTAATCTTTTCGGGCTCAGTGGCATTAAAATGACCATTAACTACGCCCTCTTGTGGATGCCAAAGACCATATTTTTCAGTAATCGGAATAACCTCGTGGATTTCATCTACGTTCAAGTCACCTCCCGTTCCATAATAATTTTTTAGTAATGGTATCACAGCCTTATACCACCTTTCTAAGACACCTTTTTTTCGTGGATCAGCGGGGTCAAAATTTATCCCTGACTTCGCGCCTCCTATAGCAGGGCCTGAAACAGTGAATTTCACCTCCATCGTCTTGGCTAAAGACTCTACCTCTCTCTTATCTAAACCTAAACGCATTCTCGTCCCTCCACCAGCGGCTCCTCCTCTTAAAGAATTTATCACTACCCAGCCTTCGGCCTCAGTCTCTGGATCATTCCATTCAAAAACTACTTCCGGCTTCTTATCTACAAATTTCTTTAAAAGTTCTTTCATGAGTTCTATGATCGCTAGTAATGCTAAATAATTGCGGGGCAAAAGTACAAAATTAAAAGCAAACCTTTCCAATCTGGTCCCCAGCTACAGTATCTGATTGAGCACCAGTAACCGAAGCATAGATATTTACTTTATTTAAAGCTCTCAATACACCTAAAAAGGCGAAAATAACGGCTTCTTTATATTCTATAATTGATTTGCTTGTTATCGCTAATTCTAAACCCCCGGGAAGTTTACTATTAATAGAATTAATTAAAGTCTCATTGAAAGCGCCACCTCCCGTGACCAATATTTTCCCTTCATTTTTGTTGTTTGCAAGTAACACCTCTACTATTTGATAGGCTATATGATCAGTAAGCGTCGCCAATTTATCAGCAACACTCAGAGTAGAGGATAATAGTAACGGAAAAACTTCCTCTCTTAGAGATTCAATCCCCAAACTTTTGGGGCCTGCTATTTTATAATAAGGAAGCATATTTAGCTGCTCAAGTAATGGTCGGTACACCTTGCCTGACTGCGCCACCTCACCATTCTTATCATAAGCATACCCCAACTCATTTGCCAAAAAATTCAGACCAATATTACAGATGGAAATGTCAAATGCCCTTCTGTTGTTTTCCTGGTCAGCAAATGAAATGTTTGCAATGCCTCCTAAATTGATACAATAGTCATATTCGGCAAACAACAACGCATCTCCAACAGGTACTAAAGGTGCCCCTTGCCCTCCTTTAAGAACATCCAATTGCCTAAAATTATTTATCACTGGTACATGAACAGTAGCATGAATAGCATTGAGATTACCAATTTGAATACTTAAGCCTTTATTGGGTTGGTGAAAAATAGTATGACCATGAGAGGCAATTAAGTTCGGTTTAAACCCATGTTTATTTGTGAACTCCAATACATTTTTCCCCATCCAGACACCCAGCTCATTGTCCAAATTGTACAGCTCAATAGCACTTAAAGTAGCTGCATTTTTTAACTGTGCAACTAATTCTGCCTCAAAGGGCACAGTTTCAGCGCCGACCAACTCCCATTCCCATTGCTCTCCTATTAGTTTAAACCTGCAAAAAGCTACATCAAGACCATCCAAAGACGTCCCTGACATTAAACCTATTGCACTTATCCATTTATTTTGCATAATTCTGATTAATTTTGTGCTCTAAAATAATTGACTTATGAACGCAGCAATAGATGTCGGAAACACTTTAGTAAAAGTAGGTGTTTTCAAAAAAGATAAAATGATAGAGCAACATTCTTTTACATCTTTACAAATGTTGAAGAAGAGGATTGATCTCTCCTCGTTTGAAAAATTAATAGTTGCCAGTGTAAATCAACCATATGACGAAATAAATGACGCATTACAACTTCCAGCATCAACTTACTATCTAACGACCAATACTTCATTGCCCTTTTTTAATCATTATGCCTCCAATAGCTTAGGAATTGATCGAATTGCACTGGCTGCAGGTGCCAACAAGCTATTTCCGAACCAAAATAACCTAATTATTGACATGGGTACATGCATCACCTATGACCTTGTAAATAAAGATAACGAGTACATAGGTGGAGCAATATCGCCAGGCGTTAACATGAGATTTAAAAGCTTACATACTTTTACCGCTCGATTACCGTTAATTCCATCAGAACCACTTCATGAAGTCGATATAGGCAATACCACAGAAGACTCTATTATGAGTGGTGTGACCAACGGGGTCGTAGGTGAATTAGAATATTTTATCTCGAAATTTGAAAATAAATTCGGTGACATTAATATAATTCTATGCGGTGGGAATGCCAATTTCTTTGAAAGTAAAATAAAAGCTACCATCTTTGCGATCCCTCAGTTATTACTGGAGGGTCTAAATGCAATTTTAAAACATAATGCATCAATTTAAAACAGGCATATTAGCCGCAATATTTTCAACACTTTTTTTTTCAAACGCTTATAGTCAAAATACGGTTTCACCCTATTCTGCCTATGGTATTGGGATTCTCTCTGATAAAGCCTATACATCAAATATAGGTATGGGGAAATCAGGAATTGCCTATAGCAATCCTTACTTTATTAACAGTCTAAACCCTGCATTATTTGCAGATCAAAGGCTTACTAGTTTTGAAGCTGGATTAGCGCTAAGAAACACCGCTATAAGAGATGAAGTAAATCGATATGACCAGACCAACGGAGGACTGCAATATTTGGCCCTCGCCTTCCCCATTTTACCAGGTAAACTAGGTGTGTCGATCTCTTTAAACCCTTACATTTCAAAAAATTATTCCATATCTCAGTCAATAAGTGAGTCAAATACATTGAGGCCACAGTCGAAATTGTTTACTGGTAAAGGAAACATCTCTCAATTTAGATTATCCACTGGCTATAACCTTAATAAGTTTATTTCAATAGGGGTCGAAGTAAATTATAACTTCGGTCTAATTACCCAACGTGTGTTAACAAACGGCATCATTGATAACCAGGACACGATTAACACAGTGTACAATATAGTGTTAGAGGAGACATTTAATTATTCTGATTTGAACTATATTATTGGTGCAAGGTTTAAACATGAGGTCACTGAGGACAAAGTGCTTGCGCTTGGTGTCACCTATACATTGCAAAACAATCTCAATACCTCACGGTCTAAATCATTGCAGTACTTAAACTTTGCTAACAATGCACTGGGATCTAATAGCGCTATTAACTATCAATATTTGGATCAAGAAGGATCAACATTCGTTCCAGCTAAACTATCAGCTGGACTATCTCTTTATAAGTCAAGCGAATGGGCAATTTCTGCCGACTACAGTTACCAAAATTGGACTAATTACTTATTATACGATAGCCCCTCGACAAATCTAGGTGTTAATAACAGCATAAATATCGGAGCAGAATTAACGCCCGACGCTACCAACTCAGGAAAATACCTTCAAAGAATAAGCTACAGAGCTGGTTTTTTTGCTGAGAATGGTCAAATTAAGATAGATGATACGGCAATAAATAATTTTGGCATTACTTTTGGAGTTAGTGCCCCTATCAACAAGATATCAAACCTAAATTTAGGCTTTCAAGTTGGTCAAAGGGGTACCTTAGAAAATAGCTTAGTTAGAGAAAATTACTTTGGTTTGAGTCTTAGCTTTACTTTTAACGACAGGTGGTTCCTGAGGAGACAATTCGATTAAATAGAACAAATATTAAACTAAATTGTAAAAAAATGATTTAGTTTTGAGATAGAACGTGACAATTATTAAACTGACGATACAGATGAAAAAGATTTTATTTACACTATCACTATTTTTAGCCGCTTCAGCGATGACATTCGCACAAGACGGTTGGAACTGGCCTGAAGATGCGGCTAAAAAAGCTAAAGCAATGGAGAAAAATGCTTTATACTCTGATATGTTAACAGCAGAAAATTATGAGGCGGCAAAAGTACCCCTAGACTGGTTATTAAAAGAAGTACCTGATTTGAATGCTTCTATATATATACAGGGTGTGAAAATATACGAAAACTTGTCAGAGTCTACTACTGGTCAACGTCAGAAAGACCTCCAAGATTCAACTGTTTTATTGTATGATCTTAGAATGCTGTACTTTCATGATGAGAAGAACGTAACCAACAGAAAAGCATATGATGCTTACCAAGTTTGGAAAAGCAGGAAAGATAAATATCAGGAGCTATTTGAATTGGAAAAATCTACTTTCGAATTTTTAGGAGACGATATAATTATAGGAAACACGATGGCTTATATGGATGCTGCTAGAAAATACAAGCTTAGTGGCGGTGATCTAAATGACTTAGAAATAATAGACATTTATGATCAAATCAGCGAAGTATTAGAGAAAAAGAAAGCGGAAGGCGTTGCAAATGCAGATAGGTATGCTGAAGTTGTTGACAAGCTATTTAATGCTACGATCACCATTAATTGTAGCATCATTGATGAGCAGTTATTTCCGAAATACATCGACGGCGGAAAGGAATTAAAGGATGCTGAAAGAATTGTGAAATTTGCCCTAGCAGGCAGCTGCACAAGCTCTGAATCCTTCCTAACTGCAGCTAAGCAATTAGTAGTTACTAGCCCGGAATACGGTTTGATAAGGTTAATAGCTTTAAGAAGTAAAATGAACGGAAATTACGATGAAGCTACCAAATATTTTACTGAGGCACTTAAGTACATAGAAGATAACTTTAAACAAGCGGAGATCTATTTAGAACTGTCCGATATAGCCTCTAAAAAAGGTAACAAGGTGCAAGCTAGGTCTTATGCCTATAAAGTTTTAGAGGCCGATCCTGCGAAAACAGATGCCTATGTTTTAATTGGAGATCTTTATTTTAAGAGTGGGCCAGAATGTAAAGGTGGGCAAGATGTGGTAAAAGACAGAGCGGTTTACATTGCTGCTTATGAGATGTACCAAAGAGGAAGCAACTCTGAGCGAATGGCAGTAGCGAAAGAGCAGTTCCCTTCAAAAGAAGACCTATTCAACTACGGTTATGAGGTGGGCCAAACGTTAGCTGTAGGATGTTGGGTGGGAGAGTCCGTAACTTTATATACTAGAGATTAATCAAAGACAAATGATATAAAGCGGTTTTGACTTTCAGAACCGCTTTTTTTGTTACCAATGAAATTATATATATCATACCTATACATCGGCTTTTCATTGCTTTTTCTTTCCTCTTGCGATGATGGATTAAAAGAAGCGAAGAGTTTTCCTTCCTATGAAGGCCCAAGTATGGAGGCCGATAGTTCTACTATACTTTATTCCGACTCCGCAGTCGTCCGTATCAAAATTGAAGCTCCGAAACAATATGAATTCGAAAACGGAGACAAAGAATTTCCGAAGTCTATTTTCATTGAATTTTATGAACCCGACGGCTCATTATCTTCTACATTAGCAGCCAATAAAGCCTTCTACATCAAAGAAACAAACCTTTACCATGCCGTAGGAGACGTAGAGGTGATTGGATACCTAGAACCACAGAAACTAAACTCAGAAGAATTATATTGGAATCCAGAATCTGAAGAAATCTACACTGATAAGTTTGTAAAAATTGAAACAGAAGATCAGATTTCGACAGGAACAGGCCTTACCGCTAAGCAAGACTTTTCTACCTATAGAATTTTAAACCCACAAGGGACTATATACATGGAAGATGATCTGCAACAAGACGAAGGAAAAACCACTGCACCCCAACCTAAAAAGGTCACACTTCAAAAACCTGAGAAGAAATAACCCTCCATATGTCCAAAAAGAAACTTCGCAAGAAACAACAAAAGACAAAAATAACGAAGGACAAGAATAAACCCTTTCTTTGGCTAGCCATGGCATTTGCACTATTCGTTATAGGAATTCACCAATCATTAACTGTCGGGTTTGAATATAGCTATTGGATTTTTATGTTATCAATATGTCTGTTACTTTTACATAGATACAAAACTAAAGCTGAAGACAATACTTCGAAAAAATAATGCAAAGTGAATACATTGTATATACCGTAATTTCTCTGCTTTTCTCCGCGTTTTTCTCGGGAATTGAAATTGCATTTATCTCCAGCAACAAACTTCACATCGAACTACAGAGTCAGCAGGGTATTATATCAGGAAAGATTTTATCTCGTTTTTTGAAAAAACCCTCTGCATTCATTGGTACCACATTGGTTGGCAATACTATTTCCTTAGTTGTTTACGGCATATACATGGCCAAATTAGTTGAGCCTATGCTCATAAATAACCTCCCAATTTACCTCCAAACAGACGTTTTTATCTTGTTTTCGCAAACAACCGTTGCTACGATATTAGTACTCCTAGTAGCTGAGTTTACACCCAAAAGCGTCTTTTTACTTAATCCAAATGGTTTATTATCCTTTTTTGCCATTCCACTATGGTTGATATATTATCTTACTTATCCTCTTGTTGTCGGCATAGTAAGCCTTTCTAAGCTCTTTATTAAATACGTTCTCCGATTGGATTATTCCGAAGATAAACCTGTCTTTGGTTTGACAGATTTAGACCATTTTATTAAAAATACCACACAAGTAGACCATCAAGAGAATAAAGTTGAACTAGATAAAAGAATTTTTAATAATGCCTTAGAGTTCAAAACCATCAAGGTCCGTGAATGCATGATTCCACGAACCGAAGTAGTTGCGGTGGAAATAGAAGACTCGTTGGAAGAACTTAGAGCCGCCTTTACTGATAGTGGGCACTCAAAAGTACTCATCTACAAAGAAACTATTGACGACGTTATCGGCTATTGCCACTCCCTCGCTCTATTCAAGAAGCCCAGCGATATTGAAGAGATATTAACGCCGATTATTATCGTGCCTGAGACAATGGCAGTAAATGAATTGATGATCCAATTTATTCAAGAGCATAAAAGCCTAGCTTTAGTGGTCGATGAATTTGGCGGTACTGCTGGTATTGTCAGCTTAGAAGATATTATAGAGGAAATCTTTGGTGAGATTCAAGACGAACATGACGACGAAGATTTAGTCGAGGAAAAAATAAATGATTCCACTTATTCTTTCAGTGCAAGGTTAGAAATTGATTACCTAAATGAAAAATATCTGCTGGACTTACCAGAAGGGGATTATGATACACTAGGAGGCTTTATCCTGTCCATCACAGAAAATTTTCCCACATTAAATGATGTAGTCGAAAGACATCAATTTACTTTTATTATAGAAAGTATGGAAGAGAACCGCATCGATTTAGTAAAGTTGATTATCAGCAATCAATCATATACTTAAAGTAAAGGGCTAAATCATTTTGATCTTAAGCTTAAATCCTATTATTTTGCGAATCTTTGAAAAAAACTAACATGGGAATATTCAATATATTACGAGTAAAAATGGGGTCAGTATTAATTGCCCTGATAGGATTGTCAATTTTGGCTTTTCTTATTGGCGATTTGCTAGGTCCTAATTCAGTCCTTCTAGGAGGAAATAAAAATGAAGTTGGAGAAATTGCTGGCGAAACAATTAGCCTAGAAAGATACCAACAAAAAATAAATGAATTTAAATATAACTTTCAATCATCTAATGGTAGAACACCATCTGATGCTGAACTAAATTCAATTAGACAACAAGCTTGGGACTTCCTAGTAATTGAAGTCGCTTTTAAAGACCAATACGAGTCTTTAGGCTTAGAGGTGTCTGATGCTGAACTTGTAGACATGGTTCAAGGAAATAATATAGACCCTACCATCAGACAAACCTTCATGAATCAAGAAACTGGAGAGTTTGATAGAGAGCGAGCTATTCAAACTATTCAGAATATTGCTCAAGCACCCGCGGAACAACAAGCGCAATGGTTAGCTTTTGA
>JBKEFO010000082.1:0-11192 GCA_046709585.1 Marivirga sp.
AAAAATTATTATCTTTGCAGTTTAAGTACAAAAATAAAGCATGAAATATTTCTGGAGAGAATTCATATACCGCATCATTAAATTCGTATTAAGTTTTGGTTTTGCTTTTACTTATCGCAACATCATCACAAGCGGTTATAACAAAGTAAGGAAAAACAAGCCTGCCCTTTTTGTCGCAAACCACCAAAACACATTCATGGATGGCGTTCTAATGGTTTTTACCGCTGGGAACAGCAATCCAAATATTTTGGTGAGGGCTGATATTTTTAAGTCTAGCTTAGCAAAGAAAGCCTTAGGCATAATAAAACTAATGCCTATTTATAGAAAAAGAGATGGTGTAAACACCGCCTCACAAAACGAACAGATTTTCAATCAATGCTTTGAGATTTTTAACCGCAAAGGAGTGGTGGGGTTATTCCCAGAGGGCAACCATGGTTTTCCTAGGATGCTTAGACCTTTACAGAAGGGCGCTTCACGTATAGCTTTTCAGGCCGAGGAAGAGCATAATTTCAATCTCAACCTATCAATAATACCCGTAGGTCTGCAGTATGAACATCAAACAAACAAATGGCATGATGTGCATGTACATTATACAGAGGCAATAAATATCCAACAATATAAAACTGATTTTGAGGATAATCCACAAACAACCTATAAAACTGTAACCGATAAAATACAATCTGGTATTAGCAGTCAGATGATAGACATTGCCTGGGAAGCTGAAATTGATTTCTTTGAGGAGCTCAGAATACTGATGAAGGATGATTCATTCAAACAAATAAGTAGCTCAGAACTGTCCATGGTCCATCATGAAAATAGAATGATTAATGTGCTCACTACTTATTTTAAAGTGAAAGAGACTGAAAAGGATGTATTAAAGCAAAGATTAAGCAACCTAATAAAATCACTCAAAGAAAAAGGAATAGACACCTATTACAGCCTAAAAAAAAGAAACATACTTTTCCTTTCAGGGAAGATTTTCCTACTCACCATGTTCAGTCCTTTTTTATTAGCTTCAAAACTTTTAACAGCTATCCCAGAATTAGCTATTGAGAAAGGTGTAATCGCAAAAGTGAAGGATATTACCTGGCATTTATCATTACGATTTGCAATTAGTTCATTTCTTTACCCCGTATATTTTGGAATTATATGGCTTGTGCTTGCACTATGTATAGATAATATATTCGCTGCCATTATTATATTCAGCTTACCTATCATTAGCATCATTGGTCTAGAATGGATCCATCGGTATAAGGAGCTAAAGAATGAATGGATATTATTCACAAATAAAGACCTGTTAAAGGACAAGACGGAATTAGCTAAAGAGATATCGACATTAATGCTTTAATTTCTGTTGAAGCTCAGCACTTTTTTATTTGACCAGAAGAAAGCTAAAGTGAGGCCAGAGATAATATGCCAGATTCCCCACCATCCAGCTACGATTGCCATGCCTCCTAACCCATCAAAAAAATTGAAAATTAAAATTAAAGCCAAACCTGAATTCTGAATTCCAGTTTCGATAGAAATGGCTTTTCGATCCGATGCAGCAAGCCCGAATACTTTCGCTAGCCAATAAGCACCCATAAAAGCAAATCCATTATGTAATAATACGAGTACAAAAATTACATGGATGTAGCTAATGAAGTAATCAGCATTTTTCGAGAATGCAATAATCACAAAAGCTGAAAATATTATTATTGAAAGTATGTTAATAGGACCCTTGATCTTCTCTGTAAGTTTTGGCCGATACTTTGCAAAAAGAACTCCAATAAGCACTGGCACCAATATCAAATAGATAATGGTAGAAAACATATCCCACACATTTAAGGAGATGCTATTCTTAAGGCTTTCTGCTTCAGGCAAAAAGGAGCTCCAGAAAGTAAAACTTAGTGGAGTCATTACTATTGCTGCAGAGGTAGTCAAGGCGGTTAAGCTTACTGATAAGGCTGTATTACCACCTGCCATTTTGCTTATAAAGTTACTGATATTGCCTCCTGGACACGCCGCTACCAACAACATCCCTAGCGCTATACTTATTTGAGGTTGCATCACATAAATAATAAGCAAGGTGATGATGGGTAGTAGCACCCATTGTGATAGCAATCCTACTAATGATGCTTTTGGCTGCGACAAGATTCTTTTAAAATCCTCTACTTTTAAATCCAATGCCACACCAAACATGATGAAGCCTAGAAGGATATTCAATAAGAATAAGCTGCTGGCATTAAAGTTTAATACTATTTCATCTATATTTCCCTGCATCTAAAAATGTTCTAGTCTCCTGCAATATAAAAAATATGTTTTAATGCGTATTTATGTATTTTGAAGTAATTTTAACTTGTAATGGAGATAGGTCTTACAAAATATAGTTTACAGCAGCTGGCCTTACGGAATGGCCAAGACAGAGAAGAAATTTGGGTGGCCTATCAAGGTATCATTTATGATGTGGGCGGATCTCGTCTATGGAGAGATGGTAAGCATTATGAACATTGGGCAGGTCAGGACTTAACAGATGAACTTGAAGAGGCTCCACATACAGAAACTGTATTCAAAAAGTTTAAAGCTGTGGGCAAATTAAAGCTTTAAGTTACTCACCAATGTTTCCGTGTAGATCAATTTCCCATTTTCATTATATTTACTAGAGTTGACTATGATGTGTTGTTTTGGGTCAATTACATATGTTACCTTAGCGGTACCGTCTTTGACATACACTTTTTCAAACAGGTACAGTGAATCTAACATTTCATTCGCTAACACTAATTTCTCATTAAGCGCTTTTAGGCAAACATTGTATTTTCCTAAATTATCCGTTCCTGACCAACATTCGTTCAATTGACCTGTTTTAAAGACGATATTATTAAGTACCATTAAATTCTTTTTGTAATACGCCTCTACAATTTCGGATGGCACATCGGTTATGGCATTTTTCTCATTTAATTGATCATAAATAAACCAATGGTTAAGGTGATTTGCATCAAACTCTTTAATTACAATCTTTTTAAAATATACCTTGCCCTTTGTTAAATCTTGCACTTCATATAGCAGCTCCTGCTTATCTTGACTAGCATTAGTGTAAGAAATCAATATAAATGGAATCACAAAAAAGGTAAAAATAATATATACAAACCCAGTAAGTCTGGCATTGATTGCTAACCTCCCAAAACCCTTGGCTAAACGCACTGGAATTTTTCTAATGATAGGAAAAGGGAGAAAAATAATGACCCCGAACAGATTAAATAGTAAGTGTACCAACGCAATACTGATAGCCGCTTCAGATTTAAATGTGGCTGCTATCAATGCTGTTAAGGTAGTTCCTACATTAGCTCCCATGATAAAAGTAAAAGCCTGCTTTAAATTAATTCTTCTAGTAGCAACGAAAGGTACAATTACGGAAGTAGTAACTGAGCTAGATTGAATACCAGCGGTGATGGCTGCTCCCCATAAAAAAGAACGGTAAGGACCGCCGAAAAAGTACTTCTGTAACACTTCCTTTGACCCGCCAGTAATAGAACTATATAAAATATTTGATATTATTTTTATAGAGATAGCTAGTAGTGCAAAAGCAATAACCGACAAAATCAATGGGTATGGAAAAAGATCTCCTACCCAGTTAATGATAGGCTTGGTCATTATTGAATAACTATATTCATTTTGAATATCACCATAGTTATTACCTACTATTAGCGTAGAAATATAAGTCGATAAGGAAGAGAGCCAACCGTAATAGTATTCCAAGGGGAATAATATTATTACCACTAGTATATTGAAAAAATCATGTACTACTCCTGCCGAAATAGCCTTCCTAAACTCATCTTTTTTGGTGATAAAGCTTAAAGAAACTAACGTACTGGTTAAGGTAGTACCAATATTTGCCCCCATAATCATCGGTATAGCTTCTGATAGACCTATTGATCCTGAAGCGACAATTGCGACAATCATACTTGTACTTGTACTACTACTTTGTATCAAAGCAGTTATTAGCAAACCAATAAACAAGCCAACGAAAGGATTCGAGGTCAGTCTTAAAATAGACTCAACGATATCATTATTAAGCATCTTAAAAGAAAAGCCAATTAGGTCTATTGCCAACAAGAACAAAAACACACTTAATAAAACATAAAGTGTGTTTTTAGCTACTCTGATCTTCTTATTATCGATATGTGGCTGTACTTTATTGATATATCTATTCGTTTTATTTCAAGAATACAAAAGTACGGGCTTTAATCTTAATAATTGTATCCTTAAAGTGAAGCTAATGTTAAGTTTTTACTGAAAAAAGTCTTATTATTCAAGAGTGATATAACTTTCAATAACTTCTGTCGCTTTTAATACAAAAAGACTAAACATTTCAATTTGATTACTTAGCTTTACCAATGAAAAAGCAATTAAAACCTTCTGTTTTAAGATTTCATGGCTAAAAACTCTTTTGAAAAATATAATAGGGGAAAGTTATCCGAAGTAACTTATAAAACCTTTGAAGTCGCTAGGAAGGAAAAGGCTTTTATCACCTTCATCGCCATACTTACTTTTATCTGTGGTATAGTAACGCCATATACACAAATAGCTATGTGGTTTGGCTTCTGTTTAGCTGCATATTCAGCTATTGCTAATGATAGTATCCAAACTATAGGTACATTTATTGCCTCCAACAGTCACAGGAAATGGTGGATATTATGGCTTTTTATGGGCTTAATATTTTTAGCTACCGTCACCTACAGTTGGGTTGTTTTTGACGGGGATGTAAGCCACCAGAGATTGGCCTCAAAAGGTTTTGACGTTGCGCCCACTTCTTTTAGCTTTTTACAACTAGCTGCACCCATATTACTCCTGGTACTGACTAGACTAAGAATGCCTGTTTCTACGTCAGTGTTACTATTGAGTGCTTTTTCGACAGAAGCGAGCTCTATTGGTCAAATATTAACTAAAAGTTTTTCAGGCTATATATTAGCCTTTTTTACTGCTATCATTGTCTGGATACTAGTATCTAAATACTTATCAAAATTCTTTAAAGGAAAAAAACCAGCAAAATTCTGGACGCCACTTCAGTGGGTGACAAGTGGTGCGTTGTGGTCGATATGGATTTCCCAAGACGCTGCGAACATAGCTGTATACCTGCCAAGAAGCTTAGGTATTTACGAGTTTATAGGTTTTGCTGGCTTTATCTTCCTGGGACTCGGTGTTTTGTTTTATTTAAAGGGAGATAAGATTCAAGGTATAGTAAATGAAAAATCTGGCGTGACGGATGTTAGGGCTGCAACAGTTGTAGACCTCATTTATGCTTGCTTACTATATTATTTCAAAGTTATAAGTACTATTCCTATTAGTACAACTTGGGTGTTTATTGGACTGTTAGGAGGTAGAGAATTAGCTATAGCGATAAGTAAAAAGCGTGACAAGAAAAGAAGTAAGTCTTTGAAGAAAGCAGGATCTATGGTAGGTAGAGATTTACTCTATGCAACAATTGGTTTAATTTTATCTTTACTACTAGCTTTGGCCATTAACAAAGATCTACGGAACGAAGTACTAGACACTGTTTCATCTTCTTCGAAGATCGAAGAAGTTACTCCCCCAAGCTCCGCTAATATTAAAGATTGATTTACTTTTCTTGGTGGTTCAATTCCTGAATGGCAATCCAACTCATGAGGCCCATTCCAGTTTCTAGCGCTAGTGGATCAATATCAAAAGTTGGGGTATGAACGCTTGAAGTAATTCCCATCTTTTCGTTCCTTACACCTAGGCGGTAAAAACATGCGTCTTTTTCTTGTGAGAAATAAGCGAAATCTTCTGCTGCCAACCATAGGTCTAGTTCCTGAACATTCTCGGCACCTAAAAATTCAATGGCTGCACTTCTAGCCCTGTCAGTTAATTCAGGCTCATTTACTAAAAATGGATAACCCTTACGGATTTCAAATTCACAGCGAGCGCCCATACTTTCCGCCATTCCTTCGGCCATTTTTTTCATTTTCTGATGCGCTGAGGCTCTCCACTTTTCATCCATAGTTCTAAAGGTGCCCTCTAGATAGACTTCATTAGGAATTATGTTCGTTGCACCTTCTGCTATTATTTTACCAAATGAAAGCACTGAAGGCACCTTTGGGCTGGCATGACGGCTAACAATTTGTTGAAGTGCCGTTAATATATGAGCGGTGATGATAATCGGATCCACATTCATTTCGGGCATCGCCCCATGACCTCCTTTACCAATTACTTTTACATAAAGCTCGTCAGCACTAGCCATGTACATTCCATTCCTGAAACCTACCTTTCCAGCATCGATTAGCGGCATTACGTGCTGCCCAATAATATTATTGACCCTAGGATTTTCTAATACCCCTTCCTTTATCATCAAAGAGGCCCCACCAGGGATTTTTTCCTCCCCTGGTTGAAAGAGCAATTTAACAGTACCTTCAAACTGATCTCTTAAAGTATGTAGTATTTTGGCCGTACCAAGTAAAGATGAGGTGTGTACGTCATGACCACACGCGTGCATCACTCCTTCGTTGGTACTTTTATAGCTTACATTATTTTGTTCTGTAATAGGGAGGGCATCAATATCACCGCGTAAGGCCGTTACTTTCTTGTCTGGATTTTTTCCCTTTATTAAAGCAACAATACCCGTATTAGCAACATTTTTTTGATGTAAGATACCCCATTCAGTTAGCTTCTCACTAATAAAATTATGCGTTTTATGCTCCTCAAAAGAAAGCTCCGGGTTGGCATGCAGGTGTTCGCGGATAGATTTCACTTCCTGAAATTGTGCCTTTGCTAACCGTTTGATATTCTCTTTTAGCTCCATAGTTAATTAATGTAAATAGTAGTTGGTACAGCTATAGCTCCTGGAAATTTAGGCTTCAATTTCATTAAAGTGCGCTGAGCTTCTAGCTTCTCAGTAAACCTTCCTACCCTCACTTTGTAAATAGGTTGATTATATTGAACCACAGTTCTCACCTCTGGTAATACAACAATCGCACTATCTCTTGCCTGATAAGCAAGCTCACTACTACTCCCACTGTAAATCTGAACTGTCAATCCCCGGACTGACCTGATGGCCTTATTACTTTCTGCTAACGTATCTAACTTCGAGTTCAATAACGAAGTAATATCCGATGAAGCAGTAAAAGCTTCTGCTGTTGTCCTAAATGTCGAAGTTTGTGTTTGACTTGCACCACTATCTACTACTATAGGCTTATAGCTACTTAAATCTTCCGCATAACTTAAGCTTGCCTTACTGGTCGTTGAAGAAGCAGTAACGCAAGCGGCTACAACCAACGAACCTAAAAACAGCATTAATATTTTGCGAAAACTACTCATCTATCAACACACATTTATTCCCTTTGATATCCTCTTCTACAGTTTTGAATTTCACATCCTTTTTCACTGTTCCATCAGCGTACTGAACAGAAACCTTATCGTTTCTACCTACCACCTTTTCAGATTTTATCGGCATTTGTTTTTCTACAGGAGGTCTATTTTTACTACCTCCACCGCTCAATACGGAAGCAGATTCCGCCTTGCTTTCTTGAAGCCTCTGTCGCTGTCTTTGGGTAGCAGCAGCAGTCACTTGGCTACTGTCCTGAACAGGCAATTCTAGCTTCATCAGAAATGAGACTGTGTCTTCATTAAGCTTACCGATGAATCTTTTAAACAACTCAAAACCTTCGAACTTATAAATTAATAATGGGTCTTTTTGCTCGTAAACTGCATTTTGTACAGACTGCTTCAGATCATCCATTTCTCTTAGATGCTCTTTCCAGTTTTCATCAATAATAGCAAGTGTACAGATTTTTTCCATTGATAGAATAAGGTCTTTACCCTCATTCTCAATGTTTTTCTCCAAATTAGTCACCACAGCGATTTGCTTTTTCTGGTCTGTAAAAGGTACCCGAATATCTTTTACTGTGGCTCCATTGGTTTTGTAAATTTCTTTTAAAATTGGTAGGGCTTTTTCCCTAATCTGATCATTTTTGCGCTTGTAGTTTTCATATACCTGCTTGTATAACTTATCAGACAATACATTCGCCGCCGTAGCCTTAAACTCATCTGCAGAAATCTCAAAATCTATCCCTAGCATACTTAAAACGCTTAGACGCAAGTCATCATAAGCGTCCATGGCTTTGGCATTATTAATAATATCTTCACAAGTATCAAACATCATGTTCATGATGTCTAATTGTAATCGCTCACCGTATAAAGCATTTTTCCGACGTTTGTAAATCACTTCTCTTTGCGAGTTCATTACATCATCATACTCTAGCAAACGTTTACGCGTACCGAAGTTATTCTCCTCCACTTTTTTCTGCGCTCTTTCAATCGACTTAGAGATCATGGAGTGTTGTATTACCTCCCCTTCTTCTAAGCCCATTCTATCCATTAGCTTAGCGATTCTGTCAGAGCCAAATAAACGCATTAGGTTGTCCTCTAGAGAAACGAAGAACTGTGAAGAACCCGGATCTCCTTGTCTACCTGAACGACCTCTCAACTGCCGATCAACACGTCTTGATTCATGACGCTCTGTACCTATAATTGCCAAACCTCCAGCAGCTTTAGATTCTGGGGTTAGCTTAATATCAGTACCCCTACCTGCCATGTTGGTGGCAATAGTTACTGTACCTGGCTTACCCGCTTCTGCGACAACATCCGCTTCTTTTGCATGTTGCTTTGCGTTCAACACTTGGTGCTTTATCTTACGCATATTCAGCATACGGCTTAAGATCTCAGAAATTTCTACAGAGGTAGTACCTACTAAAATAGGCCTTCCTGCCTGGCTCATCTCCACAATCTCTTCCGTTACTGCATTAAATTTTTCCCTTACAGTTTTATAGACTTTATCCTGCCTATCATCTCTTACAATTGGCTTATTCGTTGGAATAACTACTGTATCTAGTTTATAGATATCCCACAGTTCACCAGCCTCCGTTTCTGCAGTACCTGTCATACCTGACAGCTTGTGATACATTCTGAAGTAATTTTGCAACGTGATAGTGGCATAAGTCTGTGTAGCATCTTCTACTTTCACATTCTCCTTCGCTTCTATTGCTTGGTGCAAACCATCAGAATATCTCCTGCCATCCATCACACGACCTGTTTGTTCATCAACTATTTTCACTTTGCTGTCAACAACAATGTATTCAGTATCTTTCTCAAATAATGAATAGGCCTTTAGTAATTGGTTGATGGTATGAATCCTTTCTGCTTTTATTGCATAGTCCTTAATAATCACATCTTTCGTTGTAAGAATTTCATTCTCGGAAAGGTTAGTGTCATTCTCAATTTTAGCAATTTCAACACCTATGTCGGGAAGAATAAAAAACTCAGGATCTTCGCCATCCTTTGTGATTAAATCAATTCCTTTTTCAGTAAGGTCAATGTTATTATTCTTTTCTTCTATCACAAAGAACAATGGCTCATCTGCCTCTGGCATTAGCTTGGAGTTGTCTGCCAAGTAATTATTCTCCGTTTTTTGCAATATCAGACGCATGCCTGTCTCGCTCAAAAATTTAATCAAGGGTTTGTGCTTGGGGAAACCCCGGAAGGCTCTAAACAAGGCGAGTCCACCTTCTTTTTCATCTCCTTCTTTAATTAACCTTTTAGCATCGATCAAGTATTGTCCAACTATTTTCCGCTGTTCGGCGACTAATTTTTCTACTCTTGGTTTTAGCTCATGGAACTCATGTTCATCTCCTTTTGGTACCGGTCCAGAAATTATTAATGGTGTTCTAGCCTCATCAATTAATACCGAATCGACCTCATCTATCATTGCAAAATGATGTTTACTCTGAACCAACTCCTTGGTTTCACGAGTCATATTATCTCTTAGGTAGTCAAAGCCAAATTCATTGTTGGTACCATATACGATATCCGACCGATAGGCCTCTCTTCTTTCCGGTGAGTTTGCCTCATAATTATCTATACAATCAATGCTGAGGCCATGGAACTGAAAAATTGGTGCCATCCAGGCAGCATCACGTTTAGCGAGGTAGTCGTTTACTGTCACAACATGAACACCTCTCTTGGCTAATGCATTTAAGAATGCTGGTAAAGTAGCCACTAAGGTTTTACCTTCTCCCGTAGCCATCTCCGCCACTTTTCCTCTGTGCAATTGAACACCTCCGATTAGTTGCACATCGTAATGCAACATAGACCATGTTACTTCAGTACCAGCTGCATCCCATGAGTTATTCCATGTTACTTGGTCTCCTTCTAAATTCACATGAGCATACTTCCCTGCCATTTTCTTGTCAAACATGGTAGCAGTAGCTGTCAATGTTGCATTATCCATGAAACGCCGAGCAGTGTCCTTGACGATCGCGAAAGTCTCTGGTAGCACTTCTAAGAGTACTACTTCTAGTTGCTCATTGCGCTCCTTCTCCAGCTCATCAATTTGATTATAATTACTTTCCTTCTCATGCAAATCCATATCAGGACTTTCATTTACATGTTTCTGGATTTGAGCAATTTGCTCATCAACAGGCTTTAAAAAGGTATTAATGCGCTCAACGATTTCATCCGTCTTCCCCCTAAGTTCATCATTCGATAAACTAGGTAATTTGGCGTATTCGGCGTTAATCTGCTCCACTAATGGAAGTACATCTTTTATATCTCTATCCGATTTTGTTCCGAATACTTTGGTCAGTCCTTTTGTTAGAAAATCAAGCATTATATATCAAAAATATTAATTGAAATTTTGCGCTAATTTACACGCTTTTTTTTAGTAATTCTAAGGTTTTTAGAGGATGATCGTTCCTTCAAAAACTTTCTTAGCAGGCCCTGTTAAAAATACATCCATAGCACCGCCTTCTTTCAGCTCACATGAAACGCGTAATTCACCCCCTAAGGTATGAATTTTTACTGGAGAATGGCCTCCGTGCATCACATGAGCAATAGCACATGCTGTCACACCTGTTCCGCAAGAAAGCGTTTCGTCTTCCACTCCTCGTTCATAGGTCCTTACTGTAATGGAATCATCTATTTGCTTTTCAACAAAATTCACATTAATACCTTCTTTTGAAAATAGGGCAGAATACCGAATAGTAGCACCTTCAGCCTTCACGTCTTTATCTTTTACATTGGAAGAAAAAACTACATAATGTGGCGATCCCGTATTAATCACTTGATGGTCTTCAAATTCCTCAATAGCATCTAATGACACATCCTGCATACTTAAACTAACAATATCCTCTGAAATACGCGCA
>JBKEFO010000083.1:0-11087 GCA_046709585.1 Marivirga sp.
CTCACCTTGAGTGTTTATATTTATTGTCTGTGTGAAATCTAAATCTGTCGTAATGTCAAACAAATCAGAAGTGTCATCACATGACAGGGCCATTGAGCCTATTGAAATGATAAGTGCTAGGGGATATAGTAAAAACTTTTTCATGTTGTTTATTTTAATATAGTACAATTACAAAAGTGCAAATAAATATCAATAATTCAATATGTATTTGATTAGTGTTGATAAAAATGCTACGAGTACAGTCAATATTGAGACAAGTAGTAATAAAGGAATAAAAAAAGGGAAGGTCCTCTTGACGCTCCCTTTGGGAAGATTACTGACAATTAAACATGTATAGGTCTATTATCTGTTGCAGCTAAGCAAGCCTCTTTTACCGCTTCCATATAAGTTGGGTGCGCATGCGACATGCGTGCGACGTCTTCTGCCGAAGCCCTAAACTCCATAGCAGTTACGCCAGTAGCAATCATGTCAGCCGCTCTAGCGCCAATTATATGCATCCCTAAGATCTCATCCGTTTCTTTATCGGCTAAGACTTTTACTAGGCCATCAATATCCATACTGGCTCTAGCTCTTCCTAGGGCTTTATATGGAAAAGATCCTATTTTGTAAGCAGTACCTTTTTCCTTAAGCTCTTCTTCCGTATAGCCAACACCCGCAATTTCAGGCCAAGTATATACCACATTAGGTATAAGTTTGTAATGTATGTGCGGCTTCTGGCCAGCCATTACCTCGGCAACAAATGTACCTTCTTCCTCGGCCTTATGTGCGAGCATAGCCCCTTTTACTACATCTCCAATGGCATAGATATTAGCTACGCTGGTTTGTAGGTGTTCATCTGTTTCAATTCTTCCTTTATCATCAGTTTTTAGGCCAATTTTATCTAGACCCAAGCCTTCAGTATAAGCTTTTCTACCTACGGAAACTAAGCACATATCACCTTTAACTATGAGGGTTTGTCCTTTATCAGTTTCCACGGTAACTTCTACTTCTTTACCCTTATTTTCAACTTTGGTTACTTTATGCTTTAGCTTTAAGTCCACGCCAGCCTTTTTCATTATCTTCTTCATCTCCTTGCCCATGGATCCATCCATTGTTGGTATTAGGCTATCGGCATATTCAATGACTGTTACTTGTGACCCTATACGGTTGTAAACGGACCCTAACTCTAGGCCTATCACGCCACCACCAATTACAATAAGGTTTTTAGGAATTTCTTTTAGTTCTAAAGCTTCGGTACTGCTGATGACACGCTTTTTATCAAACTTGGCGAAAGGTAATTCTATCGGTTTTGAACCAGTGGCAATAATCACCTTATCGGTTGAGATTTCGGTAGACTTACCTGCCGCGTCAGTTATTTTGATAGTGTTTTTATCAACAAAGCTGCCCATGCCTGTATGAACATCAATTTTATTCTTTTTCATTAAGAATTCTACACCATCGCATGTCTGCTTTACAACCTCAGATTTACGCTGGATCATCTGCTTGAAATCTACTTTTAAGTTGCTCAAGCTAATGCCATGCTCTTTGAAAGTATATTCTGCATTATGGTAGTGCTCTGATGAATCTAATAGTGCTTTCGAAGGAATACAGCCCACGTTCAGGCAGGTGCCTCCCAAAGTAGGGTATTTTTCGATTATGGCAGTTTTCATTCCTAGCTGCGCACATCTAATAGCAGCTACATATCCGCCAGGCCCCGAACCGATTACTGTTACATCGTATTTACTCATGTTTTATATATTTAGGTACAAAGTACTCTGTACAAGGTTTGTGTTTATAAGTACATAGTATTAGGTACTAATTACAAGGATTGTCTTGATAATTTTTGCTGAAAAGAGAATGTCATCCTTCTTCTTTCAAGTCCCTAAATCTTGATACTTATGTATTCATACGTATATTTAAATCTTATTAAGCGATACTTTTTACAGTGTAGCAGCTTAGATTCCCAACAACAATCTTGTAGGATCTTCCAACAATTCTTTCACTCTATATAAGAAACTTACTGACTCTTTGCCATCAATAATTCTATGATCATAGCTTAGTGCTACATACATTATTGGTCTGATTTTCACTTCGCCATTAATCGCAACAGGACGCTCCACAATATTGTGCATCCCTAAAATAGCAGATTGCGGTGCGTTGATGATAGGCGTAGATAACATGGAGCCAAATATGCCACCATTAGTAAGGGTAAATGTACCTCCGCTCATTTCGTCTATACTTAACTTACCGTCTCTTGCCTTCTTAGCTAATCTGATCACTTCGCCCTCTATTTCACTGAAGCTTAATTTCTCTGCATTTCTAATGACTGGAACTACTAAGCCTTTAGGTGAGGATACGGCTATTGACATGTCGACATAATCATTGAAAAGCATTTCATTACCATCAATTTGCGCATTCACCGATGGCCATTCTTTCAAGGCCATGGTACATGCTTTGGTGAAGAATGACATAAAGCCTAAGCCTACTTCATATTTTTCTTTGAACTGTTCTTTGTATTTTTTTCTAATGTCCATGATGGGCTGCATATCCACTTCATTAAAAGTGGTTAACATGGCAGTCTCATTTTTTACACTTACTAGTCTGCGTGCAACTGTTTTACGTAAGCTCGACATCTTTTCTCTATGCTGGTCTCTATTACCGCTTGTAGTTGGAGCTACTTTTTCGTCACTGCTGGAGGTAGCTGTTGATTTCGGAGCTACTGGTTTTGCTAGCTGTTTTTGAGCATTTTCAGCATCCTCTTTTGTGATTCTACCATCTTTACCCGTGCCTTTGATGTTGGAAGTATCAATTCCTTTTTCCGCTAATATTTTGGCGGCTGCAGGAGAGGCATGACCCGTCGCATAAGTTTCATTATCAGAACCATTTTCGCTGGCTGATGCAGCGTCAGTGGTTGGTGCTGCATTTTCATCTTTACTAGCTGCTGCTCGTGCTCCGCCTTCAGTAACTTCTATTTTACAAATTGTGGCGCCAATTTCAAGGGTGGAGTCTTCCTCGGCAACTATTTGTAAGATTCCGTTGGCTTCCGCGGGTAATTCAAATGTAGCTTTGTCGGATTCTACTTCAGCGATGATTTCATCCATCTCAACATAGTCACCATTGCCTTTTAGCCAGCTGCTAATGGTTACTTCAGTAATTGATTCTCCTACGGTTGGTACCACCATAGTTTTCACTTCACCGGTCTTAGAACTAGCAGAATTGTCAGTTTTGGTTGTCTCTTCTTTCTTGGCTTCTTTTTCTGCTGGTTTTGTGTCTGTAGTGCCACTAGTGGTGCCGCCACCTTTGGCGTCTGTGTCAATCTCGCATATAACAGCGCCTACTTCAACGGTTTCTTCCTCTTGTGCTTTAATCTTTAAAACACCTGCAGCTTCGGCAGGTAATTCAAAAGTTGCCTTGTCAGATTCTAACTCAGCTATAATTTCATCTTGCTGGACATAATCACCATCTTTCTTTAACCAAGTGGCAATTGTTACCTCTGTGATTGATTCACCTACTTCAGGAACTTTAATTTTTAAACTCATCTTTTTGTCGGTTGCGTAAAAAATCTACTATTTTTAATGTCTTTTTATTTCTTAGTCAGCGTGAAGGCATTTTCTACCAATGCTGCTTGTTCGGCTTTATGTACTTTCATATAACCTGTTGCCGGGGAAGCGCTCGCTTTTCTAGAAAGCAGCTCAATGGCACCTCTATTAGTCACAGTACGTAAGATAAATGCCCAATAGCCCATATTAGACGGCTCTTCTTGTACCCAGAATATTTCGAAATCATTAAACTTCTTTAAGGCATCATCAATTTGATTCATTGGGAATGGATAAAGCTGCTCGATACGAATGATGGCTATATCCTTGCGCTTGTCTGCTTGTTGCTTCTCTAACAGATCATAATAAATCTTTCCTGAGCAAAGTAGCACACGTTTTACACTCTTATTGGTGACGTACTCATCAGTGTATATTTCTTTGAAAGATCCTTCTGTAAAATCTTTCACAGGAGATACTACCTTTGGATGTCTTAGCAAAGACTTCGGGGCAAATTGAATCAGTGGCTTTCTAAACTCCCATGCAACCTGTCGTCGGAACATATGGAATAAGTTAGCAGGTGTAGTGATGTTAGTTACAATTAAATTTTGCTCTGCTGCTAGTTGTAAAAATCGCTCAGGACGTGCATTTGAATGCTCTGGTCCTTGACCCTCATACCCATGAGGCAATAACATGACCAAGCCATTCATTCTTCGCCACTTGCTCTCTGCTGAGGTGATAAATTGATCTATCATGACTTGGGCGCCGTTAGCAAAGTCGCCAAATTGAGCTTCCCAAACAACTAGTGCATTTGGCGTAGCCATGGCATAGCCATATTCAAAGCCTAGAACACCAAATTCAGATAATAAAGAGTTGTAGATTCTGAACTTCTCCTTCTGATCAGGGCTGATATGGTCTAGGTTACAGTAAGGCTCGTTGGTTTCAGCGTCAAAGAAGTAGGAGTGTCTATGAGAGAAAGTCCCTCTTTTAACATCCTGTCCTGACATTCTTACCATATTACCGTCCATTAATAATGATCCGTATGCTAATAGCTCTGCGTCTGCCCAGTTTAACATTTCATCTTCAAAGAAATCTTTCTTACGATCTTTCAAGAGTTTGTCAATCTGTTTTAATGGTTTAAAACCTTTCGGAATAGTCGTTAAGGCCTCGCCTATTTGTTTTACCAAGTCTTTAGAAATACCTGTTTTTGGCGAGAAAAGGAAGTCTTCAGGCTTAGAGTAGCGTAATAGCTTCCATTCCTCTTCTATTTTTTGTGGCTTATAAGGAAGTGGTTTTTGCTTCACTTCATTCAACCTATCTTGTAACTGCTTTTTGAAATTTTTCTCAAGTTCTTTTACAGTCTGATTGTCGAAGTCCCCACGTTCAGTTAATTTTTTAACGTAAACTTCTCTAGGATTAGGGTGCTTTGCTATCTTATTGTACAGCTTTGGCTGCGTAAACTTAGGCTCATCAGCTTCATTATGCCCATGTCTTCGGTAGCATAATAAATCAATAAAAATATCTTTGTTAAATTGCTGTCTGTATTCTACGGCTAGGTTTGCTACGAAATTAACAGCTTCCGCATCATCACCATTGACATGCAATACAGGAGCATCGATCATTTTTGCAATGTCCGTACAATAAATGCTTGAACGCGCATCATCATAGTCAGTAGTAAAACCTACTTGGTTGTTAATAACAAAGTGAATGGTTCCCCCAGTGCTATACCCTTCCAATAGAGACATCTGCGTGTTCTCATATACTATTCCTTGGCCAGCTACAGCAGCATCACCATGAATTAATATAGGAATGACAGAATTTTGATCTGTTTTATACTCGTCGTCAATTTGAGCCCGTGAATAACCTAATACCACAGAGTTTACCGCTTCTAGGTGCGATGGGTTAGGCGTTAGCTTCACGTACATGTCATTTCCTGAACTAGTCCTTAAGTGACTGGCATAACCCATATGATATTTCACATCACCATCTCCCATCGTGAGATCAGGATCTGTGTTTCCTTCAAACTCGCTAAAAATTTCTTCGTATGTTTTGTTCATTATGTTGGCGAGCACATTCAATCGCCCTCTGTGTGCCATACCTATCACTACTTCTTTTGTTCCTAGGTCGGAAGATCTATTAATCACTTTGTCTAGGAATGCGATCGTATTCTCACCACCCTCTAGTGAGAAACGTTTTTGCCCTAAAAATTTCGTGTGTAAGAAGTTCTCGAAAACAACAGCTTCATTTAATTTGGATAGAATACGCCTCTTTTCATCCTTTGCGGGCTGATAATTTCCCTTCGGAGATTCCGCTTTTTCAATGAACCAATCGACAATCTTTGGATCTCTGATGTGCATGTATTCAAAGCCAATGGAACCGATATATACTTTGTTTAAAGTATCAATTATATTCTTAAGCGTTGCTTTGCCGATTCCTATATCCTTCCCGACAGCAAATTCCTCTTTTAAATCAGCATCTGTTAACCCAAAGTCTTCCAATGCAATTCTCGCATCATGGTGTCTTCTTTCTCTAACAGGGTTTGTATCAGATTTAAGATGTCCACGCATTCTGTACGCATGAATTAAGTTTCTTACTTGTGTTTCTTTGGAAGATACTTTAAAGCTTTCAGCATCCGGACTAATTCCAGTATAGTCTTTCTGAGCAAATTCAAATCCTTCAAAGAATTTTTGCCAGCTAGCATCCACCGATTCAGGATCTTTTTTGTATGATTGGTAAAGCTCATCTATGTAATTGACGTGAGCATTAGCTATATAGGAATATTTGTCCATTATATTGGGCTTTGTGTATGATTGTTAAAAGTAAAAGTAACAGTTATTGAAATAAGTAAAAAATTGCTTACACAATTAAGCAATTTAAATTGAGGATGAATCGCTTAGCTACTATTTTGAAGTATTATTAATCTAGTAGATTTTTAGCTGTGGTGTCCTTTCTTTCGCGCTTAATTGCCTGTTATTATCTAGTAGTGTATTAATTCTTTATTAATCTTTCTGTTTTTTTATCTTATGCACTGACTTTATGATAATTATCCTTACATTTGCAGTCCAAAAAACCGGAGGACGTGTTCCTTCAAATAATTGCTAAACTAAATATATAATGGCAGTAAAAATCCGATTGGCCCGTAGAGGTCGTAAAAAAATGGCAATTTACGATGTAGTCGTAGCAGATGCCCGTGCACCACGCGATGGTCGCTTTATTGAAAAAATTGGTACCTATAACCCAAATACTCCAGTTGCAGCAATAGTGCTTGACAACGAGAGAGCATTCCAGTGGTTAATGAACGGTGCCCAGCCAACCGATACAGTGAAAGCAATGCTTTCTTATCGTGGTGTTTTATTAAGAAGACACTTGCAAATTGGTGTAGTAAAAGGAGCCTTAACTCAGGAAGATGCTGATAAGAAATTAGAAGCGTGGATGAATGATAAGTCAGGTAAGATTGAAGGAAAAGAGCAGCAATTAGCTGATCAAAAAGCTTCTGAGAAGAAAGCCCGTCTAGATGCTGAAACGAAAGTGAACGAAGCTAGAGCAGAGGCAATTAAGAAAAGACAAGATGAAGCGGAAGCTGCCATAAAGGCTGCAGAAGCTCCGGTAGTTGAAGAAGCTCCGGTTGCAGTAGTAGAGGAAACTCCAGCTGTAGAAGAAGCGCCAGCTCCTGTAGTAGAGGAAACTCCAGCTGTAGAAGAAGCACCAGCTACTGTAGTAGAGGAAACTCCAACTGCAAAAGCAACTGAAGAAGCTCCAGCTCCGAAGGCTGACGATGCGCCAGCTGCTGAAGATAAAAAAGAAGATTAATCAATTATAATCCATGAAGCCAAATCAATGCTTTCAACTAGGTGTTGTTTCAAAGCCTCATGGATTGAAAGGAGAACTCTATATCTCATTAGATACAGACTTTCCTGAGGATTATGCAGAATTGGAATCAGTATTTCTATTGGAAAATGGAAAACTGGTTCCTTTTTTTATTGAATACATTCAGGTTAAACATACGCAAGCCTTACTGAAGTTCGAGGACGTAAATTCTAAGGATGAGGCTGTTCTATTGAAAGGTAGAAGTGTGCATCTCCCCTTGAGTCAACTACCGGAATTGTCAGAAGAACAGTTCTATTTTCATGAGATTATAGGCTACTCTGTAAAAGATAAAGAACGTGGTGAGTTAGGGGTTGTCGCTCAAGTGTATGAAGCAGGGCATCAAGATCTTATAGGTATGGATTATAAAGGTAAAGAGATATTGATTCCTATCAATGATGACATCATAGAAAAGGTGGACAGGGAAGAAAAGCAGTTATTGGTAAATTTACCTGAGGGGCTTTTGGAGTTGTACCTAGAGGATTAATCGTTTGAGTATGCGAATAGACATTATCACTTGTTTGCCTAGATTATTGGATGGGCCTTTTGCAGACAGCATCTTAAAACGTGCACAAGAAAAAGGCTTAGTGACAATAGCGTTACATGATATAAGGAAGTATTCAACAAATAAGCATAAAAAGATTGATGATTACGCATATGGCGGAGGTGCAGGAATGGTGCTTCAAGTAGAGCCGATTGCCGCAGTCATAGATGCATTGAAGGCTGAGAGAGTCTACGATGAAATAATATTTATGACGCCTGATGGAGAACAGTTTGATCAGCGTTTAGCGAATGAGCTGTCCTTAAGTGGTAATCTTTTAATGCTCTGTGGGCACTATAAAGGGGTTGATGAACGTATTAGGCAGCATTATATTACCAGAGAAATTAGTATTGGAGACTTTGTGATTTCGGGTGGTGAATTAGCTGCAGCTGTAGTTACGGATGCGATTGTTAGGTTATTACCTGGCGTATTGAACGATGAAACTTCAGCATTAACAGACTCATACCAAGATGGCTTACTAGCGCCACCAGTTTATACTAGACCAGCAGATTTTAGAGGAATGACAGTTCCTGAGGTTTTGTTGTCAGGTCATGAACAAAAAATTGAGGAGTGGCGTTTTAACCAAGCTGTGGAAAAAACGAAGCAGCGTAGACCAGATTTATTAAAAAAATAGTAATTATTTTCTGTCAAATGAGTGCAATGCAATAAAATATTTTTATATTTGCACTCCATTTTTCGGACAAGAATTCGGATTATATCGAGTAAAAGCAATAGCAATGAGTGATCTACTAATTAAAGAAATAGAGAACGAGTACAAAGCAGCGGTAAGTAAATTACCTGACTTTAAAGCGGGTGATACCGTGAATGTGCACGTTAAAATTACAGAGGGTAACAAAGACCGTATCCAGCAATATCAGGGTACTGTTATCCAAAGAAGAGGTGCTGGAAATTCAGCTACTTTTACTGTTAGAAAAATATCTAATGGTATTGGTGTTGAGCGTATTTTCCCTGATATTTCTCCTGCAATTGATAAAATTGATGTTGTAAGAAGAGGTTCTGTGAGAAGAGCTAAACTTTTTTACCTCAGAGGAAGAATGGGTAAATCGGCTAGAATCAAAGAAAAATTGTAATACAACAATTATAATATTAGAAAAGGCTATCATGTTTGGTAGCCTTTTTTTTTCGTTAAAATTGAATTTATTGTAGATTAACATACATTTTATTTAGATTGTGTATATTTTTATATCAATGTTCAGTAAATCCTATCAATACGTAAGGGCCTTTAGTTTAGATGTTGTTGCCGGCGCAGCCATAAGCGCCAGGTGGATAGGTAATTACTTTGAGGTAAAGCTGCCTATAGAGGTAATTATTGCCTTAAGCATAACAGTGTGGCTCATCTACACACTTGACCATTTATTGGATGCTCGAAAGATCCAGCCCAAGAAAGCATTGTTGCGTCATTTACTGCATTATAACAATGCACCCATTTTATTTGCCATGGTTGCTATGATGACCATTGTGTTGATTTTCACAGTCCAAAACTTACCTCCTGAAGTCTTTTGGACGGGATTGTTTTTAGGGCTTGTTGTCGTAGGCTACTTGCTGTTTGTACACGCTGTCAGAAAAAAACCTTATTGGGGTAAGGAATGGTTCATTGCTATAGTATATGCTACTGGAATCTGCCTACCCACAATAGCCCTTTTGGGTGCGGTACCACTAAGCTTAATCTACTTCTGGGTTCTTTTTTTCTTGCTGGCGTCGATTAATCTATTACTGTTCAACATGTTCGAATATAAAACTGACAAAGCATTCGGATTTAGTTCCTTTGCCACAGTGAAAGGCCATGATTTTACAAGACGTGTTATTCTATTCTTATTGCTAGCTTTCGTAGTAGTTTGGGCCGTTGCATTTATATTTATTCAGAACGATAGCTTTTTAGATTATCAAGCGATGTTTATTTTTATGGGCTCTGTTCTAGCAATGGTGCTTAGTAAAGAAATTATCTTAAGAGAAGATGAGCTGTACCGAGTCATAGGAGATGTGATCTTTGTCTTACCTGTTGTGGAGTTAATCTTCGTCAGAAATTAATGGCAAACTTTAATAGGTTAGCTTTCTTTTACGATCTCCTAAAAAAAATAGTTTTCCAATCCACCTTAGATAAAGCGAGTAGTTATTTCATTCCTCGTTTACCCCAAAATTGTTATATCTTAATTGTTGGCGGAGGCACGGGCGAACTGTTGAGGTATTTTAAGAAAACGCATGTTATTCTTTATATCGAACAATCCAGTGAAATGATAGCAAAGGCAAAGGATAGGGACTTTGTCGCTACTGTTGATTTTCAATGTGCAGATGTAGAACAGTACCACTTTGCTCAGCAGTTTGACTGCATAATCACTCCTTTTGTTTTGGATTGTTTCCCCGATATAGCGTTACAACAATTGTTCAATCGATTAGCAAAACAATTGAGAAGTGCAGGATGTTGGATCCATGCTGATTTTTATCCGCAGAGCAAATGCCAAAATAAGTTAATAGCACTTATGTACCTCTTTTTCCGTAAAACAACAGGCTTAAAACTAAATAATATCTCAAATTTTGATCTTTTGTTCACAAAAGAAGTCTTTGAAGAAAAAAAAAATGTACGTTTCAGGCATGGATTAATACAATCTAAGTATTATCTGAAGATTGCATAGCAATAGGCTTTTGATTCTCCTTATATCGGCTTAATTTTGCCCAATTTATTTAAGCCCCCTAAAACTCTAAATAAAAAACGAAATGCCAAGAGACAACAGCATTAAGTCAGTCCTAATCATCGGTTCTGGTCCTATTATTATTGGTCAAGCATGTGAATTTGATTATTCAGGTTCGCAAGCATCAAAGTCACTACGAGAGGAGGGTATTGAAGTAACCCTTATCAACTCTAACCCTGCCACCATAATGACGGACAAAGTGACTGCAGATAACATTTATCTAAAGCCACTTACTAAGAAATCCATTATAGAGATTCTAGAAAAGCACCAAATTGATGCTGTACTTCCTACAATGGGGGGGCAAACTGCCTTGAACCTAGCAATGGATTGTGAGAAGGCAGGTGTCTGGAAGAAATATAACTGCCGAATGATAGGAGTTGATATGGAAGCCATTGAAACTACTGAGAATCGAGAGTTATTTAGGCTAAGAATGATGGAACTTGGTGTTGGTGTTTGTGATGG
>JBKEFO010000084.1:0-10785 GCA_046709585.1 Marivirga sp.
ATGTAGAGGAGGTAGAATTAAGTATTGAATCAAATCTTCTCAAAATCGTATCTTTGAATGACTTTAATGGCGTGCTTGAAATCGAAGTTTTAGTGGAGAATGAATATGAAGAAAGGAGTTATGTCTTACAGTTATTGGTCAATGCAGTTAATGATGCTCCCCTTATTCAAGAAAGTAATGCAATTCAAAAAGAGGGATTGGAGGCGACATTTGTAAATTTACAATTATATGATGTTGATAATTCCATAGAAGAACTGACGATAAAAATTAGCTCATCTAATAATGATATAATTCAAACAGAAGAGATTGAATATGAGGTAATTGGAGATTCCATTCGGCTTGATTTTACGCCTTTGGATCTTGGGACCTCTAACATTACTCTTGTTGTTTCAGATTTAGAATTTGAAGTATCCTCTGAATTCACAGTAGAAATCATTGAAATCGTTTTAAGTAATATGTCAGAGTTGGAAGGGTTCAGTTTATTTCCAAATCCTGTTTCTGATATGATTTATTTTGAAAATAGAAATGTAAATACAGCATATAGGATTTTTACACTCAAAGGGAAAGTTGTGAAGGAAGGTAAAAATCTACCCAAGAGACTGGATGTTAAAGATTTAGAAGAGGGTATATACATTTTTGAAGTTGGTAATTATCAAGTTAAATTTATAAAAAGATAAAGTTTTAGAGGGATGTTGACTATTTTTCATTCAAGTCTTCTGTAAGCTGTATGGAGGGTTGAATGATTATGAGCGTTTTCGGATAAGAGTTTTAAAAAAGAAACTACTTAATCTAGTCTAGTCGAGAGGCTCTTATTTTTATAGTTTAGTTTCAATTACCCATCTGAATACTTAAAACAGTAGGATGCAACTGGACGCTTGAACTAGGGGAGGTATTTGATATTTATGACTACTTATAATCTTGCTGCGGTGATAATAGATTCCTACGGAATGACTTTCACCTAAAAGGAATGCCATGGTCGTGGCCCCACGAAACAAGAACAGCAAAGAATAAAGGTTCGTGAGGACACGATCTTTGGTGAAGAATTACTTAATACATTGTGCTCAATACCTTGTCCATCTACTTCGTACTCTGTACTTGATACTATATACTTAACACTAATATTGCACGCGTTCATCTGCTTTAAAGGCACCGCGCATATGCAATATCCACTGCGATTCGTTGAGCGGGGATACACCTTTGTAGGGTCTGATTTTATCATCGGTAAGTGTGGTTTTTTCATAGCCATCGAGGCGTAGCTTTAGCCGTCCTTTGCCCGAAGTAGTCGCATTAAACTTGATCGCATAATGCATGGCTTCGGCCACAGCAACGCGTCCTTTCATCGTGAAAAAATCATCATCCATAACAGGTGCCTCGATCTGTGCTCTCATTTGGTTTAAATCACTAGAAACAGGGCCCAAGAAATCCTGGTTGGCTTTGATTTCAAAGGCGTACATAGGTTCTAAAAGAGCCGTCCCTGCATTTTCTAAGCCTCGGAGCACGCCCATGGGTGTAGCCAATAAGAAATCGCCTGGGTTGGAGTGCACCGTATGTTCCGAGCCTTCAATGAGGGTGATGGCTAAATCCGTTACTTCGTAGCCGTGCATACCTTGCTTGAGCGACCAAGGAATGGCTCGCTTCACCTCATTGATGTACTTAGTACTGATGTCAGTTGTCCGTACTTTGGAGGTAAATGAGACACCGCTGCCCAGTGGAGCAGGCTCAATCAAAAAGGTCATGATGGCCCAGCAGGGTTTGGGCATCCAGTAACGCACATAGCCTTCAGCTGACTGAGCAGGCGTTTCTTTATAAATTACTTTAGGCTGGAGGAATTCCGCGGCAATCGCCCATCTTTGGGCTAAGCTATCTTTAAGTACCTCTGTTTGAATAGGGCCTAAGATTTTTAAATGAAACTCTTTTTCTTTCTTAAACCATTTAAAATCTAATACAGGGTCTTCCATATTGAGGATCTCTAATGCCTCTCCCAATTTCTGATGGTCTTTATCGTCACTAGCCTTCACTTCCACACCTAACACAGCATTACTGATCTTTGAAAATGCATCTTTGAGATTTTCATTGCCTAAAACATCTCCGGCAAGTATGATGTCAGAAGTGCTTATCAGGCCTACCTCTCCTTCGTATAATGCAGGCACTTGCACTAAGCTGCCTAGCTCAGGTTTATAGATTTGATTAATTTTGATATCCTTACTCAGCTCTTGCGATCGAATTACGTCTTTGCTTTTGAGCGGTGCTCCGTAAGATTTTATGTAAGCGAGCCTTCCGTACTTTTCATGAAATTCTATTTTGAAAACTTTCGCAGCGGCAGTGGCGAAGTAGGTTTTTGGTGGTGGTATCAGTGTTAGCATGCTGTTTAACAAGTCCTCAATGCCCATTCCTAGCTTGGCACTTCCGAAGAGTGCACCAAACAGGATACCCATATTTATGTGGTGCTTTGCTCTCTCCAGAATACTCGCTAAATCAGCCGTATTTCCTTCGAGGTAATCTGTTAGAAAAGCCTCATCCACTTCCGCTAAATTTTCTAGGGAGGTATCGAGGATCGTATCGTCTATATGCTGGGCACAATCTGTAAAGGCGACTAATTTTGGTTGCGCAGGATCAGCTAAATTGGGAAAATTCAGGGCGAATAGCTTGGCACCCAATTCTTTTTGGAAATTTAAAAAGACCAGCTCCACATCTACTCCATCGCGATCGATTTTATTAAAGAAAATGATGACAGGTAATTTACGCTCTTTCAAGCTCTCCCATAAGTTTAGTGTATGGGCTTGTACGCCTTCCTTGGCGGAGACTACTAATATAACGGCATCCAGAATCGAAAGTGCTCTGTCTACTTCAGCAGAAAAATCGAGGTGCCCCGGCGTGTCTACAAGCTGGAATTCATGGTGCTTCCAAGAGAAATTAACGGACGATGCTTTTATGGAAATGCCTCTACTTTTCTCCATCGCCAAACCATCGGTAATGGCTGAGCCTTTGTCGACACTGCCCTGCGCTTTGGTGGCGCCAGCATGGTGCAAAAGGCACTCCGTAAGGGAGGTCTTCCCTGCATCAACATGCGCTAAAATCCCTATGGTTAAAACTGTTTTCCCTGACATCAGCTCGCTAAAGTAGGTAAGTTAAAAAGACTTTTTTAGGTTGGAGGGCAGAAGTTGCAAGATAGAGGCTAGAAGGGAAGAGATATAAACTAGCCTTTAGAAGAAAAGCTCTTTCTGTTATTACAAGCATTGCAACTGCTTGGCAATCTCCTTATCGTCTTTTTATAGCCACAATGCCTTGGTTCGTGTCCCCACGAAACAAATACGTAATAGGAGGACCCTGTATTTGGCAGCTAAAAGTGTTGATTGAAAATAGGAAGGGTCGTGAAGACACGATCCCTAGCTATCTTCAGAGATGCTCATCCTCACAGAGTTTAAGCTTTGTATTACTTAGTTTTTCAATTTATGTTTTAGTCTTAATCCGCTATTCTTCCTTAATGTAAATTGGCAATTCTGATTGTTCAATGAGCGCTCCTATTGGTTCAGCAAAAAGACCTTTACTTTTTAGTAGTGCTTCAACTTTTTGGCAATCCTCTTTTCTGACGGCGATCAATAATCCGCCGCTGGTTTGTGGATCACATAAAATATGTCGCTGCGTTTCATCCTCAATATTAAGCTTTTGGCCATAGCTGTCCCAGTTTCTTAGCGTCCCGCCGGGGATACATTTTTTATCGAGGTAGCCGTGAATCTCCTTAAAAATCGGCACTTTATTGTAATTAATAATAGCAGATACCTTGCTCGCTTCGCAGACCTCAAGTAGATGTCCCATAAGTCCAAATCCAGTTACATCAGTTAAAGCTGTTACCCCGTCTATTTCTGACAATTCTACTCCAACATCATTTAAAATGATCATTGAATTGGCAGCAATGTCTCTATGTTCTTCTGCCAAAATACCTTTCTTTTGCGCGGTGGCCAGAATGCCAATACCCAAAGGTTTGGTCAGATAAAGAACACTTCCTGCTTGTGCTGTATCATTGCATTTTAAATTGGAAATGGCTACTGACCCAGTAACAGCAAGTCCAAAAATTGGTTCTGGGTTATCTATACTATGTCCTCCCGCAAGAATTATTCCTGCATCGGTACATGCTTTTCTACCGCCTTCCATTACCTGTGCAGCAACTTCAGGGGCTATTTTATCAATGGGCCATCCTAATATTGCAATCGCCATTAAGGGTTTTCCTCCCATAGCGTATATATCGCTTATAGCATTGGTAGCTGCAATCTGTCCAAAAGTAAAAGGGTCGTCTACTATGGGTAAGAAAAAGTCTGTAGTGCTGATGACGGCTGTTCCATTTCCCATATCGTAAACAGCAGCATCATCTCTTGTATCGTTGCCCACTAAAAGGCGGGGGTCATCAATTTTTGGTGAAGAAGATTTTAATATGGTAGTTAAAACCTTTGGTGAAATTTTGCAGCCGCAACCAGCACCGTGGCTATAGCTTGTCATTTTTATTGGTTCATCCATTTTTCTTATTTATTAAGCGTATTAAAAAATCCGCTGTTTCTTCATGACTCAGGGAGGCAATCTCATATGCCAACACGGCAGATTCCTGCCGTTTTTGTAGTCCTCTTAAATAGTATTTATCGTAATAGAAAAGTACAATCTCTACCACCTTAGCATACTCTTTGGTTTCAAGTGCTTCTAAGGCAAATTTTGCTTTGTCGTTTCCTAGCTTTTTTGTTATTCGAATAATTGCATCTGCCAATTTATCCTGACTTAGATTCGCATAAGTGTCAACAAGGTGCTTTATTCTTTCTTGAACGGGCACATCTAAGAAGTAAACAGGCATGTTGTTCATTCTAAGATAAAATGCATGAGGAATGGACACTTTTCCAATTACCATACTTTCGTCCTCAACCCATATGGGCTGCTGCGGATTTAAGGTGCTTGCTATTGCAAAGAGATTATTTTCAAATTGTTCAGTTGTAGGCTGCGTCGGAAGATCTATACCTCCAAAAGCGGAACCCCTATGGTTGGCCAATCCTTCCAAGTCAATAACTTGTTGCCCTTTTTTTTCTAAAAAATGCAGGATTTCAGTTTTTCCAGTACCTGTATAGCCTCCTAAGATTTTTAGATCAAATGGTTGCTCAAAATATTGTAGTACGTAGTTCCTAAAAGCTTTGTATCCTTTTTCAATAACATATACCGTTTTAAAGCCATTTTCGAGCAGGTGATCGGCAAAAGCATTACTCCTCATTCCTCCACGCCAGCAGTGCACCATCACTTCTCTTTCGGGTGCCACTTCTATAGCGCTACTTATAAAATCATGTAATTTTGGCTGCACAAACTGATACCCAAGTTCAATAGCTCTTTCTTTCGACTCTTGTTTATAAGCCGTACCAACTTCCGCGCGTTCGTTATCAGAGAGTAGTTCAATATTAATAGCATTGGGAATATGTCCTTTCGCATGCTCTTTTGGTGACCTGACATCGATGATGGGGAGCTGCGATAGCTTGCTGAAATAGAAATCTATAGAAATTATTTTTTTCATGTTAATAGCTGTGTAACCTATCAAACTTAAACTTGTTATACAAAGAGAACTTCTAAAGTTAAATAACTCAGAGCAATACTTTTATTATTTGCAAGATAGTCTCTTCACCCTTTGTCATTGCATCACTATAGCTATGGTGATACGGGTGTGGCAAGCTCTTTATCACTCCTCGCCGTGGGTTCGTGACCGCATTAAACAAATACTTATTTACAAGGCATTGAATTACTCTTTTAGTTGCACTATTGCATTAAACATAAAAAGCATAAATAGAAAGTTGAATTACCCAACAGTCCGTTTTGACCGTTAGAGGTTATAGGTTGCACGCAGGGTTGAAAGTAGAAAGTAACTTAATAATCGATGTTTAATACCCACTACTCTTTTTTATAGCTCATTGAGCGTCGCTTTTTCGGTTGTACTGATACCGCTGATGTCTATGGTGAGTCTGCCGTCTTTATGAGCCATGAGGTATTTGAATTTCTCTCCCCATTTCAATTCTTTAAATTTATAGGAGGAGCGTGAATAGACAGACTGCGAGAAGGTCTCGTCAAATGCTTTGATCACCACTATAACTTCCATATCCCTTCGTTCGAGCTCATCAAGACCCAAACCCTTAAAGGGGCTATCTGGGGTGATAGGATGGACTATTGTCCATGCAGCGGGTAGAAAGGCTACTTTTGTACGCTCCAGCTCTAATGCGTAGTAGTCGCGGAGCTCAGTATTTTCTCGGAGAATCGAGAGCGATACATTTGCCTCTACTTCCAGTAGTTGGTTGCTGTGTGGATTCACCACTCTAAACATCAAGCCGTTGATGTCTTTAAAAGGGGCAATGATGGCTTGATCGCTGTATTTAAGCCTGGCCGTAGGCTTTGAAAATCTACCATAGACCATTCCCGTTGCTAGAGCGAAACCCAAAAGGCCCATCATCGATTCTGTTGCTGCTACAGCATTCGCTAAAATACCAATAGGGGCTACCTGCCCATAACCCAAGGTAGTGATGGTCTGTGAGCTAAAGAAGAAGGCCTCCGTAAACTGCTCAAAGGCTGTGGTGCCATGTATGCCTGTCAGATGCTCCATGCCAATAAGCATATAGAGAGAGGCGAATAGTAAGTTGATGCAGAAATAAGTAGACAAGACAAGTACCAGGAATTGCAACCACGACATTGATACCAAGGTGTGGAAGAAGTTGAATTTTTCAAGTAGTGGTAGGTTATCTTTTTTAATATTAAATGAACCGTCTTTATTCAATATCCTATAATTGCCGGCAGTGGCTTTGTCGCCAAGGCCAAAGTCGTTGAATTGCTTCTTTTTATAGGCCCAGGCAGATTCTCTTGCATTCATTAGTTATCTTCAGTTAAAAATATGGCAGCGTAAACTTGCTGTTAGCGGTAGTGTTTTATTTTCTCGCCACTGAGGGCTGTTTTATTTTCAGTGATGAAAAAATGAGCAGTTGCGGCAATCTTCCTGTCCTAGACAAGAATGCCTTGTTGTCGCTCTCTCCAAGACCAGTAAATTTGCCTTGACGTTCGGTATTTAACTTCTAGCAGCAGCCACATACGCCTGTAAGTTTAACATAATTAAAACTATATGGTTAATAAATTGTTTTCCGCTACTTTGTTGAACAACTTATTTTTCGCAATGAAGTACTGGCTGTTTATATTTTTCTTTTTGCTGTATACTGCGCTTCAAGGGCAGCCAAAGTCCAATGGTGTTGATGAAATAAAGAGTAGCCTGTCAAGGATTCCTGCAGATTCGAATCGTGTATTATTGTTGGAGCAGATAACAAATGCTTACTACAATATAAATATAGATTCGGCAAATTATTATGCCCAAAAGACACTTGATTTAGCCCTTGCAGTAGGTTTCAAAAGAGGTATTGCGCTAGGTTATTTACGCGTTGGCTTCGCAAGAATATTGTTAGGAGATATAGCTGGTGCAATCCCCATGCATGCGAAAAGTATAGAAATGGCGGACTCTATTGAGGATTATAATATTAGCAGTCGCGCGTATGCCAACTTGGGTAGGTGCATGTTAGATCTTGGAAACAACTTTAAAGCCATAGCCTACTTCAAGAAAGCAATTGAAATCCGAAGGGAAATAGCCGCAATGGATGAGATGATAGCGATGTTGCAAACGACCATTGGGGAAGCATATCTGGCTAGCAATAATTTAACAGCATGCAAATTATATTTGGACAGTGCGCTGAGCGCGAACATAGTAGATTACGCTAGTGTTGGAAGAATCTTAAACTCGACCGCCGCCTGGTATATTGAAAAGGAACAATACGCATTGGCAGATAGTACCCTCCAAGAGGCTTGGGAAACAATCAAGGGACAGCAAGACCTATTGCGCAAAGCGAATAATAGGTATTATTTTGGGCTATTAAAATTGGCACAGGAGGAGATTCAGGAGGCAAATAGATATGGTCTGGAGGCCAAAGAATATTGTCAGCAGCTGGGCTCAATTTCTGTGCTGGGCAAAGTTTATGAATTACTTGCTGCTGTCGAAAACAAGCGAGGCCATCCTCAGCAATCATTGGATTATCTTCAACACAGTTTGGCTATTCGTGATTCTATTCAAAGTAGTCGGTCACGTAGTAGTGCACTTTTATTTGAGAACCATGAACAGCAAAAGGTCAAACTTATCGCACAAAATAAGACGGATATACTCGAAGCGGAAAAGGATTATCAGCAAATCTTATGGCTGTACTCCATATTGTTTTTCAGCCTACTTTTAGGAGCCTTATTATTTTATTTGTTATATAAACAGCGGGCCAACAAAAAGCTAAAGAAGGTCAATGCGGCTGTTGAAGAACTTAACAGAGATTTAGTCGAGCGAGAGAAAGAGCTTAGTGCTGTAAATGAAGAATTACTGCAGCAACAAGAGGAAATAGTGAGTCAGTTAGAGGTCATCGAAGACAGAAACATCAAATTGGAAGAGGCCAATACGATAATAAAGGAGCAAAATGAAAAGATAGTCGATGACAATGAAAAACTGGATGAGACCGTTAAAGAAAGAACGAATGAAATTGTAGCATACAATATGCAATTAGAACAGTTCGCATTTATTTCATCGCATAATTTACGTGGGCCAGTAGCGCGAATATTGGGTCTGGGGAATGTGTTGAGGCAGTCTAATGCGCATGATGAACGGGAAGAAATCATCAAGATGTTGGATACGTCTACCGTTGAACTAGACACCGTTATTAAAGACCTTAACCGCATTTTGGAGGTGCAAAAGAATAATACGGCTATTTTTGAAAATGTGAATTTACAAGAGGAATTATTGCTGGTAAAAGGCATTCTGAAATCGGAAATAGAACAAACACAATGTAGGGTGATTGAGGATTTTAGTGTTTGCAATGAACTGTACGGTATAAAATCCTACATAAACAGCATTTTATATAACCTTCTGAGTAATTCAATTAAATATAGAAAGAGAAGGGAAGAACCGATTGTGCGTATTGAAACTTCTATAGAGGGCAATAAAGTGAAGCTGACAGTATCGGATAATGGAATTGGCTTTGATGTTGAGGCCAATAAAAATAACATATTTAATTTATATAAACGTTTTCATGACCATGTCGAAGGACGAGGTATCGGCTTATATATGGTTAAAACGCAAGTGCTCGCTTTAAATGGGCGTATTACTGTGGAAAGCAGTAAGGAAACAGGAACCACCTTTACGATAGTATTTACTGTATAAGAAAGTACGGGGCAATTTTCGCTGGTATAGCCAACATCTTCCTATTTCCGACAGCTCGTTATTCAACTCTTTACGCTAATAAAACTTATTTTCTAAGATGGATCACATTTGAAACCATGTGCCCATAGCGCCCATCTTCTGCAGCTATGTGGTGCGATTTATGGGTAAATAATTCCTTGAATTGCAGTTTTTTTTCACTAGGCAGAGCAGCTAGTTTTAGACGAATTGGTGTTGCATAGATAAACTCAATTACCTCCTTTGATATATAATTTTTGCTCTTGTTCAGTACATTGCATTTCTGAAAAGCCAATGGTATTAAAGGATGCTATTAATTCTTTTTGTGTCAATAAATCAAAAGGGACACGCATCATTTACGACAGCTTATGTTCATTTATAGATTCAAATGTCTCACAGATGACGCCAAAGATTTCACATGCTGAAACAGGTCACCAGTTTGATATTATAGCGCTAGCTTTTGGTTTTAAAACGCTAAAGATTTCCTTCGCTGCAGCAGCTTTATTTGGAAAGAATTGCTGACAAACTATTGTATCAACCGAATCATCCGGAAGCGCTATTGAATCAGCAGATCCTTCAATAAAGTCAATCTGATTTATCCATTCTTTGCATTTTACTTTCGCCAGGCGTAACATCTGGCTGCTAAAATCGAGCGCAGTTATCTTTCCGTTAGGACCTACATTCTTGGCAAGTTCTTTAGTGACTACTCCCGTGCCGCATGCTAAATCCAATACATTAGTATCCATCCACGGTTTATTATCATCGATCAGTTGTGCGTCCCAGGGTTCAAATAACAATGGTGCCAGTGTCCTGTCATAAGCTTGTGCCATTGAGGGGTAATTTTTATAAGTTTAGGAAGGAAATGTACCATAATTTATGAAGCGTCAATGTAGTAGGATCGATCTTATAAAGCGTGCTAGAATATAATTTGAGGCATGAATTATAGGCGTTTTGTAGGTCTCTGGATTTTGTGGGATCTTGTAGTGTTTCATGTTTTTAGTAAATTATGAGTATAAAATTAAAACCTAGCAAATGAAAAAGCTGGCTCTATTATCCATAATGCGTTTGATGTTATCTTCTCTGGGGTTGGCTCAGTCTTATTAACCCCTAGAAAAAGGGATAGTTTTGAAGTACAAATATACCGATGAGTTTGTATGGGCAAGGAAGCGTATGTAGTAATAGAAGTACAGAACGAAACAAAAGACATAGATGGAAAGACCTATATGGTTTGCGAAAACTACATGCAAACTGGAGATGTCAAGAGTGCTAAAGTTATTTCAACTTCTTACGTAAGAAGAACTTCTGACGGCACTGTATCAATGACCCCTATTGTGAGTGAAAATGAGCTATTGATGCTTCCAAAATCTCCTTATGTGGGCCAGATTTGGGATGCTGAGGAAATGAAAGCCGAAGTAATGAGTCTGGAGGGAAGCATTTCTGCGCCAATAGGAGACTTTTCGGATTGCCTTATTATAAAGTCCGTGACCGCAGTGTATAATGTCTATACATATTATCAAAAAAACATTGGA
>JBKEFO010000085.1:0-10768 GCA_046709585.1 Marivirga sp.
TCTTTTTCTCTACATAAATAGTGATGTCCTTTTTGGTGGTATCCTTATAATTCAAGCCCTCCTTGGATGTACCTTCAAAACGCTGGTAAACAGTCACTATTCCCACATAACGGCCATCGGGCTGCTTTTCTAAGTCACTGATGTAATGAATGTCGTACCAATCAATTTTCACCTTGTCATAATTCAAGGCCACTAGACGATCAAAGTACTTACGCACTTTGTAATACGTTATTTCCTTACTATTTAAAGAGGAGATACCCATCTCGCTTTCAGGAGCAAATAGCTCCTCCGCTCTATCTATTACGCGCTGAGCCTCTGAAAAAGCTGTTTCTTTGCTTCCTATAATGCTTATGTATTTACTCAAGTCCCTTACTTTCTCTAATGCTAAAGAATCTATCGCTTGCTTCCGTTGTGGTGAAACGGCGGAAGATTGAGCTTGTAGCATGGTCATTGTAATGGTGCATAATAATACAATCACGAGGTATTTTATATATGTATTTTTCATTTTTTTCTTTTTTAAACTTGGCTTAAATTACTTTCTAATCAATACTAACTCTGTAACCTTTCCTTCTGCATTGGTCTTTACTTCATACAGCTCGTTAAGATTCCTCTTTTGATCCTTTAAATAATTTAAGTAATTCATAATGGTTGTTGGCTCATCATAATCTACTTCACCGTTAGCACCTTCATGAATAATGATTAATACGGGCACTTTAGCAGATGCAAACATTGTCTTCAGCTCATTGATGCTATTATTTGCCGATGCGACGCTAGCTTCTGGAGACGCAATTGCATTAAAGTACTTCTCAATACGTTTGTTACGCTTTTCTTCTTCATTAACAATAACCGCTAATTTTACTGGCGCAATTGGAGCTACCTCTTCCGCTACCTCCTCAACTAGTCCTGCTGGTTCAGTCTTAGCTGCATCCATCGCCTTTTTACTACTTTTACAAGAAAATAAACCGAAAGCTAATAAGCCACCGATTACTAACATTTTCAGATATCCTGACTTCATAATATTCATAATTTTACTGTTTGATGATGCAACGAAATAATCTAACTAATTGTATATTTGTCGTCTTTATATACCATTTAATCATTAGATATATGCCGTTAATCGTATGGCAGCTATTACGATAATCGAATTCAATAGTTATCTATAAACAAATAATATTTATTCTCCTGCTGTAAGGTTCCTCAGATTTATAGGCACAAAAAAAGCCGATAAGAGTAACTTATCGGCTTCTAATTATTTTGAGCTCGCTTATTATACGTAATTATTAAGCATAACTGGCATCACTAGCAACAGAATATCTTCATTCTCATCCATATCTGAGGGGAATAATAAGCCTGCCTTATTTGGTGCCGACATCTCAATACTAATTTGCTTGCTACCTAAATTATTTAACATCTCTACCAAGAACTTCGCATTGAAGCCGATTTCGATATCTTCTCCTTGGTGCTCACAAGCTAAAATCTCATTCGCTTCATTAGAGAAATCTAAGTCCTCTGCGAATATTTGCAATTCACTTCCAGAGATCTTTAATCTTACTTGGTGGGTAGTTTTATTCGCATAAATGCTGATTCTTCTTAAGGAAGCCATGAATTCCTGACGGTTGATAGTCATTTTGATATCGTTGGCTGCAGGAATTACATTTTCATAATCTGGGAAGCGCTCATCAACAAGTCTACAAATCATTTTGATGTTGTTGAACTTGAAATAAGCATTAGACATATTGAACTCTACCGCTACATTCACATTCTCTGAAGGCAGGCAGTTTTTCAACAGTGTTAGCGCTTTTCTTGGGATGATTATTCCAGTACCTGAATCAGAGGCTACATCTACCCTTCTGTAACGAATTAAACGGTTACCGTCAGTTGCTACAAAAGTAGTGTTGGTTTCATCAAACTTCACATATACACCACCCATGGCTGGCCGTAACTCATCATTACTAGTAGCATAAATGGTATGGTTGATGGCTGTAGACAATATATCCGCAGAGACATCTACTGTATCAGGATTTTCAACTTCTTGCACCTTAGGGAAGTCAGTAGCATTTTCACCTGCTAACTTATAACGTCCGTTGTCGGAGCTAATTTCTATGCTGTACGTTTCTTCATCTATAGATAATGTTACCGGCTGCTCCGGTAAGTTTTTTAAAGTATCCAATAATATCTTAGCTGGCACAGCTATACTTCCATTTTCCGAAGACTCTACCTTTATCTCAGTAATCATCGACGTTTGTAAATCAGATGCAGTAATGGTTAATAAGCCATCCTGAATTTCGAAAAGGAAATTTTCCAAAATAGGCACTACAGGATTGCTGGTAATCACACCATTGATGGCTGAGATTTGCTTTAATAGTGCAGAGGAGGATACTATAAATTTCATAATGTTTTTTGTTTACCTGGAAGTAAAGCGGTCTTGCTTATTATTCCAAATGGGTTATAATCACAATAACTGTAACAAAGGTAAAAATTAAATTGCAAATCTATACTTATTCAACGATTAAGCAAATATTATATAGACTCATAAAGCTCCTTTTTCCAAAAATCAATCCTTTAAAAAGTGTGACACCTCTGGAAAATATTTTGTGAATCTATTTTTTTGAATCCCAGCCCAGTCTTTTCCATTGATACGCACTAATACGGCATTAAATTCTGGATGAGTAAAGAACTCCATTTTTAAATCCTTTTGGGTGTCTAGCGCCTTGATCGTAATTGATCCAGCCACATCAAAGCCTTTGACTTTTCGAACTGCTTCATGCGTTGCAGGTAAATACTGATCTACATAAAAGTAGTTATAGGTTTCTATATAATCCATCACCTTTACGCTGTCGGCATTTGTCCTATTTTGGAGTTTGACAAGCCCCTTTTCATATTGAAAATACAAAGAGTCACCATTTGCATACTGTAAACTTAAACTAACGACATCTTGCCAAGTACCATTAAAAACACTCCTGTTCTTCCAGTCTAATGTTTTCACTTCAAACATACCCGCCACATAGCTTTCATATCCTGGAAGTTGCATGAGATACGCCTTCCCTTCTTTCCCAAAATAAGTACTTACCTGTTTGGGGTTCCCGCCAACGGTAAATTCATTTATCAACTGCTCATTGGCATATAATTTCACCTGTACGCCAGTATCGGCAAGCTGTTGAAGAATTTCAGTAGCCTTTGACCCCTCTATTACCCGCTGTACTTCCACTTTTTCTAAGAGCGCCACTAGCACCTGCTGCATGGCAGGGTCTAATGATAGGCTATCATTTACTGTCCATCCCTTATTTGTTCTTACTAGTTTATTCTCGAATTTCGCCCCAATAAAAACTACTTTAGATAAATTTTCAACAGCATTTTCCACACTAAAAATAGCTATATCGCGCTGTGAACTCGATCGCTGGTAAGGGTTAAATTGCATAGACCAGAAGCAAGCAGCTACCAAAACAGCTAACACTATGAGGAGGACAATATTTTTATTTTGCTGTTTCACTCTTACTTAAAGTTTGCATATTTACGTTTTCTCCAGTAATACCTAGTCAATCCGAAGCTCAAAATCAGAAGAATGGGCAAGGCCACGTTTACCAATTGAATCCAAAACCTATCTTCACTTACCTTCACCTTATCCAACGGTCTAATTTTATAATCCTTATTTTTTGAAATAATAAGCCCTTCATCATCTAAAAGATAATTAAGCATATTTAGCAGCAATTGATCATTAGCGAAAGGCGATGGGTGTTGCGCATATGGATCAAAACCCAAGCGAAAAGGCTTGTTATTCTTTTTATCGATAGTATTGAGTACAAAGTCTCCGTCTCCCACGACTATAATAGCATTTGCACCACTTTTCCGTTTAAGTTGCTGACGGTCTCTATTTTTAGGAGCCAATCTGTTCTTAAAAGCAGAAGGAAACTCACCTTCCAACAAATACGCCACTGGTATATTCGGCTGGTTAAAGTTTTCAGGCTTCATGTCCGTTTTTAGACTCTCGAAGTTAATAAATACTGGCCCCTGAAGTGTGCGGCTGTAGTTTGAGCTGAAAATCAAAGGTGTTTTCTTTACACCACTACTAGCTAAAGTGTCTAGTGAACTTACAAATTTACCGTATACTGCATTGAGACTATTGGTAATAGGGTGCTTGGCATATTTGTTAAAAATGATATAATAAGGCCATGGCATCAATTGAATATTGGCGTCAGCACCTAAATTACCTGTAACTATTGGGAAATTGCCACTGTTTACATCCTGCAATATGTTGTCGTTTACCTTTACTCCATATTTAAATAGCAGTTCATCCAAATTAAAATCCATCGGAAGTGCCATGGTACCATACTCTTTTATGCTATCTACACTCACATCAAGGCCATCCAAGAAGAACAAGGTCTTGCCCCCACTCATGATATATTGGTCAATGTCGTACAATTCGGTATTACTAAAGCCTTGTGTCGGTTTTACAAAAATGGCTGCATCAAACTCATTCAATAGGCTTAAATCTTCCAAGGCCATTAACTCAAATTTATCTTTCAGCGTTTCCGATAAGCCGTAAAGCGTTGCGTCTTTCGGCTCACCATGCCCCTGGATTAGGACTACTTTCTTCTGTTCCGTATTTATCAAGTTTTTGATGCTGATAGCCAGCTGATACTCCAAATCTTCTATCGACTGGTTGATCGCTTCTTTCGCGCCAGAAGCATTGTTGCCATTTAATAAAATCACCCCTTGCGATCTGTTTTTGTAAATGAGTTCCGCCCCCGGAAAGATCAACTTCTGTGACTTCTTGCCGTCAGCATTATCGTAAACAGTAGTCGGCTGAATTCCCTTTTCTATTAAGGCCCGGTAATATTCATTTCTTGCATTGGCTGAGGTAGCCGCATCGGGATTGATGAATTTATATTGAATATTGCCCCTGGCATAGGTTTTAAACTGATCTAAGGTCTGTCGAATGGCTGTCTGCAATCTAGCAAACTCTGCATTAATATCTCCTGCTAGGTAGACCTCCACATAAACAGGCTCGTCCAATTCTCCCAATAAATTTTGGGTAGCCTCACTCATGCTATAGCGTTTCTCTTCCGTCAGGTCGTACCGTACAATGATGTGCCTTGCCAATAAGTTGACCATTATGATGGTAGCAATAAGCACCAAAAAGCTGAGGGTGTAGGTAAGTGTCTTTTTCTTTAAGAATTCCATCTCCTCAATTTTAGAACCCAATAAGTAGCATAAATAAAGAGGGTAGTTAACGATAAAAAGTAGAGCACGTCACGCAGGTCTATCACTCCCTTGCCCAAGGCATCATAATGAAACTGCATACCTAGCTGCTCTAGCGAAGTACTGTCACCAGCAAAGACAGCAAGGTTGGCAATTGCACTGAAGCCCATAAAAAAGATAAAACTAAAAAATAGGCCGATGATAAAAGCCACGATCTGATTTTCTGACATTGAAGAGGCGAATATACCGATAGCGGTATAAGCTGAAGCCAAGAAGAGTAAACCAATATAAGCACCAAATATGCCTGCAGCATCTACATTGCCTACCGGACTACTAAGATAACTTAAAGAGAAATAATAGACCAATGTGGGCAGCAGTGTGACTATCACTAGGCTCAGGCCGGCAAAGAACTTACCGATGATTAATTTGGCCTCGCTTATCGGCTTGGTTAATAGTAAAGTGAGCATGCCCGACTTTGACTCTTCAGCTAAAGACCGCATAGTAATGGCAGGTATCAGGAACATAAAGACAAAGGGAACCATATTAAAAAAAACACCCATATCGGCATAGCCATAACCGAAGATGCTGGTATCAGGAAATACCCACACCAAGAGCCCCATGGTTACCAAAAATACCGTCATTACCAGATAGGCAATGAGGGAATTGAGAAAACTATTTACTTCTTTAAAATATATACTCCACATAAATCAGCTCAATCAGTCTTTCGTTAATTTTTGGAATACTGCCTCCATACTTCCTTTTTCGAGTGCTATTCCCACCAAATCGATGGATTCTGCAGCGGCCCACTGAAGCATTTCTTTGCGCATGTCTTTTTCTGCTTGGATAAGGTAAGTAAGTTCATCCACCTTTTTTACAGTAGTAATAAATTCCTTATCCTCCCAATTCTCTAGCGAAGCAGGCTTCTCTAGCTCCACCTTAATCATGAAAGTCTCCGTTTCGGTAGTCAATTCAGATACCTGTTGATTAGCCACAATGCTACCATTTTTAATGATAATAGCTTTGTTGCAAAGGGCCTGCACTTCTTGCATAATATGTGTACTCAACAAAACCGTTTTGTCCTTACTGATGGATTGTATCAGTTCACGGATTTCAATTATTTGGTTTGGGTCTAGGCCCGTAGTAGGCTCATCTAATATTAATACCGAAGGGTTGTGCAGTAGTGCTTGCGCCAGTCCTACACGTTGACGATAGCCCTTAGACAAGGCCCCGATCATTTTATTTTGCTCCTTAGTTAAGCCACATTTCTCCACCATCTCTGCTACCGCATCCTTGAGGGCTTTACCCTTAATACCATAGATCTTACCACAGAATTGCAGAAATTCATGCACATACATATCTAAGTACAAGGGGTTATGCTCCGGAAGGTAGCCTATTTGTGCCTTAATCTGCTCTAAGGCTGTACTTACAGGCAAGCCATTCACATAAATCTCGCCCTCAGTAAGTGGCAAGCTGCCTGTAATCATTTTCATGGTGGTAGACTTACCTGCACCATTCAGCCCTAAAAAGCCTACGATATCACCTTGCGCAATTTCAAAGGAAATATTATTTACTGCTTTCTGCTGCCCAAATACTTTGATGACATTTTCTACCTTAATAGACATGAATTATGCTATGCACTTTAAAATTGTACGAACGTAAAAATAGTAAAAGAAGTATGCAATGCGGCTTTATTAAAACGATTTTTAATAAAACAACCATAATGCTGCTAGGCAATAATAAATGGATTAAGGCTAAAGCACAAAATAAAAATAGCTAAGGCTACCCAGCCCATAATTTTCCTACCCTGTGACAGCGGCCTTTCATCAATCGTAATAGGATGACGAATTCCGACAAACCTACCCAATAGTAATACGAATAAGAGATAGCCTGAGAAGCCCATTGCGTCATAAAACACCAATGAAGTTAGGAATTGCACCGTAAACATAGCAACAGCAGCCAAGAGCGTATTTAGCTTATTAAAGCCTAAGCCTCGAAAAGAGAAAAACAAAAAGCCAACATAAGCTACTGAATAGAGCAGCAAGTCGTCCATTGGTGTGGTGACACTTACCAAGCCTAAGCCAGCAAAAAAAGTGAAGATGAGATAGAGCACTGTAGCTACCTTCCGATGCTTCTTGACTCCTATAAGCGCATAAAGTATATGTCCTCCATCTAATTGACCAATAGGGATGAGGTTTAATGCTGTAAAGAACAATGCGAGAAAGCCAGAAAAAAGATATGGGTAATGCATGATTTCGTGGTGATTAGGCAGCTTTGCTGGGTCGGCAACATATTGCTCAAAAAGGCTAAAAAGCAGGTTGTTACCAATCATTATTGCCCCCTCCTCCATTTGATCATAGACATGGTCTGCATAACCAAGGCCATACTCAGCATATTCAGGATGGATTTCAAAGATGTATTCAGGCTCTGGCAAATGTGTAAAACCATAGAACAAAATACCTACTGCTACAACAAAACCAGCAAGCGGCCCTGCAATGCCAATGTCGAAATATTGCTTTCTGGACCTTATGGGACCTACGATTCTAATCAAAGCACCAAAAGTACCTAATGAAAAACCTGGTAAATAGCCAGGAATATAATTGGGTAAAGTCACCTCTACCTTATAATACTTAGCGGTAAAATAATGACCAAATTCATGCACTGTAAGAATGAAAAGGAATGAAATAGCATAAGGCATGCCTTCAAAAAAATCTACCCATCCATAACCTTCAGTAAAAAACAGTGATTTTCCTGTAATAAGCTCTGAACCAGACAGGGTGGTACAGATAAAAGTTAAGATAAATAATACCAGTTTTTTGGTGTAGTAAGCTGCATTCTTCTCTATCATGCTTTCAAATAGGCCTTTAATAAATTTTGAAATCCTCCGTTTCTTGGAATATAGAGTCCTTGAATTCCAACGGCTTTAGCAGCAGCAATGTTTATTTCTGAATCATCTAAAAACAGGACCTCCTCAGCTTTTAACCCTAGGTCACTGATTACTTTTAGGTATATGGCCTCATCAGGCTTTCGCTCCTTCAGCTCATGAGAAAAATATACCTTATCAAAAAGTTCGTTGAGGTGCCGCAAGCCATGTTGCTTGGCCAATATTTGATGAAAAGCCTTTTCATGAATAGCATTGGTATTGCTCAAGACACAGCATTTATACCTTGTTTTTAAAGTTTCAACAGACGCTACAATATCGGAAGGAATATCACCTAACATAGCATTCCAAGCCGTATCAAATGCGCTACTATCGGCAGAAAACGCAAAGTGTTGTTGTATTTCCGCACGGAACTCCTCATTACCGATAAGTCCTTTCTCATGCTGCTGAAAAATGCCAGCACCTTCATAAGCATCTGCTACCGCTCTTTCTGTTTTATTTGCAAGTTGAGCAAAAGAAGCAATGGTACGTTCAGGGAAAAGGTCAATAATAACCCCTCCTAGATCAAATAAAAGCACTTTAATTTTTTGTGTAGCCAAAATAGTTTGTTTAAGCCACAAAGATGTTCATAAGCGTGTATATAGCCAAGGTTTACTTAAAAGAGTGCGCAAACAATTTCAGATTGATCCCAGGACAATAGTTCACTCTTCATTTATTTAACAAGAATACTGCAATGGCTACAAATAAAAAAAGCCTGACGCTTTCGTCAGGCTTAAAGTGGGCCCACCTGGACTCGAACCAGGGACCACTTGATTATGAGTCAAGTGCTCTAACCAACTGAGCTATAGGCCCTAAAAATACATAGTGAACTATATACTTTATTTAGGAGTGCAATGTTAAAGATTTGTGTTTAAATCTACAAGCATAACAGCCCAAAATTCATTAATTTTTTATACTTCTTTTGCTGGCAGTATCTCAGACCTCACTTCACCGAAGCCTATTCTCACACCATTGCGCGCTCCATGGCCACGCATAATCACGGTATCATGGTCATGGATAAACCTACGCTCGCTACCATCAGGCATAGCAACAGGCTTGGTGCCTTTCCATGCAATCTCTAACATTGAACCAAAGCTTCCCTCCTCTGGGCCACTAATAGTACCTGAAGCATATAGATCGCCTGTATTGGTATTACAGCCATTTACCGTTTGGTGGGCTAGCTGCTGCACCACATTCCAGTACATATGCTTGAAATTAGAATGACTGACTACTTTCTCTTCTGAACCCTTTGGCTGGATCGCTACTTGAAGCTGCACATCAAAGTGATAATCGCCTTCAAATTTTAAATAAGGAAATACCTCAGGCTTTTGCACTGGTCCTGCGACTTTAAAAGGCTCTAAGGCTTCCAAAGTCACTATCCATGGCGACATATTAGAGCCAAAACTTTTGGCTAAGAACGGGCCCAATGGCACATATTCCCATACCTGCATATCTCTTGCAGACCAATCATTAAAAAGGGTAAAGCCAAAAATGTGATCTGCTGCATCTTTAGTACTGATAGGCTCCCCTAACACATTACCTCCACAGGTAATGAAAGCCATTTCAAGCTCAAAATCTACCCTTTGAGAAGGACCGAAAGAAGGCGCTACAGCATCTGGTGCTTTTGTCTGCCCATTAGGCCTATGCAGTGGGGTGCCTGATATAACAATCGAAGAAGCCCTGCCATGATATCCTACCGGAATATGTTTCCAGTTGGGCAATAAAGCATTGTCAGGATCTCTGAACATAGTACCCACATTGGTCGCATGTGATTCCGAAGAATAGAAATCTGTATAGTCGCCAATTTTTATTGGCAAATGCATCGTAGCCTCCTCTTGGAGTACTAGTGACTTGTCTTTTAGCTGATTGTTCCCTTGTAGCTCCTGATTACTTTCTTGCAGGAGCTCAGAAATTCTTTCTCGTACAGCTACAGTAAGCTTTTTACCTAAGTCCATAAAAGCATTCAAGGTAGGCTGATCAAAAATCCGCTCTGGCAAATCTATGTTTTTAAAAAGTTGAGCAGACTGCACTTCTGTTAAATCGAGGATTTGGTTGCCAATTGCTACTCCTACCCTTGGCGACTTATTGGCTGTTGAGAATATACCATAGGGCAAATTCTGAATAGGGAAATCACTTTCTTTAGGGATGCTAACCCATGATTTTAAAGAAGGGTCGTTTGCTTTGTATTGCATAAAATTAGCTTTACTGTTCTTGAATGAATTATAAATTCTCTAACCAAAAATTGGTCATCATTTTAAATAAATGAGGTCTTGCGCCGTCCTGGCCAATCCCGTGTGTTCTATCAGGGTAATAAAATAAATCGAATTGCTTACCTGCCTCCAGCAGCGCATCTTGGTATACGATGCTGTGTTGTACGTGCACATTGTCATCACCCGTACCATGCACCACCAAATATTTACCTTCTAATTGCGCTACTTTACTCAATGGAGAATTGTCGTCATAACCATCAGGATTATTCTGTGGGGTGTCCATATAACGCTCGGTATAAATGGTGTCATAAAAACGCCAGTTGGAAACCATCGCTACTGAAACTGCAGCAGCATATACTTCATGGCCATCTAAGATAGCATTACCAGCCATATAGCCTCCATAGCTCCAGCCCCAGATACCCACTCTATCAGCATCTATATA
>JBKEFO010000086.1:0-10754 GCA_046709585.1 Marivirga sp.
TTTTAGTCTACTAAAAAAAGGTTGTGCCTCCTCGAATGCTCTCCTACTAAAATAGGCGTATCCTACTCTAAATTGATAATCTTGCATATCTGTTTTACTAAGCAATTCGGGTTGCGTTAGCAGATAATATTGGATTGCTTTCGCATAATTTTTCTGCTGATAATAAAAATTTCCTAAGCGAAAATAAGCCTCACGTGCCTTAGGATGAAAAGAGTAACTGTCAACAAATCTTTTAACTTGATTTTCACCGTCTTCGTGAAAAAGATAAATGGATGACATAGCACTATAATAAGCCGCTAATGGCTTATTTATATCAGCTGTTATAGTACTTAAGTACTGTTCAAAAAGGTTTTGAGCAGCATTATACTGCTGATCATTGAACAACTCCATAGCTTGCTCAAATTGCATTAATGTACTTTGCTTAACTGCTCTGTTCTGACCATTTACATGAATCTGAAAAATTACAGATAAGGTTAAAAAATAAAATATCCTTCTAAACATCATGACTTATCAATTGAACCTTTAACAGCTTAAAGGATGATTTATTATAATTTTTATGTTAATGCATTAATTTAAATAATAACTCCCGCATTAATTGGTTAGCATCAACAGTAGCATTTATTCCTTTACTACTCAAATCTGCCTGATAAATAAATTGTATATTTTGCAATACTTTTTGGAGGTTAAACCTTCTTATTGCTTGTAAATACTCTTTGGCGATATAAGGTGGCACTCCTGCCGCTTGTGCTATTCCGCTATCTGATTTATCGGGATGGTGGTGAATTAACAACAACTTATTAAAGAAGCTATTTAGAAAACCAATAGTTAGTATCACAGGATGGTTTTTAGGGTCTGCAGCAAAGAATTGGATAATTCTGTTCGCTTGGAGTGGATTGCCTTGTACTATCGCCTTTTGTAACTCAAAAATATTATACTCTTTGTTTATCCCTACATACTGCTGTACGTGGGCTTCAGTAATTTCGGTAGGCTTACTAAAATTAATTATTATTTTATTTATCTCGTTGGACTGGCGCTCTAGGTTATTACCAATATACTCTGTCAGTAGCAGCGTAGCCTGCCTGTTAATAGTGTGCCTTCTGGCCTTCACATATTGGCCGATCCATTCAGGCACCTTATTTTCATAAATTTTTGAAGCATCCAAAAAAACAGCATGTTTCTCTAAAGCCTTGGTAATTTTCTTCCTCTTGTCAAGCTTTTTGTGCTTGTGACCAAAAACTAGGACCGTTGATGGCTGTGGGCTTTGTAAATAGTGTTCGAAGACAGCCATATCTCCACTCTTTTTCAGCTCCGCTAGTTCTTGTGCTTCCTTCACAATAATTACCTGCCGCTGACCCATCATAGGAAAACTTTTTGCTGCAGAGATCACATCACCTAAGCTAACATCCTTGCCATAGAGTATTCTCTGATTAAACCCTTTCTCACTCTCTTCTAACGCATTAGCTTCAATATAATCACTGATTAAGTCAATGAAATAGGGCTCCTCTCCTTGAAGAAAATAGACGGGAGCATAGTTATTAGTCTTTAAGTCGCTTAATATTTGATCTGCTGATTTAGCCATGTGCTATACGCTGTTTGATGCGAAGATAAGTTTTCAAATGCAATTGCTAAAATTATATAGCTGATTTAGTAATTGAAATTTATTTTAGCAAATAGGCGATAGGAATTATTATTAACCTAAATGCCTTTTATATTTGCGTAGATAAATAGCTATCAGACATAAAAAGCGACATATAGTATGCAAAAAGAGTTTATTTCCGAATTGAAGTGGAGAGGCATGATCCACGATATGATGCCAGGTATAGAGAAACAGCTAGAAAAAGAACTCACCTCTGCCTACGTAGGAATAGACCCTACTGCTGACTCACTACATATTGGACACCTGGTAGGCATCATGATGTTAAAACACTTTCAAGATGCCGGCCATAAACCTATCGTCTTATTAGGCGGGGCAACAGGTATGATTGGCGATCCTTCCGGTAAATCAAAGGAAAGGAATCTATTAGATGAGCCAACTTTAAGGGCCAACGAAGAGGGCATTAAGAAACAGGTTATGAAGTTTCTCGATTTTAACGAAAAACACGCCAATGCTGCTAAGCTGGTTAATAACTATGACTGGATGAAGGATTTCAGCTTCTTGGGCTTTATTCGCGACGTAGGAAAGCATATAACTGTAAATTATATGATGGCTAAAGAATCGGTAAAAAAGCGACTTTCATCTGAATCTAGTGAAGGCATGAGTTTTACTGAATTTACCTATCAGTTGGTGCAAGGCTATGATTTTTTACATTTATACAAAACAGAAAATTGCCGCCTACAAATGGGTGGTTCTGATCAGTGGGGTAATATCACCACAGGTACCGAAATGATTCGGAAAATGGTGCAAGGTGAAGCATATGCCGTGACAACTCCGTTGATCAAAAAATCTGACGGAACTAAATTTGGTAAGACTGAAAGTGGGAATATTTGGTTAGACCCTAAAAAAACGTCCCCGTATAAATTTTATCAATTTTGGTTAAATGCGTCTGATTCAGATATGAGTAATTTCATTAGGATCTTTAGTACCATGAATCAGGAGGCGATTGAAAGTCTAGAAAAAGGGCACCAAGAAGCACCACACTTGAGAACATTACAAAAGGCTTTAGCTGAAGAAATGACAGTGAGGGTTCATTCTCAAGAAGCCTTGGATAAGGCGCTAAAGGCGTCTTCGATTCTATTTGGTAAGTCAACAACGGAGGAATTGGCTTCAATTGATGAGGAAACCCTATTATCAGTATTCGAAGGTGTCCCGCAGGTACGGGTCAAAACGGAATCCTTGAATGTGGTCGAAAATGTAACAGATTTTCTAGCTGAGACCACGGAGGGCATCATCTTTAAATCTAAAGGAGAGGCTAGAAAGATGATTCAGGGCGGTGGCGTTAGTGTAAATAAAAATAAGATTGAAGACCCAGGTGCTACAGTAGACTTTAAGCTCCTGCAAGAAAAATACATCTTGGTACAGCGAGGAAAGAAAAATTACTATTTAGTAATTGTAGATTAATAAATTACTTTAAAACGATTAAGCTTGAAAGCAATGCAGAAAAGTTATGATATCATAATAGTTGGAGGTGGTATAGTTGGTCTAGCCACGGCTTATGAAATAAAGAAAAAACAGGCTGATAGAAAAGTATTGCTTCTAGAGAAAGAGGGCAGCTTAGCGCTACACCAAACAGGAAATAATAGTGGCGTGATTCACTCAGGCATTTATTATACACCTGGGAGTTTAAAAGCAAAAAATTGTATTGATGGCTATCATAAACTCCTACAGTTCTGTGATGAAGAAGGTATTCCTTATGATTTATGTGGTAAAATAATAGTAGCAACTAACAAAAATGAGCTAGCGGCCTTGAAAACTATTGAAGAAAGAGGGCTTGCAAATGGACTAACAGGCTTAAAAAGATTAGTAGGTGATGAGGTGAAAGAATATGAACCCTACGTTAATGGAGTTGGAGGCATACACGTACCACAGACAGGAATTATTGACTATACTGCTGTAGCACTAAAGTATGCCGAGAAGTTTCAAGAATTAGGTGGAGACATTATATTAAATGAAAGGGTAACAAATATTACAACAGCCCAAGGTATTAGCTTGGTGATTACGGGGAATGATCAGTACCAGTGTAAGTTAGTTATCAACTGCGCTGGACTATATTCTGATAAAATAGCAAAACTAACATCCGGTAAGCTAGATTTAAAGATCATCCCATTTAGAGGTGAATACTATATGCTAAAACCAGAGAAGCAGTATCTGGTAAAGAACCTAATTTATCCAGTTCCTGATCCAAGCTTTCCTTTCTTGGGAGTACATTTTACCCGCATGATTAATGGTGGTATTGAAGCAGGCCCTAATGCTGTATTAGCCTTTAAAAGAGAAGGATATCGAAAATCATTATTTAATTTAGTGGAGCTAGGAGAGACTTTAGCTTGGCCTGGTTTTCAGAAGGTAGCTGCTAAATATTGGAAGACTGGGTTTGGAGAAATGTATAGATCCTTTTCTAAGTCCGCTTTCACAAAAGCCTTACAGAAATTGATGCCTGACATAACTGAAAGTGACCTCATTCCTGGTGGTGCAGGGGTAAGAGCGCAAGCATGCGACAGAAATGGTGGCTTAATTGATGACTTTCTTATTTTAGAAGAAGAAAATGCTATTAATGTATGCAATGCACCCTCCCCTGCTGCAACCTCTTCGCTAGCGATAGGTGACCACATTAGTAACTTAGCCTTGAAGCGATTTTAACAGTTTTTGAACAATTTCAAATAAAAGAAAAAGAGCGTATGTTGGTCGAATTAATGCAATATATAGAAGATAAATGAAAGATTAGTCCTGATCTTCAACTGAAGTTTTTCTACTCCACTGTGTCCATATTTGCATTAATTGTCATAAGATTCATTGCTTTACATTTAATTTTCAGAGCATTTGAAGACGTCAAAGGCCACTATTTTTGGAAAAACGGTGTAAAGAACGCGTACTACGTATTGCTGTTACTTATCTTATAATTGTATGGATTGACAAAATTGATTCCATAGGTACCTTCCTAGACTTAGTGAGTGCAGGTTTAGCAATTGCCTTACAGGTGCCCACTGTGAATGTGGCAGCATGGCTGTTCATCGTCATCAGAAAACCATTCATCGTTGGTGATAGAATTGAAATTGGTGGTGTAGCCCGTGATGTCATTGATATACGGTTTTTTCAATTTACTATCAATGAAATTGGCAATTGGGTAGAATCAGACCAAAGTACAGGGAGAATTATTCATGTTCCAAACGGTGAAGTATTTAGAGTAAGTCAAGCAAATTACGATCAAGGCTTTAGTCATGTATGGAATGAATTAGCCGTATTAATCACCTTTGAGAGTAATTGGAAGCTAGCAAAAAGTCTATAAGAAGAAATTGTTAACAAGCATGCTGAGGAATTATCTTTCGCTGCCAAGCGAAGGCTACTGGAAGCTTCTAAGAAATTCATGATCTTTTACAGTAAGTTAACGCCAATTGTCTATACCTCGGTAAAAGAAAGTGGTGTACAGTTGTCATTGCGTTATCTAACGCTACCTAAAAAGCGCAGAGAAACGGAGCATGCGATATGGGAAAATATATTGGAAGAATTTGCTAGACATGAAGACATTGATTTAGCATACACAACGCATCTTTTTAAATCCACAGGAAGGTAAAAATGGTACCCAAAAAAAGCATTAAGCTGACTACTCTTTTAACCTACTAACTGTTAAAAATAAATTGGGCTTAAAAGCTTTGTACCCTTCTTTAATGACAATCTATAATTTAGCATTATTTCATGTGAACCACCATTGACACCTCTTAACCCACTAGTAGTAAAGAAATCATAGGAATAGCCTAATAAAAAACTGTTGTTAAGCTGAAATTGTATAAGCCCATCCAACGAGGCCATTGATCGATACGATAATCCTACCCATAACATCTCCTTCAACAATACAGAGGCATTTAAATCAAATGAAACCGGCGCTCCCTCCACATACTTAATCAAGATTTGCGGTTTTAACTTAATTATAGGATTGATTGTAAACAAATAGCCCGTAGTAGCAAAATAGTGTCTTGACAATTGCGTACCCTCTCCTTCTGTATCGTTAAACGTTGACTCTAAGATTTGCGGAGCGGATAATCCTGCGAAAAATTTATCTGTCGTATAATAAACACCCACTCCCACATTAGGTTGTACCGAGCGAACATCTCCATTAGCGAAACTTGGATCATTAGGGTCAACCGTGCTATAGTTAGCATTTAAATAATTGATACCTGCAGAAATACCCATTGATAAGGTTCCTTTTGTCTCAAAATCTATTTTGTAAGCAAAATTGCCATAGGTACTTGTTGTATTTACTACGCCTATCTTATCATGCATCACAAGCAATCCCACACCTAAATTCTTTTCTTCAATAGGCATATGCGCTGTAAAGGTTTGGGTTATAGGAGCACCTGGGATGTTAAGCCACTGCGAACGATGTAGCGCAGTCATGCTTAATACATCGTGGCTCCCAGCATACGCAGGATTAATAGCCATTGCGTTAAACATATATTGTGTATACATCACTTGTTGTTGGCCTATTAGCTGGCAATGTACAAAGAAGATAAGGATGCCGGATAAGCAGTACTTAATAGCTAGTTTCATCAATTAGTCTCTTTAATTCTTAATGGTTAAATAACCGGTCATCTTAGAAAGGCCTGCTTCTAATTCAATAACATAAAAATAGGTTCCTTCAGGTACTCGACCATTGGCTGATGATAAGGATCCTTGGTTCGTTCCGTCCCAATTGTTACTATTATTATCATAGCCTTTTGTACTAAAAACCTCATTTCCCCATCTATTAAATACTTTTACAGTATTATTCAGAAACAAATCAATGCCCGCAATTTTCCAGGTATCGTTAATTCCATCTCCATTTGGGGAAAACCCTTTCCCTACTTCAAAATTCTCATCGACTTCAATGCTGATGAGCACTTCATTATTCTCTACATTTTCATCAAGCTCATTTCCTTCCACGGAAGCAGTATTCTCTATTAATCCCTTTTCAACTAATTGTAAGCTCAGAGAGAGCGTATCTGTTCTACCAACAGCTAACTCACCAAGTGGCCAACTACCATTTAACTCATTGTAGATACCTCTACTTGTCTCTGCGCTACTAAATCCAAAACTAGTTGCCAATCTATCGGTTACAAGTACATCTGTTGCGATATCAGGACCAATGTTAGTGACAATAACAGTATAGGTAACACTTTGATCCAGCAAATAAGGGCCCACTGATACGACCATAGAAATTGCTAAATCTGCTTTTGATGTGACATCATTTATTGGGTCCAAGTAATCTGGAATACTATCCCCGTCCGTATCATCATTTCTTGGGTCTCCATTTTGATCCACATCCTCTTCTAGCGTTGTTAAACCATCGCCATCATCATCAAAGTCTAAATAGTCTGGAATAATGTCGCCATCTGTATCTTCATTTTGGGGATTCCCATCATTATCGTAATCTTCCTCTATAGTGGGCACTTGGTCATTGTCATCATCCGTATCTAAGTAATTCGGTATGTTGTCACCATCGGTATCATCATCATCAAAATTACCATTTGTATTGAGGTCCTCATCGATGTCAAAAACATTGTCTTGATCTAAATCTTGCAGTGGATTGTTAACGAATAACTCGTTTATTGTAGCGTCAACTGTAGTTTCAGTATTGTTAGCAGTATTCACTTCTACCTCGTATGATCCATTCAACATAGCACTTGAAAATTGACTTAAATCCAGTGTCCAATTCTCATTTTGGGCAGACAATTCCGTATTGGCAGCTAAATTATAACTAACACTATTTACACGAACTAATAAAGTTAAAGCATTAAGATGATCCCAAGTACCCGTAATTATTGGTAAGCCATCAGAACTTTCTACTTCATTTACAGTAGGAATTCCTAATTCAGGAATAGTAACAGTTAGCTCATCTGTGGTGTTATCTACCGCTGAATTCCCTTGGGTGTCAGAGGAAAAAACCTCCACATCATAAACACCCATTTCCAATGGTGTAGCAAGACTTGATAAATCCAAGCTCCAACTCCCCGATCCATCAGTTGTCAATTCTGCATTAGCAGATAAACTATAACTCACATTTGCCACTGTAATTACTAAAATACTCGTATTCACCTCATCCCAAGTACCCCAAAGTAGCGGTAAACCATTGGCACTCAATAATTCATTCACTGTTGGTATAGCAATAACCAACACAATATTCACTGTCAATTCATCTACAGTTGCATCTATTGTATTTTTGCTTGCATTGCTTGTATATACAACCACATCATATACGCCATTTGCTAAAGGCTGAGTTAAATTAGTCAGGTCCAATGTCCATAGATTTCCAACATTTGTCAATTCAGCATCAACCCCTAATACAAAAGACTGACTAGCAAATGATACATTTAATTCATCTGCATTAGTTTGATCCCAAGTACCCGTGAGCGTTGGTAAGCCATCAGTACTTTCTAGCACATTAACAGTGGGTATTCCTAAAGTAACAGTTGTAATAGTCAATTCATCTATGCTATTATCTGTGTTTTCATTCCCAGCAGCATCATAGCTAGATACTGCTATATCATAAACACCATCCGATAAACTTACGAAGGGGCCTCCAGCTAATGGTGTATCTACTCCTGTATTAACAGACCAAGTACCATCCCCTAGCGTAATTGTTTCAAATATAAGGCCATCCAAGCTTAAACGAATTGTTGAATTAGCTTCTGCAGTACCCGTGATAATAGGTAGTGTATTATCTGTTTCTAGTTGGTTAATTATTGGAATAACTGGAGAAACAGTATCGATTAAAAGCTCATCAATAGTTGTATCAACACTGCTATTTCCAGCCTGATCGGTTGAGTTCAAAACAACATCATAAAGCCCATCTGTCAATGCATTGAATGGACCACCAGCATCGGCGGTAGCCGGTTGAGTATTCAAACTCCATGCACCATCAATTGGTACAACTAAGCTATAAGTAACAGCATTTATAATAAGCACTAGATTTGTTCCTGCCTCAGCAGTGCCACTGATTAAAGGAAAATCGCTATTGGTTGTAAGCTGATTAATAGTGGGTGTTGCAGGCGCAGTAGTATCAATTAATATTTCATCCGTTGAGGAATCATTAGATGTGTTTCCTGCCTGATCGGTACTGGTAAGCAATATCTCATACAATCCTTCGGCTAAATCCGCCAAGGGCCCGCCACTTACAGCAGAGGCCGTAGCTAAATCAATAGACCAACTGCCATCTCCTAATACCATAGGTTCAAATGTTACACCATTTATTACTAGGCTTAGGTTACTGCCAATTTCTGCTGTACCACTTAACATGGGCTTTTGATTATTTGTGTTTGCTGAATTAACAGTCGGTACTGAAGGCGCAGAAGTATCAATCAATAATTCATTAGAGCTCAAATCGTTAGAGGAGTTACCAGCTTGATCTTGAATAGTAGCGGATAATTCATAAAAGCCATCACCTAGATCACTGAAGGTTCCTGACATAGGTAAGTCAGAAGATAAATCTACAGCCCAATTTCCTGAAGCATCGGTAATCACAGAAAAGGTTGAGCCATTAATGGCTACTGATAAGTCTTCATCAGCAGGCAAAACTATGGTAGATCCGTTAGTACCTGTTACTATGGGTTTCGTAAGCTTAGAAATTAAAGCATCCACAGTAGGAATATTGGGAGCTGTTGTATCTACGTTCAGTTCATCAGTTGTGCTATCATTACTACTATTTCCTGCAACATCAGTAGCAGTAACAACAATGTCAAATACACCTTCATTTAAGGTTGTAAATGGTCCACCTGAAGTAGGTGTGTCATTATCTGTATCAATTGACCAATTGCCTGCTATAGTTGCCGTAGTTTCAAAAGTAACACCATTCAATATAAGGCTAATAAGCGAATTGGCTTCAGCACTTCCACTTATGGTAGGTGTGGTATTATTCGTTACTAAGGAATTGATGGTTGGAATAGCAGGAGCTGTAAGGTCTATCGTTAGTTCATCAGAGCTAATGTCTGTTGAAACATTCCCTCCAAGATCGGTAACCTCTACCGACACCTCATAAGCTCCTTCCGTAAAAATAGTCAATGTGCCGCTACTAGGTGCATCTGTTTGAGTAGCTATGGACCAATTACCACTAGCATCAGGTATAACTGTATAAGTAGCACCATTTACGGTAACTTTTACAACCTCATCTGCTGGCTGGGTAGTCCCGAGACCATTATTACCTGTAAGTATGGGCGTTTGATTATTAGTGATTAAGATATCTACTGTTGCTGAGGTAGGAAATGAAGCATCAATTATCAGCTCATCACTACTCGTGTCTAGTGTAAAATTACCTGCTGCGTCAGTACTTTTTACAAGCACCTCATAAGTACCATCAGTCAGTGTCGTAAATGGACCGCCTGCTGTGGAAATGGCTGTTTCTGTATTTATAGACCAATTACCGCTCAGGTTAGCCGTAGTTTCAAAATTTACACTGTTTAAAGTAAGTGTGATCTGTGAGCTAGGCTCCGCAGTACCAGCAAGTGAAGGGCTTTGGTCATTGGTGGACTGATTCGTAATTGTTGGTATTTGTGGTGCAGTCGTATCAATTGTTAATTCGTTTGCTGAAGTATCTGCACTAACATTTCCTGCAAAATCGGTAATAGTTACAAGCACTTCATAGGTATTTCCATCACTAAGTGCACCTAAGCTACCAGCACTAGGAACATCATTCTGTAAATCAATTATCCAATCACCAGAAGCATCTGGTATTACACTATAAGTTGCCCCATTAATTTGCAAAGTAATGGTCTCGTCTATAGGTTGAGCTGCAGATAAGCCGTTAGTACCGCTAATGATAGGCACAACATTATTAGTTATTAAAGTATTCACTGTTGGTATGACAGGTGCTGTATTATCAAACAAAACAATGACTGTACTGGCTGCAGTATTTTGATTTCCTACATTATCCTGCGCTAAGCTTGCTGCAACATCCAAGGAAATATCTCCTGCACCATTAGGCAGCAATTCAAACTCATAGTTAAGCCCATCTATTACCGTAAAATTATCGATAGTAGCATTACTGATGCTTAGATCAGCTTGATCAAAATTTGAGACACTCTCTGTGAACTGAATATTAATTGTAAAAATGTTTGTATTATTGATGGAATAA
>JBKEFO010000087.1:0-10731 GCA_046709585.1 Marivirga sp.
AGATTCGTAATGTGTTTTTGTTTGAAGGGAGTATAATATCCTTTGGAGGAGCTCTCATGGGCGGAGCATTGGGATTGATAATTTGTGTGTTGCAACAAAATTACGGCTTTGTTTCTATGGGTATGGCTTCTGCCGTACAGGAAGCCTATCCTGTGAAGATCATAGCATCAGATTTTCTCTTTACTATGTTAACCATCTTAGTGATTACCTTTTTAGCTTCTATTCAACCGGCAATAAAGGCTCAGAAGCTTCATGAGTTAAGTAAGCTTTAGGCTTTTTCCTGCTTAAGATGCTTAAATACCATTCTAATTCACTAAATTTCATTCTTGATTATTTTTTTTTGAAGCATTTACATCGATTTAGCCAAGTTTAAAGTTTATGAAGGTTTTTACAACTCAACCTTTCCAAATAATTTATTCCCTTTTTGCACATGAATATTTGGGCTTTATTTTTGAGTCCTTTGTGGTTCAGATAAACTCAAGAGGAGAGCTAACATTTGCGCATCAAAATATTTCCTCAAAAAACGCTAAAGAATTTTCTAAAGGCTTAGACGCAACTGATTATAAGCTGATTGAGCTCATGGATAACATGCAGCAAGATGTAGTTGTGAGAAAATTTTACAACAAGAAAATTAAGCCGGCAGATTTCTTTACAAAATTGTATGATGCTGAGAAGGGTAATAAATTGCTACAAGAGGAGATTGCTCGATACTTAGAAAAAATCCGCTCAGAGATCTTGTCATTGGTAGGAACAAGGATGTTATTCGAAATGGGGAATGATGGGGAGCCAGCATGGAGGCAGATTCATGTCCAACAGGAAAAAGCATCGATATTATTTCATTTTGTAAAAAATGAAGAGAACACACATTATTTCCCAACAATTAAACATGAGGGAGAAAAACTAAATTTTAAATATTGTGGTGCCTATCTAATTTGTAATAAGCCTGCATGGCTTGTAATAGAAGATAAGCTTTATTCATTCGAGAAAAATCCGGATGGGAAGAAATTAAAGCCTTTTTTAAACAAAAACTTTATAGCGATTCCCAAGAAGGTAGAAGAAGACTATTACAGGAAATTCGTGGCCCCACTAATAGCATCATTTGATGTCTACGCTAGAGGCTTTGAGATAAAAACGTATCAAGAAGACCCACATTCCTTTTTGCAAGTATCAGAATTGGCAAGTAGTGAAAATGGGAAGTTAGATTTATTCGCTACTGAAAAGAAGGGCGCTAAAAATGCTGAAGATGGCAAGTTACTTATTGAATTGAAATTTCAGTATGGTAACTATGCCTTCTCCACAAGTACTGATACAGCTGTTTCTGTTAAAATGGAGAAAGAGGGCGATAACTTCCTATTTAAAAGGTTAATAAGGCTGCAAGCAACAGAAAAAGGGGTTAGACAGGCGATAATTGCTAAAGGTTTAGATGTGACAAAAGGTAAGATAAGCTTGCCTAAGTCGGAGGCTTTTAGCTGGATTAGCAAGCACAAGGACTGGCTCGCAGAGCAATCAATAGCCTTAAAACAAGCAGATAACATAAGTCAGAAGAAGTATTTTCTTGGTAATTCTTCAATTTCGATTGATATATCAGAAGGAATTGACTGGTTTGACATTAATGCTAAGGTTGTATTTGGGGATTATGAAATACCTTTTGTCCAACTCAGAAAATATATATTGAACAAGCAGACCGAGTTCAAACTTCCAAATGGTGAATATGCCGTAATTCCACAGCATTGGTTTGTGGATTATTCAGAGCTTTTCACCTTTATGGAGGAAGAAGATGACCAGTTGACGATCAGAAAGCATCACCTTGCACTAGTACAAGAGATGGAAACCAGTGATCTGGCGTCTGTTCAAATGGATAGAAAGTTAGCGAAATTGAGCGATTTTAAGGAAATCGACGAGCACCCGATGCCGGCCAATTTTATAGGAGAATTAAGGCCGTATCAGAGAGCAGGCTTTAATTGGCTACAATTTCTGAATGCATACAACTTTGGTGGATGTTTAGCCGATGATATGGGCTTAGGTAAAACAGTTCAAACATTGGCCATGTTGCAATCTGAGAAAGAAGGTGGCAGAACTAATGCTAACCTACTGGTGATGCCCACTTCTTTAATCTATAATTGGCATAATGAAGCGAATAAGTTCACTCCAGACCTTAAGATATTCAATTATACAGGAACAAATCGTATTAAAGATGCGAGTCAATTTGATGGCTACGATTTAGTATTAACCTCTTATGGAATTACTAGATTAGATATTGAAATTTTATCAGATTATTATTTCAATTATATAATTCTTGATGAATCACAGGCTATCAAAAACCCCGACTCTAATATTGCGAAATCTGTTAAGAAGCTAAAATCAAGAAGAAGATTAGTATTAACAGGTACGCCTGTAGAAAATAGTACTATGGATTTATGGTCGCAAATGTCATTTGTAAACCCAGGTCTTTTAGGGAATAAAACTTTCTTTAGGGATGAATTTGTTACACCAATAGAGAAAAAACAAGACGAACTTAAATCTGCGAAGCTAGCGACTTTAATAAAGCCCTTTATTTTAAGGCGTCATAAGTCACAGGTAGCTACAGAGCTACCAGATAAAATCGAAAACATTCACTATTCCACCATGACTACCATGCAGGAGGATAAGTATGAGGAGGTGAAAGCCTTTTATCGAGATAAGATATTAGAGCATATTGAGAAAAATGGCTTAAAGAAATCGCAAATGTTGCTTTTACAGGGGTTAACACAACTCCGTCAGATTGCTAACCATCCAAAAATGGTAGATTCGGATTATGTTGGTGATTCGGGCAAGATGGAAGATTTTACGCACATGTTGGTTTCTGCTATTTCTAAAGGGCATAAAATACTAGTATTCAGCCAATTTGTAAAGCACTTGGCGATCATGAAAGAATACCTTGAAAGAAGTCATATCGAATTTGCTTACCTGGATGGAAGCACTAAAGACAGGCAAAAGCAGGTAGAGCTTTTCCAGGAGAATGAAGATATTAAGGTCTTCCTAATTTCTCTGAAGGCGGGAGGTTTAGGTTTAAATCTTACCGCCGCTGATTATGTGTTTTTATTAGACCCTTGGTGGAACCCTGCTATCGAGCAACAAGCAGTAGATAGAGCTTATAGAATAGGTCAAAAGAAAAAAGTATTTACGTATAAATTTATTACTAAGAATACAGTCGAAGAAAAAATACTAGCCCTACAAGAAAGGAAGGTGAATTTAGCACGAGATTTAATAAGCACAGAAGAAAGCTTTATCAAAAGCCTTAGCAAAGAGGATATCCACTCTATTTTGATGTAAATAAAAAACAAGCTAAATTATACAATCAACCAATCGTGGAAGCATGAGGTATCTAGTTGTAATATTTTTGCTCGTATGTACTCCAATAGCTAATGCACAAAATTTTACGGCTGTGATAGCGGAGTTAGAATCATTAAATGATACCGCAGATTATTTATACGAAAAAAGGAAAGAAGCATTCATGAAAAAAAATGCGGAAGCAGTAAACTTAGCTGATTTACAATCGGAAATTAGTGGTTTTGATTCTACCGCTTTACGAAGAGTAAAAGAACTAATTTATGATTATGGCTGGCTAGGAATTTCTGAAGTGGGAGAAAAAGCAAACAAGGCGCTTTTTTTAATCATCCAGAATGCTGAAGATCCTGCCCAAAGAGAATTATATTTTCCCTATTTAGAGATTTCTGTTGAGATGAAGGAATCTGACCCTGCTGATATGGCCAGAATGAGAGACCACATGCTCATTGAGCAGGGAGAAAGTCAGATGTATGGTACGCATTATAAAATTGTTGGGGGTGAGATAGTACGTTCTCCGATTGACAACCCCTCGGGGGTAAATAAACGGAGAAGGAATGTAGGTCTGAGGAAGTTGAGATAATAATTACCTGCACTCATACCAGTAGTTTCATGAAACCAAATTTTCATATCAGACTTTAAAACTGATATAGCTCCAAGTAATTTGTTTTTCTTAGTAAAGGCAAGTAGAGATAGCGAAGTGCATTAATAATTAATAAAACGAGAATGCTAGCTTATATTTCTTTTTCTTAGCCGCCAAAATCACTTAACTTTCCGTTATAAAATTGAAATATGGCCAAAGCTAAAACCGTCTATTTTTGTCAAAATTGTGGAACAGAGTCTCCTAAGTGGGTTGGTAAATGCCCTGCTTGCTCAGAGTGGAATACCTATGTAGAAGAGACAGTTCAGAAGGATAAAAGTAGTGCAGGCTATGTCTCTAGTAAAATAGGAAGCAGCAAGCCTATAGCCATCAAAGAAGTGGAGGCTTCAAAAGAACCACGGATCATCGTGCCAGACCAAGAACTCAACAGGGTACTAGGCGGAGGGATCGTTCCTGGATCATTAATTTTAATTGGTGGCGAACCAGGGATAGGTAAATCTACCCTGATGCTCCAAATAGCTTTAACACTTTCTCATAAGAAGGTTTTGTATGTGAGTGGTGAGGAAAGTGCGCAACAAATTAAAATGCGAGCCGATCGAATGAAAAACCAGTCGGATAATTGTTTTATACTTACTGAGACCTTGACGAATGATATCTTCAAAGAAGTAAAAGAATTAGGGCCAGATATTTTGGTGATAGATTCAATTCAGACACTTACTACTCCGAAGTTGGAATCAGCTGCTGGCAGTGTAGGGCAAGTAAAGGAATGTACTGCCGAGCTGATGCGCTTTGCGAAGGAAAATAGAATACCTGTGTTCTTGATAGGTCACATTACGAAAGATGGTGCTATTGCAGGGCCCAAAGTCTTAGAGCATATGGTGGATGCTGTTCTTCAGTTTGAAGGAGACCGGCACCTTAGCTACCGTATATTGCGCACCACAAAAAACCGTTTTGGCTCAACAAATGAGCTAGGAATCTATGAGATGCAAAACTATGGTTTGCGTGAAGTGAGTAATCCGTCAGAGATATTGATTTCACAAAAGGATGGAGATGTATCAGGAACTGCTATTGGAGCAACATTGGAAGGTAACAGGCCACTTTTGATAGAGATACAGGCTTTGGTTAGTACTGCTACTTACGGTACGCCACAAAGAAGTGCGACAGGCTTCGATAGCAAGCGAATGAACATGCTTTTAGCGGTACTAGAAAAGCGAGGTGGATTTAGATTAGGGATACAGGATGTATTCCTAAATATTGCTGGTGGTATTCGCGTGGAAGACCCAGCGATTGATTTAGCTGTTTGTATGGCTGTTATCTCCTCGCTTCAAGAAATTCCTATTTCCTCGAAGACCTGTATGGCAGCGGAAGTTGGCTTGGGTGGTGAGATAAGAGCAGTTAACAGGGTGGAAAATAGGATCTCTGAAGCAGCAAAATTAGGTTTTGAAGAGATTATCGTCTCTAAATTTAGCATGAAGGGTATAGATGAGGACAAGTATCCTATTGCAATTAAAGCTTTTACTAAACTAGCTGAGGTGGTTGGTTATTTATTTGGTTGATTATGGAATTTTTTACAGAACTTGGATTTACTGAGGAGGTTTTTGCCTTTGTTATATTGCCCATACTCATCTTCATAGCACGTATTGGAGATGTATCTATTGCTACTATGAGGGTGATTTTTGTATTGCAGGGGAAGAATTTTATGGCTCCTTTTTTGGGTTTTTTCGAGTCAATTATTTGGCTGATTGCGATAGGGCAGATATTTAAGCATATTGATAATCCTGTGAGTTATTTAGCGTATGCTTCGGGCTTCGCAATGGGCACCTATGTGGGTATGTGGATTGAAGAGAAGCTCGCTTTGGGTAGTGTGGTAGTACGGGTTATCACAGCAAAGCCTGCACCGGAATTGGTTGCCTATCTTAATGAAAGAAAATTTCGCTATTCCAGTATAGATGCTGAAGGTAACGAAGGAAAGGTGAACATCATTTTTACCGTTGTGAAGCGGGAGGTGCTAAGAGAGTTAATCCCCACCATTAAAATGTATAATCCTAAGGCATTTTTTACCATTGAAGGCGTAAAGAAGGTGAGTGACGAGGAAATCAGTTTTATAGAAAATAAGGGAATAATCTTAGGGAAGATGCTCAGTTTTAAAGGGCGTTAATAATTCAATGAAATAAACAAGAAGCACATATAGCTGTTGGGTAAATATGGAAATAGCTGAAAACACGGTTGTAACGCTTTCTTATCATGCTCGGAAAGGCGATCAAGAGGGTGAATTGGTTGACTATTCTGGGCAAGACTATCCATTGCGTTTTTTGATAGGAGCGGGGAAAATGTTACCCTACTTTGAGCAACAGTTAATAGGGAAGAGCAACCAGGAAGATTTCGATTTTAAACTGCCAGCAGAGTATGCTTATGGACAAAGAGATGAGCATCTGATAAAGAATTTACCTGTCACTTACTTTAGAGAACAAGAAGGATATACGGCGGAAACATTAGTTATAGGTGAATATATACGCTACGAAAATACTGAGGAGGCACAGTCAGGGAAAATAATTTCTAAAGATAAATTGCGTGTTATGGTGGACTTTAATCACCCACTAGCAGGCCATGACTTATTTTTCAAAGGTCATATAATTGCTGTCAGAAAGGCTAGCTTTGAAGAAATACAAAGGCAACATCATATTGAACCTGATGGCATTAGGTTTCAATAATATTTCCAAAACGTTGGTTGAAACCCTCAATTCCTTGTAACCCACCAGAGTGAATGATTAGGAGGTTTTCAGCTGAAATTTCACCCTTATTAACTAAATCAACAATTCCGTAAAGCATTTTTCCAGTATAAATAGGATCTAACGGTATAGCTGTTTGCTTATAAAAGTTATTAATAAAAGAAATTAGTTCAGGCTTCCATTTGGCATAGCCTCCGAAATGATAGTCTGTATTAACTGACCAGTTTGTCTTATTTACCCATTGCTTTATCTCATCATTTATCCAGGCACCTTTAAGTGCAGAGAAGCCAAGAATTTGCTGATGGTTTTCAGCATTTTGTATCAACCCGCCGATTGTTCCACCGGTGCCCACACAGCAGGCTATTTTCTCGTATTGTTGAGGAATAAAATTAGTAATTTCAGTAGTACCTCGAATGGCCAATGCATTGGTACCTCCTTCGGGAATTAAGTAGAAATCACCGAATTGCTTAGCTAACTCTTTGAGAAAATTGTCGTTTGTTTTATTTTTATAACTCGCCCTGTCTACAAAATGTAAATGCATACCTTGTTCTTGCGCAAATGCTAAGGTAGAATTACTTATTTCCTCACCTCTAATGACACCCACAGACTGAAGCCCCATCAGTTGAGCAGCATTGGCGGTGGCTGCTATGTGATTCGAAAAAGCACCGCCAAAGGTTAGAATCTGTTTTTGTTTTTTTTTAAGTGCTTCTTCCAAATTATACTTTAGTTTAAAGAATTTGTTCCCTGAAACAATGGAATGAATGTTGTCTAGACGCAAGATATGAAGCTCAATGTTATTGTAAGCTACCGTATCTAGGCTTATCGTATTGGTAGGGATGAAATTTTCAATATTCATAGTGCTCATCACAAAGCTAATGTATAAATTTATATCAATCGATGGCATCGTTATGCTACCAAATTGTAAAAATAACGATTTATGAAACGACTCCTACTTTTTCTATTTTTAGGCACCCTATTCTCTGCTTGTATGAAATCTGTGTCCATCACTTCTATGAGGCCAGCTGTCATAAACATATCTAGCGATATTCAGACGGTGGTATTGGTTGATCGGACAAAGTACGAAAAAGAAGGGCTTGCTATATTGGAAGGGATCTTAACAGGCGAAGGCATCAATGAAGACAGAGATGGTGTATTGGCTTTGTTCTCTTCATTACAGAATAACCTCAGAAATTCTCCCCGATTTACAGTGAAGCAGGAACCACAAAGATTGTTAGGTAATTCTTTAACAGGAAGTTTTCCAGAACCGCTAAGCTGGCGCATAGTGGAAGATTTAGGGAGAAGAAATGCTGCAGATGCGGTATTAGCGGTGGAGGTTTTTGATAGCGATTTTATTTTAACAAATGGAAAGCGCAAGAAAACGAGGATTGTTAAAGACACAGCGGGCAAGGAATTGGAGGAAGAATACATAGAGTATTATGCCGAAGGAATTGCTGGTGTAAGAATAGGGATCCGCCTGTATAATATTCAAGCTCGATCAATAGAAGACCAGGACCTCTATTCTGAGAATAGAACTTGGGAGACAACGGCAACCAGCCTAAAGGAAGCCATGTCCAAAATGGTTCAAAAATCACAAGCTACTAAATCCTTAGGGGGCAATATTGGCGCTATTTATGCTTCTAAAATAGCACCTATGCCTGTTTACCTATCAAGAACCTATTATTATAAGCCAAAGAAAAACACCTATATCAGCAGAGGAGATAGACAAGCTTCCGTAAATAATTGGGAAGACGCGATAACAAGCTGGAAAACAGGTATGAGGAAAAGTGATGACAGCAAGATAATGGGGCGGATGGCCTATAATATAGCGCTAGGATATGAGGTGTTAGGAGATTTTGAAAGTGCCAAAGATTGGGCCGCAGCGGCTTATGTTGACTATGGTGAAAAGAAAGGACAAGCCTATGCACGCACTTTGCAATACAGGATAGAGCAAGAAGCGATTGTAAATGATCAAATGAGCTTGCCAGAGCAATCACTATCACCACAACAAGATCGCTTAAACCCCGAACCGATTAAACTGAATATAAAACCAAAAAATTAGTTAGCGCTTCTTTGTCTCACCGCTTCAAAAATCACTAAAGCGGAGGCAACAGATACATTTAGCGAGGAAATTTTTCCCGTAAGTGGGATTTTGCTTAAAAAATCGGCCTTTCGGATAAGCTCATTGCTGATGCCATCTTCTTCGGAGCCCATAATAATGGCTAATGGCTGATTCATAGGCGTATCATAAATGATGTCTTTTCCTTTCTCGGTACAGGCTACTACTTGCAGTCCATTTTTTTGAAGAAATTCTACTGTGCCCTCTAAATTATTTTCTCTGCAAACGGGTATATGATGAAGCGCACCGGCCGAAGTTTTAACGGCATCAGAATTAATTTGTGCACTACCCTTAAAAGGTATTACTATGGCATCTACTCCGGCACACTCAGCTGATCTAGCGATAGCGCCAAAATTCCGCACATCTGTCACCCTATCAAGCATGAGGATTAATGGATCTCTCCCTTGACTGTAGCATTCAGTGATGATGTTATCTAAGGAAGCGTAAGATACGGCTGAGATAAGGGCAACTACGCCTTGGTGATTCTTTCTGGTGATCCTGTTAAGTTTTTCTACAGGTACTTTGGTATAAGGGATCTTTAATTTTAAGCATTCCTCAATTAGTTCTTGTGTAAGCTCATTGCTCACATCTTTTTGGATATAAATAGTATCCATTTCCTTCCCAGAATGAATAGCCTCAATAACAGCTCTAGTGCCAAAGATGAAGTCTTTGTCGGAAGGTTTATTCGCTGGAGATTGATTTTTTTGATGAAATGTGGCCATAAAATAGATTGCTGTTATTATATAATGACAAAGATAGCAAGAATAAATTGGTCATAAATAAATATGACACCATTGGAATTATTTTTAGTCTAATTTGTTGTGAAGCAGGCTCCATAAAAAGCTGATTTATAGTAGATAATGAGCAATACCTGATGAAAGCAATAAAATTCATCTAAATAATAGAGTGGAGAAGAAAGAGATAGTTTATATTTGCGCCTTAAATCTAATTTCCTAAATGGAATTTATTCAGAACAAGCATTTTAGTAACCAACAAATACAAAGTTATCGCGAAGAGTACCAAAGGTCAAAACCCTATCATCATGTGATGATAGATAACTTCCTAAGCGATGAAATTGCGAGGAAATTAAGTCAGTCCTTTCCAAAGGATGAGCTCTTTAATCATCCGAAGAAAGATATTCATGAGAATAAGCTTGAAGGAGATAGGTTTGATTTGTACCCAGATATTTTTTCTGCTTTAAAAACGGAAATTGCTAAGCCTCAATTCTCAGCCTTTATCGAGGCTATAACAGGAATAAAAGGCACCTTTATTACAGATGATGTATATGGTGTAGGCATTGAAAAAGGAAAAAAAGGGTCTTTTGAGGATGTACACATTGACTTCAATATTCATCCTGAAAAAGATGTTCAACACCGTCTAAATTTTCAGTTGTTCCTGTCACCTTCATGGAAGGCGGAATGGAATGGTGCCCTTGAGATGTGGAACGACTGTGTCTCTAAATGTAAGAAAGCCGTTTCGTGCCGTTTTAACAGAGCGATTATTTTTGAGGTAAAGGATACAGCTTATTACGGTTATACTAAACCACTAGAGTGTCCTGATAATGCTGATAGAAAGATGTTTTCAGCGAATTTTTATACGGTAAAACAAGAGCAAGATATCGCGTATCATGACACCATATTTGCAAATTTAAAGGATACACAGGTTAAATCATCGATCTTTTCATCCATCAAGAAGGCTTTAAAGGTTAGCTAATACACTATAATGGCAAAGCATACTACAACTGAAATAACCTCAGACTCTATTCCCTCAGATAACCCTATTCATCAGCGCTTATTGGCTGCGTATGTATATGCTCAACCCTATGTGTTAGGTAATATTCTTGAAGTAGGCTGCGGTACGGGAAGAGGATTGGAGATTTTGGTAAATGCAGCAGACCATTATACAGGCATTGATAAATATGAGAGCTTAACCAGCGAATTACAAGAGCAATATCCTCAAGC
>JBKEFO010000088.1:0-10727 GCA_046709585.1 Marivirga sp.
GCGGTAGTTGTAGGGGAGAATGGTAGGGTAAATAAGTTGTTTAATGCGACGCTGACGCTCGATACTCTTACAGGGTATCACAACTTATATGATGCCGAGATTGATATTTTATCACGTAATAAATTTGAAGGTAGTGCCACCTACCGTTATGTAAATTCTATTGGCGATACCTTTGCTATAAAAATGGGTGAGTTTGCTTTAGAGCCGATACCCAACGCTATAAAGGGTCAAAGACAGCTAAGAACTGTATCATCGGGTAATGTCTTACCGAGGGATAGAATGCTTCTAAGTCCTGGAATATATTATAAAGGTGATGTAACCATGTATGCGGATAAGCCAGCATTGAACTTAGAAGGGTATATTCAATTAGACCTACAAAATATTCCGAATTATGATACTTGGATCAAATATCAAAATGATGGAACAGCCAAAGAGGTGGTACTCGATTTTAAACAAGCCGTAACAGAACTAGGAAATCCTATTCAGGCAGGGTTACATTTCGATAATATCACCAATGAACTGTATGCGACATTTACCAGTCAAAAAAGAGCGGAAGAGGACACAGACTTCTTCCAGCCAGAAGGTGTTCTCAGTTTCAAGTCTACACAAAAGCAGTTTGTGATTGAAGACCCCTCTAGAATGGCAGGTACATCTTATGCAGGTAAGTACTTTGCCTATGATGAGTTAAACCAAAAGATAGAATTTGAAGGGCCTTTGGAATTTATGAAAGGACGTGAAGAGGCGCAGTTTCAAAGTGCTGGTACAGGTTCAGGCGATCTTTTGGAGCAAGCATTCATATTCAATATACTGCTTTCTGCAGAGTTTGATTTGCCAAATGGATTTACTCAAATTATAGGAAATGATATGATTGAGGTAGTGCAACGCTTAGGCTTACCTGAGGCAACTAAGGATTTAGATAGGTTGCTACCTAAGTTAGCCGAGGTGGCGGGTGACAATGTCGCTAAAAGGTATGAAGAAGTAATTTTTGAAGAATATGTGCCATTGCATGCGCTTTCTTCAAAGCTTACTAATACGCTTACTTTAACAAATGTGGACTTTAAATGGGCTGCTGAACAGAATGCATGGTATAGTTTAGGAAAGTTGGGTTTATCAAATACTGGAGCAGTAGATATTAATGCAAATATTGATGGGTTTGCAGAAATTAAGAAAAGTGAAGAGGGAGAATCTTTCAAAATGTTTTTGCAGGTATCTCCTTCTTGCTGGTATTTTTTCCATTATCAAGAAGACAGGCTCATATTTTTCTCTTCAAACAAAGTAGCTAATGAGCTCATCAAGAAGAAATCAAAGGCAGCAAAAGCTAAGTTTGGCGAATTTGTATTTTTAACGGGGGATATAGAGGAAACAATTGCATTCGTGGAAGATTATAGAAGAAAATATTATGATATTGATGCACCATACTATCTAGAAATGGCACCGGATCCTTCTGCAGAGGGAGAAGTTCCAGTGGGCGTAAATCCAACACCGAATCCAGCACAGCCTGTAAATCCGCCTGTTACGGAAGATGATGACGATGGATTTTAAAGAATTTAAATAAATATAATTTATGATCACAAAAGAAGAAACAAGCCAGTATTTACAAGACAATAAGCAACGGTTTATTGACGAATTATGTGATTTGCTACGAATTCCAAGTGTAAGTGCAGACAAAAAATTCAAAGGAGATGTATTGAAAGCAGCAGACTTTTTAAAAGAAAAATTTGAAAAGGCAGGTGCTGAAAATGTTGAGATTTGCTCAACTGAGGGATATCCCATAGTATATGCTGATAAATTAATCGATCCTAGTTTACCTACTGTCTTAGTTTATGGGCATTATGATGTGCAGCCAGCAGATCCCTATGAACTGTGGGAATCAGAGCCTTTTAATCCCGTGATTAAAAATGGCAAGATTGTCGCTAGAGGATCTGCCGATGACAAAGGGCAAATGTACATCCATGTAAAAGCATTCGAATTGATGATGCAAAACGGTGGAGTGCCTTGCAATATAAAGTTTATGATTGAGGGAGAAGAAGAGGTAGGCTCGGAAAATCTTGAAATTTTTATTAGAAATAACAAAGAAAAATTGAAGGCAGATGTTATTGTAATTTCTGATACGTCCATGATTGCCAATGACCATCCTTCTATGGCTGTAAGCCTAAAAGGTTTAAGCTACCTTGAAGTGGAGGTGACAGGCCCTAACAGAGATCTGCATTCAGGAGTCTATGGCGGAGCAGTAGCGAACCCTATAAACATATTGTGTGGTATGATCGCTTCTTTGCAGGATCAAGATAAGAAAGTTACTGTACCAGGCTTTTATGATAAAGTAGTGGAACTTACCAATGAGGAGCGGAAGAAGATGAACCTAGCACCTTTCGACTTAGAGGACTTTAAGCGTGATCTAGCAATTGGCGATGTGGATGGTGAAGCAGGTTATAATACCTTAGAAAGACAAGGTATTCGTCCTACCTTGGATGTAAATGGTATCTGGGGCGGTTATATAGGAGCAGGTGCTAAAACGGTACTTCCATCAAAAGCCTATGCAAAGATTTCTATGAGGCTAGTTCCTAATCAAGACTACAAGGAAATAACAGCCTTTTTTCAGAAGCATTTTGAATCAATAGCACCGAAAAGTGTAAAAGTTAAAGTAACCCCACACCATGGCGGTATGCCTGCAATGACGCCTACCGATTCGGATGCTTATAGAGCTGCTGAGGTTGCATTTGAAAAAATATGGGGCAAAAGACCGATCCCAACTAGAGAGGGAGGAAGTATTCCAATTGTTTCGTTATTCAAGGATGTATTAGACTTGGATAGTATCTTAATGGGATTTGGATTGAATTCAGATGCAATTCATTCACCTAATGAGAGCTTTGGGGTAGAAAACTATTTGAAGGGTATTGAAACAGTGGTAATGTTTCATCAAGAATTTGCAAAGACCAAGTAAGATAAACTCAACAGTACATAAAAAAAGGCCTCCAACTTTAGTTGGAGGCCTTTTTTTGTGGGTTTAATTGAAATGTATTTACTGGTGTATGACAAAGGAAGTCACACCGAACGTCTCTAAAATCATCCAAATTACGAACAGACCATATAATCCTAGTAAAACGGCAGCTTCCCAGCTGAGTAGAAAGAGGTTTGTTCTTAGGAAAACAAATAAGATGATGGTAACAACACCTAAGAATAACATTAATGGTGCAGCGACAGAGAAATTAACAATTGCAGTACCAGCAATTAAGACACCAACCGGCACAGCAACTAAAAGATCAAATATATTGCTACCCAATACATTTCCTAGACTTACAGATCCCTGAAATTTTCTCGCGATTTTTATACTTACAACTGCATCAGGAATACTTGTAGCACCTGCTACTATTGTCACACCCCAAATGAAGTCAGGAACATTAAAGAATTCACCAAGGAAAATAGCGCCTGAGACTAGACCTTCTACACTAGCGATGATCAATATTAAGCTTAGGGTTAGTTTTCCCCACTCTTTTCTCACTTTAATTTTATCTTTCTCGACTCCTAGTACTTCTTTTCGCTCTATCGACCTCCTAAAGTCACGTGTTTCCATGCTTTGTATGAAAAGATAAAGACCATAAAAAACAATCGGGATTATGGCAATCCATCTATTCATCTGGCCTAATTGATAAGTTCCTCCAGGTACATCTGCCACTGGGTAGTAAATAACTGATAAGGCAAAAGCTATCATTAGTACAGCAACAGAAATTACGTAATACTGAACATCCTTATAAATTAACATAAGGTCAGTAGGCATTTTCTTAACTATTATACCTGATATGCCAGGAATAACAAGAATGTTAAAGATGGCAGAACCTATAATAGCAGATACTCCTAAGTCAAACTTTCCGTGTAAAGAAGTGGCTAGCACAGTAGCGGCTAGCTCTGGAAAACTGGATCCAATTGCTGCAATAATAGTCCCTTGGACCAATGGGGGCAGTTCGTAGAATTCGGCTAATTTCTCAGAGGACGCTTCTAAAAGACTTCCACCCATCCAAACAACCCATGAACAACCAATAATAAGTAATGAGTATAGTAATAATTCTAACATGTTTTTATCTGTATGTAAACCTCCAATTTTAATGAAAGCTTATAATTACGGTCTAATATACTAATTCGAATTTTAATTCCTTACAAGAAAGGCTATTAAATAATTCCCTGCGATTTCATCGCTTCCGCCACTTTTAGGAATGCGTAAATATTTGCACCAGCCATGTAATTATGGTCAGTTAGCTCATATTCTTTTACGATTTTCAAACAGTCATCGTGAATGTTTTTCATGATGCTTTTCAAACGATCGTCAACTTCCTCACGTCCCCAGTATACACCCATTCTATTCTGTGTCATTTCAAGTCCAGAAACGGCGACTCCTCCTGCATTTGAAGCTTTTCCAGGTGCGTATAATATGTTTGATTCCTGTAATATATCGATTGCTTCAGCAGTTGTAGGCATATTGGCACCCTCGGCAAGTAAAATCACTTTACTTGCCACTAAGTGGAGTGCATCTTGCTTGTTAATTTCATTCTGCGTGGCGCATGGAAATACGCAGTCTGCTTTCGTTTTCCATAATAAATTAAATTCGGCGTCTTTGTCTACTTCCGTATAACGCGCATTTTTATATTTCTTAGTGTACTCCTCTATTCTCCCGCGCGTAACATTCTTAATATATTTAATATGTGCTAGCTTCTCCTCGTTAAAACCTTCATCATCAAATATAAAGCCTGAAGAGTCAGAAGCACTGACAGGTTTAGCACCTAACTGGATAAGCTTCTCTATTGTAAACTGAGCGACATTTCCTGCTCCAGAAACAAGGCATACCTTGTCTTTTAAACCTTTTTTAACACTTCCAAGCATATTTTCGGCAAAATATACTAGCCCATAACCAGTCGCTTCAGGTCGGATAGCACTACCACCCCAGTCTGCTCCTTTTCCGGTAAGCACTCCCGTAAATTCATTCTTCAACTTTTTATAGCTTCCAAACAGATAGCCTATTTCCCTACCACCTACACCAATATCGCCAGCTGGCACATCTGTGAAGGGTCCTATATGTCTGTATAGTTCTCCCATAAATGCTTGGCAGAATCGCATGATTTCATGGTCCGATTTACCCTTCGGGTCGAAATCTGAGCCTCCTTTACCACCTCCAAGAGGTAGTCCGGTAAGTGCATTTTTGAAGATTTGCTCAAAAGCTAAAAATTTAAGAATACTTTGGTTTACAGAGGGATGGAATCTAAGCCCTCCTTTGTAAGGACCTAGGGCACTGTTCATTTGTACACGGTAACCTCTATTGACTTGTACATTTCCCTCGTCATCAAGCCAATTTATTCTAAATGAAATTAAGCGCTCAGGCTCAGTCATTCTTTCAAGAATTTTTAACTTGTGATACTCAGGATGCTTTTTTAAAACTTTGCTCACAGAGGAGATTACTTCTTCGACAGCTTGCAGAAATTCCGGTTCATTTGAATTCCTGTCCTTAATTCTGTCGAATAGTTCATTTTTAGACATAATGGTCATTTTAAGCGTACAGCAAAAATACATTTTTTTGCAAATATTTTTACATTTGTATCTAATATTTAACTGATAAATTGAATGAACGTGATGATATTGTTATTTACTTTTTGCTCAGCACCCAAAAAGCATGAATGACCCCTGGTATGCCTCCTAAAATGGTCCATAAAACATTAAAAAAGAAAGTGCTTGAGATTCCCTTTCCGAGAAGTACAGCAACAGGAGGCAGAAAGATGGCTAATATAATTTGTAGTATACTCATATCTAGTATTTAAGTGATAGTATAAAACTAGGCCTTTTATTTTATATGTTAAGCCTTATGTTATATGCTCCGTATGGGAACTAGCAAAATGAGGGCGGTTTTTGTTTTTGGTCTGATTTTTGGCCTGTGCTTATGAAACCAAATGGCAGCGCCATGAAAAAATTAGCTTTCCTTTTAATGATTGTAGTATTTATCAGTTCATGTACCGATAGGGGCAGATTAGAGAGAAGAGAAAATCGGATTGAAGGCACCTGGTTTTTTGATCGGGCATTCTATAAGGGCGATCAAGCAATCTTTAGAAATAATATTTTGGATGACTATAGAGGGGATGAGATCATTTTTTATGAAGATGGTTATGCCGATTACTATGATGCCTCATTAGATGCGTATTTTAGTGGAGATTGGTTTTTAACGCTGCATACAATACAGTTTCACGATGGAGACGAAAGAAGCTATACGCTTGATTTGGAATTTGTGGATCATATGCGTCGTGAGACATTCAACTTTTACAGCAACGCCACAAGAATTGGTATAAGTAATATGTCCCTAGAAGTTTACGATGATTATGGTGTTTATACCTTCAAATTAAATAAGGAATAATGGTAATTTCACGAGCATAAGGTATTCCGAAGTCGGAACAGATAAGGCGCTTGGGTTCGTTAAGCGGTTCTTCTCACCTCGTTCGGGTTGTTCCCTACAGCCTCTGAAATTTTTAATAACTAGATAGCTTGACTGTGCTGGCTTGTTGAGCAAATAATTGACATCCTCATTTTTTCTATGATGAGAAAGTAAAATTTTGACGATACTACATGTTTACCAACTAATGCAATTTTGCCTTTAGTTCTGGCGCTTCCTTGCTTCCAACCATTACTAGTTATTAGCATATTTATGAAGAACGGCACATTTCATCCCATTACTATTAGTGAAGAGAAAGTGCAATGTCTATGGCTTGCTCATAATTTCGCTTTTAAGAACTGTGCTGTATGGTTGTCTTTAAGATTCTTCATGTCTTCTGGTGTTCCTTCATAAATCACTTTACCACCATTTTCGCCACCATCAGGTCCTAGATCAATTATCCAATCAGCTGTTTTAATAACTTCCATATTATGCTCGATAATTATCACAGAGTTGCCTTGCTCAATTAAGGCATTAATAGACTCCAATAGTCTTTTAATATCATGAAAGTGTAAACCCGTAGTTGGCTCATCAAAGATAAAGAGGTTATGTGTAGCTTTGATACTATTTCCTTTTCCTAAATAGCTTGCTAGTTTAACACGCTGAGCCTCTCCTCCACTTAAAGAGTTAGATGATTGCCCTAACCTGATGTACCCTAAACCTACATTGAACAATGGTTCGATCTTATTTATAACAGTAGTTTGTTTTTCAAAGAAGGTTAAGCTCTCTTCTACAGTGAGGTTTAATACATCAGCAATATTTTTGTCTTGATACTTAATATCTAGCACTTCATTCTTAAATCTTTTTCCTTTGCAGCTTTCGCAGGTTAGTTGAATGTCAGCCATAAACTGCATTTCTATCTTTTGAATTCCTTCACCTTGGCACATATCGCAGCGGCCACCATCAACATTGAAGGAAAAATGCGCAGGCTTATATCCCCTTTGCTTGGCCAATGGTTGGTCAGCAAACAGCTGTCTAATAGCATCATAGGCTTTAACATAGGTAACAGGGTTTGATCTTGATGACTTTCCAATAGGGTTTTGATCTACAAATTCAATCGCGTTTACATTTTTATAATCACCCGCTATCTTATCTAATTTGCCAGTACTTTCTGAAGCACCTTGACCAATAATTTTAGCTAGTGCTGGGTAAAGTATTTTTTTGATAAGGGTAGACTTACCAGATCCACTGACCCCTGTAATAACTGTGAGTATGTCCAAAGGGATATCCACTTTTGGGATGTTGAGGTTGTTTTCTTTTGCACCCTTTATAGTAATGGCATGCTTCCACTTTCTCCTGCTAGAAGGTACTTTCACGGACTGGCTCCCATTCAAAAAATGCGCGGTATGCGTGTTATTTGCTTTTCGTAATTCATCGAGAGACCCTTGAAACACAAGCTCGCCACCATGTACCCCAGCATCGGGGCCGATATCAATGATTTGGTCTGCCTCAAGCATCACCTCTTCTTCATGCTCCACCACTATCACCGTATTACCAAGATCACGGAGTGTTTTTAATACTTTTACTAATCTGCTCGTATCTCGTGGATGTAAGCCTATAGAAGGTTCATCTAAAATATACATAGAGCCAACTAGAGCACTACCAAGAGAGGTTGCTAACTTAATACGTTGGAACTCTCCTCCAGATAAAGTAGACGTCAAGCGGTTTAAGGTGATGTAGCCTAAACCAACTTCAATTAAATACTCAAGTCTACTTACGATTTCCTTAAATATTCTGTTGGCTACTTGCTTTTCATGCGCTTCGAGCTGTACAGTTCCAAAGAAGTTTATTAGCTGATCAATTGGCTTTAATACCAATTCAATAATGGAGGTGTTATTTATTTTTACATAGCCAGCATCTTTTCTTAGTCTAGTGCCTTTACAATCGGGACAGGTCGTTTTTCCTCTGTAGCGCGAAAGCATAACCCGATATTGTATTTTATGACTTTTAGAATGCAGGTGTTTAAAGAAGCTGTCTAAGCCTTCAAAGTATTTGTTTCCTGTCCAAAGCAATGCTAGGTGCTCAGGATCTAATTCTTCGATTGGTCTATGTATTGGAAAATCAAACTCTATACCGTGCTTTAATAGTGGCTGTGCCCATATTTTCATTGTCTCGCCTTTCCATGGAGCGATGGCACCTTCGTAAACAGATAAGCTTTTATCAGGTATTACTAAGTCTTTATCGATACCTAAAATTTTTCCGAACCCTTCGCAAGTTCTGCATGCGCCGTAAGGATTATTAAAGCTAAATAAATTGACAGAAGGTTCTTCAAAAAGAATTCCATCAATTTCGAAACGATCATTAAAACTTACTTTTTTTTCACCCACAAAATCTATAGAACATTCTCCATGTCCTTCGAAGAAAGCTGTCTGGATAGAATCGGTGATTCTGAATTGATTGTCTTCGTCTTCTTTTTTTACTGCACTGCGGTCAATTAATATCTCAACTGCTGTATTGTTTAACTTTTTATCAGCTCCAATAACATCTTCTATAAAGCGTACCTCGTTATCAGCTACTATTCGCGTATAACCTTTACTTAATAAAAGGGCTAATTCTTCTTCTAAGGTTCGTCCTTCTTGAATGATGAGGGGTGCTAAAATCATAAACCTAGCACCTTCTTCTCTTTTATGAATAAAATCGGCTATGTTACTTACAGTATCTCGCGTCACTTTTTTGCCTGTTATAGGCGAAATGGTAGTACCTATACGCGCGAAAAGTAACTTTAAATAGTCATATATTTCGGTGGTTGTACCAACTGTTGATCGAGGGTTACGTGTATTTACTTTCTGCTCGATTGCGATCGCAGGCGAAACACCCCTAATGTAATCTACTTCAGGCTTTTCCATTCTACCAAGAAATTGTCTCGCATAGGAGCTTAAGCTTTCGACGTACATTCGCTGTCCTTCGGCAAAGAGTGTATCAAAGGCTAATGAAGATTTTCCTGATCCAGATAGCCCAGTAACGACAACAAGTTGGTTTCTTGGAATAGCAACACTAAGATTCTTGAGGTTGTTGACTTTAGCCCCCTTAATAATTATGTATTGTTTAGGGTCTAATTGATCAAAGTCAGATTCTTGTACAGCTAGCTGTGTTTTTTCCATAGTTTACAAAGATAAAATACCAACCGCGTAAATCATGATTTGTTAGCTAAAGAAATTTATTTTTAAAATAAATTAATATTTCTGACCCATTTAAGAATTTTTTGGTGTGGTAGTAATAGAAGAAAAACTATACCTGAAGAATTATGACAAGAACATTAAAAATTAGTTTAGCTATTGCTGTGATTGCTTTAGGCTGGGCTTGTAGTGACGTAATAACCGATCCTATCGCAGAAAACGAGCCGCCAATAGCAAATGCTGGAAACGATTTAAGTGTTGATGTTGGCGAAACAGTTGAACTGAATGCACTCAATTCTTCCGACGCTGACAATGATAATTTAAAAGTCTTGTGGGAAATAGTAGATCAACCAGTAGCAAGTAATGCCAGCTTGGCCAATGCCGATCAATTTTTCTCCAGTTTTATTCCTGATGTGGAGGGAGATTATACTGTTAGCTTAACTGTTTCAGATGAAATTAATGAGCCTGTTACAGATGAAATTATTGTTACGGCCTCTAAAGCGACCCTTGAAATTTCGCAGAATATATCAGAAGATATAACCCTTGTTGATGTATTTGACGACGGAACACCCGATTACAGAGTAACACGTGGTATTGAGGTGCTAGAAGCTGCTACTTTAACAATTGAGCCTGGTGTTATTGTTGAATTTGTTTCTGATGCTTATCTAGACATTTCAGGTACGCTATTGTCAAGCGGAACAGCTACTCAAAAAGTTATTTTAACAGGAGTTTCAGAGTCAAAAGGTTTTTGGAGTGGTGTATTTATATTCTCCAATAATACGAATAACCTAATTAGCAATACTGAAATTAAATATGCGGGAGGGGCTGCCAGAGGTTTTGGTATTGCTTCAGCAGCAGTAGGAGTAAATAGTGGTGACAGGTTAACAATGACAAATTCCACGATATCTGACAGTGATGGCTACGGTATTTACTTTGAGGGAGGAAGTAAAGTAGAAGGTTTTGAAAACAATAGTTTTCTAAACAATGAAGGAGCACCGATCGCATTAGACGCTAATAACGTACATAAGCTAGATGACAACTCTTCATTCTCTGGAAATGGTAACGGCTATGTAGAAATATTTGGTTCTACATTAGATCTAACAACTGAGGTGACATGGATGAAAGTAGCAGAAAATTTACCCTATAGA
>JBKEFO010000089.1:0-10694 GCA_046709585.1 Marivirga sp.
GCTTACTGGACCGTCGGCCTCGCTCGTGCTAAATGGGCCAAATGTTATATGTCCAGGTGACTCAACTACCCTTAAGTTTAACTTGGCAGGACCTGGTAGTGCTGGTTTTGATGTGGTTTACAACAGGGGTGTAACCAATGACACCCTTTTGAATATCCAAAATGGTCACGAAATCAAGGTTGGTCCAATGAACTCAACTAATTACTTTTTATTAGATGTCACTGATAGGGAGTATCCAGCCTGCTTTCCAACCGCTATAACGGGGTCGGTATTTATTTCAGTGAATATCCCCCCTTCAGTGACGCTAACTGGAAACTCTACGGTTTGTGAAGGTACTCCCACCAATTTATTTTTCAATTTAACAGGGATCGGTCCATGGAAAGTGAAATATACTGACGGCACCAGTGAATATAATTTTGAAAGTAATAGCCCTGTTCACTTAGAATCTGTGAACCCAAATACTAGTGTAACTTATACACCAGTAGAAGTTACCGATGGCAATAGTCCAGTCTGTTCTGGTCAAGTTAATGGTGCTGCTGATATTATCGTAAACCAAAAACCTAGTGCAGAAATATTCGGAGATCAAAATAATGTTTGTGCCAACGCTCCCACTGCTATAAAATTGAATCTTAGGGGTGTGGCTCCTTGGATTGTTCGCTATACGAATGGTGCCAATATATTCACACTTAGCAATATTATACCTGCTGCTGGTTTTGATCCAGCTACGGACGTATTTACCTATTCATTTGAGGTGTCACCACCAAGTGGGACTACCTCTTATCAGCTTATTGATGTGAGAGATGCCAACGTACCTAGTTGCTTAGGTGACATCTCTGGTAGCGCTGTCATTGAAGCTTTTGATAGACCAGTGGCAAGCTTAGAGGGAAATGCTACTATTTGTAAAGGACAATCGACTCCTATTCAATTTAATCTTACTGGTGATGGTCCTTTCACTGTAAGGTATACCGCAAATACGGACACCCTTCAGGCAAATAATATTGCTAATGGTGATTTCAGAAATGTCAGTCCTGAAACAAGTACCATTTACAGAGTAATTGACGTTGTAGATATTAGGGGGTGTATTTCGAATATCCCCAGTGGGCCTATCAGCGTAAATGTAAATCAAATACCCACAGCCGTTTTATCTGGCACTGATACCATTTGCTTTGGAGCTCAGGTAAATTTAATTTTTGATCTCACAGGTGTGGGCCCGTGGCAGATAAGTTATTCCGATGGTGCGCAAAACTACAATTTCATCACCTCGTTTAACAGACATTTTGAGCCTATTACGCCTACTGCAACTCGTACATATCAAATTATTTCGATAACAGATAGCAATAGCCCGAACTGTAGTAATATAGGCACTGGATCTCCCCAAATCGAAGTGTACCCCGTACTAGAAGCAGCTTTTACTGCTACCCCAGAAGAAATGGATTTACCGAAATCAGATGTAGCCATTACCAATACTACAACTAACAAAAACATCTGGTCATACACATGGAATTTTGGCGACGGGACAACATCGAATGCGGTGGACCCCGGTACACATGTATATGAAACATACGGTCAATACATCATCAAAATGACAGCAACGAATGGTTTATGTACTGATACCTTTGAACAATTGATAACAATAGGCGCCATACCTGCAATAGTTGATTTTGTTGCTACACCATTAGAAGGATGTCTTCCACTAGTAGTAGAATTTGAAAACTTAACACGCTTTGCAGATCCAGGGACTTACCAATGGGATTTTGGCGATAACCAGAGAGTGCGTGCAGTTGAGAACCCAACCCATGTCTATTCCGCACCGGGTGTTTATACCGTCAGCTTAGTAGCTAATAACATTACGGGGCAAGAAAGAGAAGTTATAAAAGAAGCGTACATCACCGTTTTTGAGACGCCTCAGGCTTCCTTTACCATCCCTGATGCGTTTAGACAAGTATTCACCGGTGAACCTGTACAATTCGTGAATACTAGCTTACGAGCCGATGAATTTATCTGGAAATTTGGAGACGGAAATCAATCATTTGATGAAAACCCCGTACACGTATATCCTGATAGTGGCATTTTCGATATTACTGTGATAGCGATCAACTCGACAACAGGATGTGAAGATTCATTTAAATTAGATGCACAAGTAAAAGTAATACTAGGTGGTGACTCGAAAATTGCCAATGCCTTCACTCCAAGCAGGTCAGGCCCTGGTAGTGCCAGTGGAAATGTGCAATCCAATGATATATTTTTACCACAACTAAAAGGTGTTTCTACTTTCGATATGAAAGTTTATAATAGGTGGGGCGAATTATTATTCGAAACAAAGGATAAAAATATTGGGTGGGATGGTTATTATAAAAACCAGCTGATGCCTCAAGGTGTATATGTTTACCGACTAGAACTAATATATGACAATGGAAGAAGAGAAACTAAAGTCGGCGACATCACATTAATTAGATAAATGCAATTGAAAAGGACCCGCAGCAATTTATGGCTAGTATTCAGTGTTATAGGACTATTTTATGCAAATAAGTCTGTAGCACAGGATTTTCAATTTTCTCAATATTATGCAGCTCCACTGTATTTAAATCCCGCATTTACGGGAACAGGAAAGATGCATAGGTTTAATTTGGTCAATAGACTTCAGTGGCCAGGGCTAGGATTCAGTAATTCCTATAGAACTACCTCTTTCTCTTACGATTATAATCTAGAAAGCTTGAATAGTGGCTTTGGGTTAATGGTTACTAGAGATGTAGCTGGCTCAGGTGATTTGGGCAATACCAATGTAGGCTTCCTTTATAACTTTAAAACCCAAATTAATAAAAAGCTCGTAATAGCTGCTGGTTTACACTTTGCATACAATTTTAGTGGTTTAAATAGAAATGGACTGACCTTGGGTGATCAACTTGCCAGCGACAGACCTGTCTCCTTTGATGGTGAATTAGACCAAATTGCCAAAGTTAGGTATTTCGATTTTTCGAGTGGTGTTCTAATCTACAGCAAGATGCTGTGGGGTGGTATCGCCTTACACCACATGACAGAGCCTGATGTTTCATTTATCGGAGATTCAAACCCCTTAGAAATGAAAATATCAGCACATGGCGGTATTAGAATTCCACTTTACCGCGGACCAAAAGAATACGACCATATTTCTAGCATTGCCCCTTCCTTTATTTATAAAATTCAAGGGCCAAATGATCAGCTTGATGTAGGTATAGATTGGCACTACGACCCAATTTCAGCAGGTATATGGTATAGAGGTATACCACTTCGTAAAGACCAAGAGTATAATGTCTACGATAGAGATGCCATGGTATTCCATTTTGGCTTAGAATTTCCTGACTTTCAGATAGGTTATAGCTTTGATTTCACTATCTCTGACTTTGGAGGTATCTCCGGAGGTGCGCATGAAATATCTATCACCTACGACATAGTAAGTAGATTTAAAAAGAAAAGAAAAGAAGCTTTTCTACCGTGCCCTACCTTTTAGTAGTATTATGAACTATTTACTGTGCTGACGCTGAGAACCGGTAAATTTTGTTACTGTAGCCTCTCCGCTTGCACTAATTCCTTCTGCCTTGAATACTTTTGATACTGTGAGAAAAAGAATTTTTAAATCCAGCAAAAAAGATTGATTATCTACGTACCATATATCTAACTTAAACTTCTCATCCCAGCTAATCGTATTTCTACCATTCACCTGTGCCCACCCAGAAATTCCCGGGCTTACATGATGCCTACGGCTTTGTTCTTGCGTATAGAGCGGTAAGTATTCTATTAATAATGGTCTTGGGCCAATAAATGACATATGCCCAAAGAGCACATTTAAAAGCTGCGGTAATTCATCTAAAGAAGTCTTCCTAACAAACTTACCAATCCAGGTAAGTCTCTCTGCATCCGGCAATAGGTTACCATTACTATCAGCGTCATCGCGCATCGTTTTGAATTTTATCAATCTAAAGATTTTATTGTCTCTTCCAGGACGGTTTTGCGTAAAAAACATCTTCCCATTCTGAAAACTGAATAATAACAAAGCAATCAATAAGAAGATAGGACTCGCTACTAATAATGCTGTCAGCGCAAAAAGTCTATCAAAAAATGGTTTGACAATATTTCTATACATTATTTTACTATTCCAATATGGACTAATGCATCACCTTGGTGCACAATAGGATTATTGTTTAAGCCGATTACATAGCCAGATGCGGTAGCATTAATTTTATTACTAAATCCACCAAAGGGGTCGTTAATAGTCCCTAACACTTGATTCTTCTTTACAAGCTGACCACTTTTTACACTTGATAAAAATATTCCTGATTTTTTTGATCTAACCCATGATGAACTATGGATCACCACATTATCGTAGCTTGCCTTAGGGCACTCCTGCGTCATTCCTAAATGATGCATAATCCTCAGTGCGCCACTTATTCCTTCTTCAATCGCAAATTCGTCAAACCTAGACGATTCCCCTCCCTCGTAAACTAAGATTCTCTTGCCTAATTTATTGGCCGTTTGCCTGAAGGACTTCGGTCTAAATTTACTATCCAATGTGAAAGGCGCATGAAATACCCCTGCTAAGGTAGTATTCTCTTCATCTTTCATCATACATCTTACTTGCGGGTAGTTGGTACGGTCGGCACCACCGGTATGAAAATCGATTCCTACATCTATGAGGGGTAATATATCTTTGGTAAGATAATAGGCTACTCTACTTGCCAAGGACCCATTTTTGTTCCCAGGAAAAGACCTATTTACATCCTTTCCATCAGGTACATAGCGAGAAAAATGAATGAAGCCATATACATTAATAATAGGGATACAAATGACAGTGCCGATATCAGGCATGTGTCTGTCACTATCAATCATCCGACGCACAATTTCAGATCCGTTTATTTCATCACCATGTAGCCCTCCTGATAACAAGACTACGGGACCAGGATGCATTGACCTAGAAACAGTAATGCTTATGTCTATTGCTGAATGCGATGGTAACTTAGCTATATTAACATCTATTTTCTTTGTACTCCCTTCTGGGATGTAAACACCATTTATTTCCATATCATGAAATAATTAAGCCTCCTTGTAATTTACGCCTATCAAATAAAATAGCTGTATTTTTTATAGTGAAATACCACCAAACAGAGCCTGCAGAGAATATACCTATAAAGGCACCCGCCACAGTATCTATTAAAAAATGCTGCAATAGATAAATCCTAGAAATAGCTACTAGTATAGCCGCTAACATCAATAACACCTGTATAAGCTTATTCTTCGTCAAACAAATTAAGAGGGTAGCTATAGCAAAAGCAGAAGCAGTATGCCCGCTCGGAAAACTATGAGCCGTGTGCACATGTACACCCTCAACCATATTTAATATTTCGTCACTGTTTTCAAAGAAAGCACGCGGTCTTGGGAGGTCGAAAATAAGTCTTTTGCCTATTGTTACTATAATCGTTTGTAACACAACAGTAATTGCTAGCAAAATAACATTATAATAGCGGTAAGTGACAAACACAACAGCCATGAAGAGGTAGATTAATCCATCTCCTAAATAGGTTATATACTTAAAAAACACGTCGCCATACGCATTATGCTTATCATTAAGCCACAATAGAAAGGTTCCTTTTTCCCAAAAAATAGAAATCGTTAATGTCGTAATGAAATACAATACGAACATTACAAAAGCAGGTCCCTGTATCTTGTCTTTTAAACTTTCCATTTAAATCTTAAATATTTAATTTTTTCCCCTTTCTCTTCAAATTTTCGTTCATAGCGTGTCTCAATGCCGTAGTGTTCAGCTAATAAAGCTGACTTTTTAAGGTCGTGTGTAAAAACCAGATCCTCAATATCTACTCTCTTCTTTAAGACCTCGTTTAGTGTCCAATTAAATAAATCAGTATTATCTGTTTTAAAATATACCGACCCGCCGGCTTGCTGAATGCTCTTGAATATCTCTAAATAGCGAGGGTGGGTTAATCGGCGTTTCTCGTCCCTTTCTCTCGGTCTAGGATCAGGATGAATGATCCAAATATCTTTGACCTCGCGTTCACCAAAGCTATGAGATAGGTCCAAAGCAAAGGTTCGTAAAAATGCAGCATTTGTCAGTTGCTCGTCTAAAGCTTCTGTGCTTCCTCTCCAAAGTCGCTCTCCTTTAATATCTACACCAATAAAATTTTCGTTAGCAATATGTTTTGCTAACCCAATAGTATACTCTCCTCTCCCACACGCCAATTCTAAATTAATAGGATGACTATTATCAAAAACCTGTTCTCCCCACTGTGATTTTATTTGCTCATAACGCTCTGTGTCACGCTGAACAACGTTTTTTCTAAACTTTAATTCTTCAAATCTAAATAGTTTCTGCCTACCCATTCAATCTAATATTGGTAATTCCGCTACTATAAAAGTAGATCCTCCCACAAAAATAAGATCATTTTTGTGACTATTTGCTATCGCTGCCTGAAATGCAGTCGATACACTCGCATAATTCTGTCCTTTTAGGTTGAATTTTGATGCAATCCGACTCAATTCATCCGTTTCAAGTGCCCTAGGAACTGATGCTTTGGTAAAATAATATGTAGCCTCTGCTGGTAACAAAGCCATGATCTTGTCTATATCTTTGTCTTTAACTGCTCCCCAGATAATATGGAGTTGATCGTATTTTTCTTCAATAAGCATTTGAACTATCAACTTAACTGCAGATTCATTATGACCTGTATCGGCAATAATTTTAGCCTCTGTCAGCTTGCTTTTAAACTTTTGCCACCTTCCTCTTAAGCCGGATAGATTTTTGACATTCTTGAGCCCTATCAGCACAGCTTTTTCATCAATAACCATCCCATATTCATCCCTCAATATAGCAATGGTAGATAAAACCGTCATGATGTTATATGCTTGATAAATACCTCCCAAATCTGAGCTAATTACCTGCTTAGACTGCATTTTTAGATTAAGCACTTCGTATTGATTATAGCCGTCGGAAAAACCTAGGCTTGTAATTTTATAGTCGTCAGCTGCATAGTAAAAAGGTGCGTTTTTATCAAAGGCTATCTTTTGTATCAACTTATTTAAATTCTCCTCTGGCACGGAAGTAACTACTGGCACTTCATACTTGATAATCCCCGCCTTTTCTGTTGCTATTTCTTCTACTGTATCACCTAAAAACTCTTGATGATCTAGTCCTATTTGCGTAATAACAGATACCAACGGTTTTATCACATTTGTACTATCAAGCCTTCCTCCTAGACCAACTTCCATAACAGCAATATCAACTTCTGAATCCGCAAAATATTGAAAGGCCATTGCTGTAGTTAATTCAAAAAAAGACGGCTTTATCTCTTCAATTAGTGGTACGTATTCATTCACATAAGCTACTATACGATCCTCAGGAATAGGCACTCCATTTACTCTGATTCTTTCGTTAAAGTGTTTTAAATGTGGCGAGGTATACAAACCTACCTTATATCCAGCTGACGTTAAGATAGCTGCCAACATGCTGGCGGTGCTTCCCTTCCCATTTGTGCCCGCTACATGCAGGTATTTGTTTTTTCTCTCTGGATTGTCAAGAAGATTTAATAAAGCTATTGTATTTGATAAGTCCTTTTTATAGGCAGCTCCACCTATTCTCTGAAACATTGGAAGCCGTTCGAACAGAAATTTTTCTGTTTCTTGATATGTTTTCATTTATCTTGATCTAATCAGAAAAGTAATTTTACCCGTATAAGCATTCAATGTTTTACCTGCTGACGTTTTGTAAAAAGTCAACTTTTCTACTTCACCTTGGTAGATGCGAACAATATCCGGAGACACGGTAGTTTCCAATACATCTACGTTGATCACTTCGCCATTATCGTCCACCTTTATACGGAAAACTATTTGTCCATTCTGGTCTGACTTATCATTTGGCCTAGGAGGTGAATCCCACGCCCAACCTGACATCTCTAGGCTGCTACCGCTGCCGCCTCCTTGTGGTCCCATCATGGCATTGGCATCTACATCACCATTTTCTTTGCCTTGATCACCTTCCGATGTATTTGTCTCACCTTGGCTCTTGTTTTTCCCTGGAAATAAGGCATTTGGATTAGTCTTTGGCGCTTGTTCGACTTTATCTTCGACTTTATCAGCAACTGGCGCAGCAGCTTCTGCTTCTTTCTTTACCTCTTTTTCGACTTTCTCTTCAGTTTTTTCCTCTTGCTTTACTGGTCCCTCATCTTGAGTAGCCTCATTATCAGCTGTAGGCTGGACCTCAGATTCAGCAGCCGCAGCAACAGATGCTTGGTTTTCTACCACTTCTTCAGCTGGGCTGGTGGACTCTTCTTCAAGCGCTTCCTCTATCGATTCTTCCTCTAAATTCTCCTCTAAAGCATCATTTGTTTCTTCCACTGCCACAGGTTCTTCTCCGCTCCCTCTGTTACTAGTGCCGAAGTTAAGCTCAATTCCATATTCGGGGTTTGGAGGGTAAGGCTCTTGCCATACAGTAGCCCACAAAAATAATAGCAAAAGTATTGCATGAATAGCGATAGATATGGCTATTCCTTTATAATTATTCTTTTTTGCTATATCATCTAAGTTACTCATTTGGTTTAGTGGCAATAGATACTTTCGCTTTTAAAGCTGAAGCTATACCAGCTACTTTTACCAAGTATTCGGTTGGGACACTTTTATCTATATGGAGCACTACTACCCCTTCATCTGAATTTTTTAACTCCCTTTGAATTGCAATGTCAAGGTCTTCGACGGCTGTTTTTTTATCGTTAACGTAGTATTTCAAATCTGCCGTAATTGTAACGCTCACTTTCTGCATAACAATATTTGACGTTTTGCTTGCCGGCAAATTTATAGGAAGGCCTGACGGAGTTATGAAAGAAGAGGTAAGCATAAAGAAAATCAACAATAGAAAGATAATGTCTGTCATCGATGACATACTAAATGCTGGATCTACCTTATTTCTAGCTTTTAATGACATTTATTAAGCGTTTGGTTCTTGCAACAAATCAATAAACTCTACAGAGGTATACTCCATTTTATGAATAACCTTTTGCACCTGGGTTACTAAATAATTATACCCTAAATATGCTATTATACCCACTGCTAAGCCCGCCGCTGTAGTAATCATGGCTTCATAAATACCTTCTGACAATAGTTTCGGGCTCACGGACCCTTCTTCTTGGGCAATAGCAATAAAAGCTTGTATCATTCCTGTAACAGTCCCCAAGAAGCCTATCATAGGCGCTGCTCCCGAAATGGTAGCTAAGGTTGAAAGATTTTTCTCCAAGCGGTAAATCTCTATCTTACCCACATTTTCTATAGATACTTCAATATTTTTCAAAGGGCTGCCTATTCTTGATATACCCTTTTCTAACATCTTGGCAATAGGGGAGTTTTCTAGGTTACACAAAGCTTTGGCTTCATTAATTTTCCCGTTCGACACCAAAGATTTCACCTGATTCAATAATCCTTTTGGCGCTTTATCTGCCTTTTTGAGTGTCATCATACGTTCAACAAAAATAGCAATTGCTATAATTGATAATAGCAAAAGGGGAATCATTACGAATCCCCCTTTTAATACTAAGTCAAATAAATTAACGCTGCTATCGGCAGCGCTCACTGCAGCAGTATCTGCTACAGTGGTTACTTGCAATAAAATCATATACATCTAGCTTAATATTTCAATGGCCATGGTTGCTCCTTATATTGACCTGATAATTTATTTGCTTTTGAACTTGCGTCAGCGAATGAAGAAGTTTCCTCTACTGCTACACGCGTAAACTTACTTTTACCAAAAGGAGGAATAATATAAGTACTAGTCCCCTTCTTTCTAAGCTGTTTTGCGTAGTCCATCGCTAGGTCGTCATCAAAGAAACTTCCAACAATAACATAAGAACGACCGCTTCTAGTGTTTAGTGTAGTTATTAGTGCCTCCACTTTTATCTCTGCAGCAGGCTCCTCTATTACTTCTTGCACTTCCACAGGCTTTTCTACCACAAACGTGGTAGTATCTTTAACCGACGGTTGCACAATAGGCTCTTTTGGTGTTACATCTCGTAGAAAAAAGAAGTAAACAGCTACACATGCTACTATTACAATTATAGATAAAGTAATAATAATTGGGGCTGATGATTCTTTGGGTGGGACATACTCTCCAACAGGACCACCTTCCTCATCATGCTCATGCGCATCATCTTCATGCACCTCTTCCATCAATTCATCTTCCGCTTCATCTACCTCAGCATTGGAGGACTCTTCCTCTTCGTCATCAAACGTGATGGTTTCATTGCTAATTTCGTCCTCGGTAGGTAATACTAACTCCTCCTCCGAATCATCCTTGCTTTCATAAACAATGTCATCCGCGGATTCATCGTCATCTAAATCTGGAAGACCAAAATCTTCATCATCTTGCTTGGATGAATTATCTAATTTATCTTTATACTCGTCTTCGTTTTTATCCTTTTTAGCCATTACTCGGTTCTTTAAGGTTTTATAGCAACTTAAATCTATTAAAAAAATTATAATATCTGCGATTTGTCCTCATTTTTTTAGCTTTTTAAGACTACAAATAAAAAATAACAAGTCACTAATTAGTATTCAGAATCAAATATAGGGGCAAAATATGATTAAAAAAACATTAAAACGAATATGTAAAACCCGCCATTATCTGAAATCCACGCCCAGGATAATTTAAATAATTCCTATATGCT
>JBKEFO010000090.1:0-10644 GCA_046709585.1 Marivirga sp.
ATATCAACGAAAACATTCAGCGCCTTCATCAACAAGGGTTTGGCCCTTGTATAGTCTCCAAGGACCTGATAAACTTCTCCTATATTTAAATTGAAGGTACCGAAGGCTCCATCTTGTGTGGTAGTATCAATTAAGCTGTAGCCTTTCTGGTAATATTTAAGGGCATTCTCATAATCTTTTTGGTTAAAATATAAAACACCCAGACTGTTAGAGGTATTCGCCACGCCTCTCTTCCACCCCAACAATTCATATAACTTTAAGGCTTGATGTAGCTGATTATTGGCTTTTTTAAAGTCCCCTAATACTGTATAAATAGACCCTAATATATTTCGACCTTCTGCCTGAATTTCCAACTGTTCTTGATCACTCGCTAATTCTAAACTTAATTGTGCATATTGATACGCTTTGCCCACCTCTAATGTGCGATAAGCCAAAGCAATATCTAGAAATATATCGGCCTTGCTGCTATCTGGCAACTCCTTTACTACTAGTAATAAGCTATCTAGCTCACTTCTTTGCTGAGAAAAACAATAATGGAATTGGACTAAAATAAAAACTAAATAGATAGCTTTACGCATGTATGATGATGGTTGATCTGTTTGGAGTTAAAAACTCTGTCGATCTTAAAATAACCACAATATCCAGTACTATGCAAAAGAAAACTTTTATATTCTCTCTATAACACAAACTATTCAACAATTGAAAGCTCAAAACAACCGTATTATCTACTTCTTTTTTGGCTTTTTACACTTGATAGTATTAAACCCTATTTATAGTCAGGAGAGTCAAGAAACTGCCATAGACAGTACTTTGTACGAGACAGATGAAAACTCACTATTCCCACTCCCTGTTGTATATTACACGCCTGAATCGGGCCTTTTTTTTGGCGTTAGCTTACTATATAATTTTTTTATTGATAGAAAAAAACCTGTTAATCCTAGCCAATTACAATTAGCGGCAGGCTATACTACCAAGGACCAGTTGCTTCTATTCGTCCCTTTTCAGCTGTATTGGCATCAAAATAACTGGCGAAGTACTGGCGAGATGGGTTATTACAATTACGCGTATCCTTTTTATGGTATTGGCAACGCAGGTGATACCGATAGTTTCTCTACTTATAGGGCCAAGTTTCCTAGATTCAGGATTTTTCTTCAAAAGCAAACCAAGCCAAACCTATTTCTTGGGATACGCTATTGGTTCGAGAACTATAATATCATTGAATGGGATAACAGCGGCGCATACAAGCAAAATGATTTCTCTGGCGGCGATTACAATAGAACCAGTGGTATTGGTCCTGCGCTCACCTATGACAGCCGAGATGCGATCTATTACCCAAGGAAAGGACACTATCTAGAAAGTTACCTAGAATGGAATCATTCACTTACAGGTAGCACTCATGAATATTTTGTCGCTTCTATTGATTATGCTTATTATCATTCCATTTGGGACAAGTCTGTCTTAGCCTTTAATGCGTTCGGTGTTGCTGGCACAGGAGATATCCCTTTTAATAGGATTGCACAGTTGGGAGGAAATAAAAAAATGCGCGGATATTTTCAGGGGTATTTTCAGGACAATAACTTACTGTTGGGACAACTTGAATGGCGGCAAGAATTATTTTGGAGATTTGGGCTAGTAGGCTTTGGGTCGATAGGTCAAGTAGCTGACAAGTTCAGCAACTATGGCATGGATAGATGGCACTATGCGGGAGGTGCGGGTTTACGATTTGCCTTTGACACCAAAAAACATATCAACGTAAGATTAGATTATGCCCTAGGGAAAGAGAGTAGTGGGTTCTACATCTCTTTCAATGAGGCCTTTTAATTTAATTGTAAATAATCAAATCGGTGAAGTTCCCTAAAGACAAGGTCCAATCATAGTCTTTAAAATTAATATCAGGATTAGCTGAATCTGGAATTACTTGGTATTTTTTTAAAAAACCTACTGGGCCCCCTTTGTCTGAGAAATCTCCTTTAAACCAATTAAAGAGAGTCGTTACGTTCGCCTCGTTTTTAGAAGCGTCATATTCTGTTGTCATTTTTAAAAATTGCTGCGCAATCGCATCTAGTTCATTTTTAAGATTTACAGAGCTGTAAACAGCGATATAAGGACAACTAGAAGCGCCACAATTTAAGGCGAAGTGAACTCTGCCATCCGTTTGATCAACCCTAAATTTTTTCTCCAATTCACCAGCAAAGGGATCCTTTAAGAAGCCCATACTCAGCTTAACCTTCGACCCCCTTATTACGCCATGTTCCATGAAGTCAAAACTAAACATCTCTCCTCCTATATTTACCCTGTCTTCCTTAAAGAAGGCTCCTCTATCTTCAAATAAAGAAGGGTCTTGTATTAACAGAATTTGTACATACGCATTATAGGTGTTAATCCAGAAAGCCTTAATTTCATCATCAGTCCTTAGCGCATCTCCGAGTTTATCAAGGGATATGTTTTTCATTTCACCTACGAATGGTTTATACTCTTCATTGTTCTTCACCGCCCCTAAAAGCTTCATGCTAAGCTTCACATATTCGTTCGTCTCTTGCGCAATATTACCTTGCGCTTTTGCTGGCATTTGAGATAAAAGGAGTACAAAAATAAATACTATGGTATAAAAAAATCTCTTCATAATGAATTATTCGTAAGTTTGAATCTAACCTACATACGTCAATGGAAGTGTTTTAGATGTCAACGGAAAAACAAATAAGAATAACTGTCATTATTCCGACATTAAATGAGTCGGAACAAATTGGAAACTTAATCAAACACCTACTAGATACGCATCAGGAAGGTTTGGTTGAAATCATTGTTTCCGATGCCGCAAGCAAAGACGACACCGCCAAAATAGCAGCTACTTATGATGTTAAAGTACTCCAAACAAAAAAAGCATCCAGGGCGCATCAAATGAACGAAGCTGCTCGATTAGCTAAAGGTGATATACTTTACTTTGTCCATGCCGACGTCTTGCCGCCTTCAACTTATTTTCAAGATATTTTGAAGTACCGCGACCAAGGCTATGATTTTGGATGCTATCGCTTCAAATTTGACTCAAGAAATCCACTTTTGGCAGTGAATTCATTTTTCACTCGTTTTAAAGTATTATGGTGCAGGGGTGGTGACCAGACTTTATTTATTAAAAAGGAGCTGTTCCAGAAACAGGGAGGATTCAATGAAGCGTACATTGTGATGGAGGATTTTGACTTAATCAAAAGACTATGGAAAGACCATGACTTCATCGTCATGCCAAAGAGCACATTGGTTTCTGCTAGGAAGTATGACAACAATAGCTACTGGCAGGTAAATATGGCAAATTTGAAACTCTTTAGACTTTTCATGAAAGGAGAAAAGCCCGAAATATTACAGAATATGTATTATAAACTAATTAAACATCCAAAGGACATTTAATTAGTTTATAAATATAATTAAGCTTTTACCTTATCCTTGGGTAAGCGCTTTTTTTGCTTTGCTCGCTCTATGTACTCGATAATTTTCGCAGCAATATCGACGCCTGTGGCTTTTTCAATACCTTCCAGACCTGGTGAAGAGTTTACCTCCAATATTAACGGCCCTCTACTAGATTGCAATAAATCTACACCCGCTATTGATAGGCCCATCGCTTTAGCTGCTGTTAAAGCAGCAGATTTTTCAGCACGGCTTAATTTAATTACGTTGGCAGATCCACCTCTGTGCAAATTACTTCTAAACTCTCCTTCTTTACCCTGACGCTTCATGGCTCCAACGACTTCACCGTCAACAATGAATACACGGACATCAGCACCAGCTGCCTCTTTAATAAATTCTTGCATAATCACTCTCGCTTTCAAGCCCTCAAAGGCTTCAATAACTGACTCTGCCGCTTTGCGCGTTTCAGCGAGCACGACACCAAGACCTTGCGTACCTTCCAACAGCTTAAGCACCACAGGAGCCTTTCCTAAGTGCTCTAAAATATAGTCTCCTGCATTCTCAGACCTGTTCGTAAAGGCTGTACGAGGCATGCCTAATCCGCTTCTAGAAAGAATTTGAAGACTTCTTAATTTATCCCTAGAGCGTGTTATCGCAAGTGAATCTACTGCGCTAAAAATTTTCATCATTTCAAATTGACGTACGACAGCAGTACCGTAAAAGGTTACCGATGCGCCAATTCTAGGTATGATAGCATCAATTTCCTCCAATCGCTTACCATGGTAATAAATTGATGGGCCGCCTTCATCCATGATAATATCACAGTGCATATGGTCTAAAACCATAGCCTCATGCCCTTTTTGCTTTGCAGCTTCTATTAACCTTCTTGTTGAATATAAATTTGAGTTTCTTGATAGTACAGCTATCTTCATTTTGTTTTTCTTTTGGGCATAAAAATAAACGAAAATTATTAATCTTTCTAAAAAAAAGTGCGCTAAGCAAAATAATAACTGTACACCTCCTCAGGAATTCGAGCTATAAATAGTTCTTCATGCTCCTCACTTAGTATTACCATCGCCTCAAATGTTGCCTTAACTATAATGTAGCTGGAAGTGAGGCTAATTATTTCTACTGATGAATCTAATTGCTGCAGTGTGATATCTACATAAAAAAAATAGACTTCCGAATTGATTATTTTTTGACACCACTGTTTATTTAAGGTGTTTTTCCGCTTACTATTGGTTGCCTGCAAGTCTGCTAATACTGCTTGCGTAGTAGGATACCTTCCAGCTCCTTTACCACTAAATAACTGGTTTTGGGAAAGTGCATTTTCAATTTCAACGGCATTCTGCTCTCCCTCAATTGAAAAAAACGGGTCATCTTCCGCCAATATAACAGGTACTACAAAGGCGCTGAGTCCGCTACCATCACATGCAGCCTCCCCTATCAACTTCAACTTTAGCCCTTTAGCTTTTAGAACGCCTATGGTGTGCACCTTGATATGTTGAATTCCGAAACAAGGAATTAGCGTTGGTGCTAGATTAATCTGAAAAGCGTTAGAGATAATTATTGTCAGCTTGGAGCGGATATCAAACCCAGCAACGTCATCGGTAGGATCGATTTCGGCAAAGCCCGCTAGCTGTGCTTGCTGGACAATAGCTGTATATGTATGGGCGGTCTGCCATAATTTCGACAAAATATAATTGGAAGTACCATTGGCTATTGTCCGGACCTTTTTCGGAGTATTCCCAAGAAAATAGTTCTGCAGTAATAATATAATAGGAACACTGCCGCATACGGCGGCTTCATATAAAAAGAGTGCTTTATTCCTTTCAGCTGTTTCCTCCAGTAGCTTTAAATTTTTCGCTATCATTTTTTTACTGCCACTAATGAATGTTTTACCCTTTTCTAAGGTAGCCAAGGCAATTTTTAGAGCCAACTGCTCATCATTGGTTAGCTCAATAACAATAGTAATAGTATCATCAGAAAGTACCTCCTCGCATGTCGACAATAAAGGTTCATATCCTGAAATTGACCTTTCCTTTGTTACGTCTTTGACTACTACTCGAGTGACCTTAAAATCGGTAGCGCTTCCATCTGTCAATTTTTCGTACACGCCACATCCTACTGTGCCTAATCCGATAATAGCTACGTTCTTCATACTAAATGCTGCTTTTGAAAACAATGTTTCTCAATTTCTTTACTTATAAAATTACCTTCCAATAAGAAAGCATCGTGTCCTTTCCGTGAGTCAATAACGGTGAAGCTAGCATTGGGTATTGCTGCGGCAAGCCACTGCTGCTCTGTGATGGGAAATAAGACATCGCTACTTATACCTATGACTAATACTGCTGCTGCTATGCCAGCTAATATATTTTCGGCAGTCTGGTCTCTACCTTTTCTAATATCGTGCTGGTCCATCATATGGCTTAAAAAACAATAGCTCTCATGACTGAACCTATTTACGAACTTATTCCCTTGATGCTCCAGATAAGACAAGATGGTATGCGGATCTCCTCCACTATCTGCAGTTTTCTGTTCAAAATCACTGGCAGAGCGGTAACTTAGCATCGCTATTTGCCTTGCCAAGGATAAGCCCTCTTCTCTTTTACCTAATTCAATTGCTTTCCTTTGTAATTCATTCCATGCAATCCCCCAGCTAGAGTGCCAGGCATTACAAGCGATTAATACTGTGTGTCTCATATCCTTCGGAAAACAAATAGACCATTCTAGTGCTTGCTGTCCACCCAGCGAGCCTCCAATTAAGATATCAATTTTTTCAATTTGAAGATGCTCCTTCAATAAATGAAAAACATCGGCTATATCTCTATGCGTAAGGGCTGGAAATATTCCCTCCTGGGAATTAGGTCCCGAACTGCCATAACATGAACCCAAACAATTGGCGCAAACCACGTAATGACGAGAAAGGTCTATGAAACCACCACTATTTTTAAACAAGCTAGGCCACCATTCCTCTATGGTGGCACTACCTGTCAAAGCATGGCAAATCCAGATCACTTCACCACTGGGATTTCCAATACATTCATAGTACAGTTGACTATCAATCAACTTATTCCCAGCTCTCGTGAAAAGTATTTCTGGTAATTTAAACTGCGGCATAAGACTGAGTATGTAGCTCCTGAAATGCTTGTTGAAAATCAGAAATAATATCATCAATATGTTCAATACCAACCGATACACGCAGTAAGTTTGGATAAATCCCTGCTGCTTGTTGTTCATCAAGTGTCAATTGCTGATGCGTCGTTGCCGAGGGTTGAATAATTAAGGTCTTTGCATCACCAACATTGGCTACATGACTAACCAATTTGAGGCTATTGACAAATGTCTTCGTTTCTTCCTTACTTCCATTTATAGTAAAAGATAACACTCCCCCATAACCATTGGTAAGGTATTTCTTGGCTAATAGGTAACTGTTACTCGATTCCAAACCAGGGTAATTGACTTTCTTCACAAGAGGATGATTCTCTAACCAATACCCTAATTTTAAGGCATTATCTACAGTCCGCTGGACCCGTAATGACAAAGTCTCCAACCCTTGTAATAGTAGAAAACTGTTAAAAGGGCTCAATGCTGGTCCAAAGTCTCTCAGTCCCTCAACTCTTGCACGAATAGCAAAAGCTACGTTAGGTAAACCTAATTCATTATTTTCTCCAAAAGTATCCCAAAAGTTAAGACCATGATATCCTTCAGACGGTTCGCTAAATGCTTTAAATTTTCCATTACCCCAATTAAAATTACCAGCATCGATGATGATCCCACCAATAGAGGTACCATGACCTCCTATCCACTTGGTAGCTGAGGCCGTAACAACATTAGCACCATGATCGATAGGTCTGGCAAGATATCCAGCTGCACCAAACGTATTGTCTACCACAAAGGGAATGTCATACCTTTTAGACAGATCCGCGAGCGCTGCAAAATCGGCAATATTAAATGTAGGGTTTCCAATTGTTTCCGTATAAATAGCCTTCGTATTGTCATCAATTAGCTTCTCATAGCTACTAATATCCTCGTCTGCAGCAAAGCGAACCTCTATCCCTAATCGCTTAAATGCTACTTTAAATTGATTATAGGTGCCTCCATATAAGTGTTTAGATGAAACAAAATTATCTCCTGCTTCTAAGATATTATTTAAAGCAATAAACTGAGCTGCTTGACCTGACCCTACTGCTAGAGCAGCTACACCACCTTCCAATGCTGCTATACGTTTCTCAAAAACATCGGTGGTAGGATTCATGATCCTCGTGTAAATATTCCCAAACTCCTTCAAGGCAAATAGATTTGCACCATGCTCTGAACTGTCAAACACATAGCTAGAAGTTTGGTAAATAGGTACGGCACGAGAGTTCGTTGTACTGTCGGGCGTCTGACCTGCATGCAATTGTAAGGTTTCGAATTTTAATGAATTAGACATAGTGTTGATTTTATAAATGTGATAAATGAAAAATAATAGGAGTGGTATTAGCAAGGTTATCACTTACTGGACATCGATTATCGATAGCTTTCAGCCATCGTGCCTTCAGCTCTTGCGCTATTACTGTTGACGTCTTTAAGGCTACATAAATGGTTTTATACCCTGCACGATCTTTGACTGACTTGCCAAACATTTTGTCGGTATTTAAATCACCAGATATGTTGATATCGAGATCTTTGAGACTTATACCCAACTCTTTAGCTGTTAGGTGTGCGACAACATTGATACAACCAGCATATCCCGCCAAAATAAATTCAAATGGGGTTGGTGCTTGATTGCTGCCTGAAAAAGCTTGAGGTGCATCAATATAAAATTGAAAGCCTCTTACATTAATTGAGGACTTAGCGGGCGATTCACTATGAGACGCCACACTAAATCTTAGTGCGTGTGACATTAGAAAAAATTTAATAAATAAAAATTAAGACATACTCTCTCATCTACTGAAAGCGCAAGGCATCAAAGTAGACTAATAGAATCAAGAAGAGGTGGTAGTGATTAATGCCTAGGCATTCGCATTAAACGACAGCAACACATGCTAATGTCCTGCAGGCTAAATGTACAATTTGAGGAATGAGCTTGTTCAGCTTTTTGAGTGTGTTGCGCGTTAAGCGCATCTTGCGTGTGAGTGTTCATTAAATTACAATTTATAGTTCCCAATTTCGGAGCAGGATTTGGCACCTTGTTTTATTTAGGTTGCCAGAGGGTCAACGAGCCTGTCTCTCACCTCTTCGATATAAATTGATTCCGATTATATAGTTTAAATGTAGAAATACATTTTATCAACATCAAAGTTTTTGCAGTAAAAAAGTTAATAAAATTATTTTGCCGAGAAAAACAAGATAATCTTTCGAGTACTTTATAAATACTTAATTATAATTTGGGCTATGTTTTAATAAGCCTTTGACAAGCAGCCATTGTGCAGCAATATAAGTGGTCATAACTGCGATGTTAGCGTAAGGAAGGGTTTCAGCGAATCTATTGATAGCCAATAGTGAATCTGAGACAATAAACAGTAATGCCCCAACAAATACCCATTGAAAGCTTAAGGAGTTCGTCTGACCTTTCCTGTACCAAGCTACAGAAGCCATTACAAATAAGGTAAACCCATAGACACCAATCGGTATTTGAATAATACTAGCTACGTAGGGGATAATCTGACTAGCCGTCAGAATAAAATAAAGTAATAGTACTATAGGTACAATTGAAAATTTTATTTGGATCTTATTGTGACTTGTAGCCCTAATATAGGCTATTACATAAATGATATGTGCCACCAAAAAGGCTGACAAGCCTGCCAAGAATAGCATGAAACTCAAGTGGGTAAACATTAGCGTAATGTCTCCTATCCAGGAAAAAGCCAATGCTAAAGTTACATGACGCACCCATTTTTCATCCTTAAGGTGATCTGACTCACTCCAAAAATAGACCAGTAGCGTGACCATCAGTAGCGGTTTACAAATTTGATGCAAGCGCTCTACTTCAAATATCAAGGCAAAAATTTCACCTAATGCCACAATCCAATACAAATATTTTTTAATATTCATTCTCTCTAAATTATAGTGAAAAGTAACGAATATTATTATTGAAATGAAATTGTTGTTTTGATTAGCTACAGAAAAGCTCTTACGCTTTTTTAATGAATTTTTTTAAGGTCTTTGCTCCTTCATAGGTGATGATAGCATAATAATGACCGGCAGGTAGATCTCCAATGTTTATCTTTATGAGATTAGTCTGCTGCACTGTTGGGCTAGTAGCCATTTTATTTCCAATGAAGCTTCTCACCTCAACACTCACATCTCGGGCTATTTGTTCTTCAAATTTTAAAAAAACAACTTCTTTTGCAGGATTTGGGTAAATATCTACGTTGGTAAGCTCAACAGAAGGCGGAGACATTTCTGAAGAAACTTCAGTGTAGGCGAAGCTTGTATTTGCGATCGCAAAAAAACAAGCTACCAATAAACTACATCCTAAAAGCATTTTCTTCATTACATACATAATACGTACAAACCTCAAACAGGTTTTAAGTTTTATTGTATTTCCATCAGTTTTTTTTGTGCCCTATGTAAATTCTCTATTAAATCTAATGCATTCATACCCATGGCACCTAATTTTTTCGCCGCTATATCACCCGCTAATCCATGCAAATAAACTCCTGCTATTGTTGCTTTTAGTGGATCCTTAAATAGTGGACATAAGGCTGATATAATCCCTACTAACACATCGCCGCTACCCCCTTTTGCCATTCCATGATTCCCTGTTGAATTAAAATATATTTTACCATCAGTGTCACTAATTGCAGAGTATCTCCCTTTCAATAACACTATACATTGGTGTTTAATCGCAAACTCTCTTAAGGCATTTGTCCTCTCAAAATTATTTTCTTGCGTCCCTACGAGTCTGTCAAACTCACCAATATGCGGTGTTAAGATTGTGCCTGGCCTTAACTTATTGAGCAAGGTTTTATTTTCACTTAACATCGTAATGGCATCAGCATCCAGAATAAGCTGTCCTTTGTAATTGTCAACGATTTCCTCAAAAAGCAATTTCGTTTTATCTGCAAAACCAACTGCTGGTCCAAAAGCGAGCACTTGTTGATCTCCATAAGCCAGGTAGTCTCCCAAAGCATATTCATATTGATCTATTTTTACTAAAGCTTCAGGCACTGCATTTTGTATTTCTTTAACACAATGATAACACGCCTGAACACTAAGTAATCCTATCCCAGATTTCAAACAAGCCTTTGCGGCTAAAAC
>JBKEFO010000091.1:0-10628 GCA_046709585.1 Marivirga sp.
ACGTACCCTTTAGTGACTTACCTTTCCTCTACAAGGGCGCGGTCGCTACCGTGTACCCTTCTAGTTTTGAAGGATTTGGTATACCGGTTTTAGAATCACTGACGATGGGTACTCCAGTAATAACTGGCATGGGGTCTGCCTTGGCGGAGGCTGGGGGTAAACATGCGCTGTATGTAGACCCGCAAAATTCAAATGATTTTTCCTTAAAGATGGCAAAAATGATTAACGATCAAGACTTTGTAAAACAGCAGATGACAGGCGTAGCAGAGCATTTAAATAATTTCACAAGTGCCCATATTGGCCATCAACTGCTAGCACACTACAAAAGCTTACTATGAGTACTATTTGGTCCATTCAATTTCTAGTAGAAATTGATCTTTATAACTAATAGTTGTGAAATTTGTCCCTTTAGGACGTTCAATAATAAAAGAAGCCTCTTTGTTTGCTCGTCTCATTACTCCACTTGATTGCACGATTTGGTTGCGTGACTTATGGTAGTAAACGAGGCGCATTATATCCTCAGTTGTTAAGTCAAGGACGTTAGCGCTAACTTGGCGCTTTTCAGTGGTGGAGTTGCTAGGGTTGCCTTTTAGTTCTTGCACTATCTTTTGGGCATTAGGCACGCCATAACCTAAATAATTATTGGGTACATCGGCTAAATGAGAAGCGCTTTGAATGAGGTCTATTATCTCTAAATTTGACAAGGTGCTATCAAACTGCCAAATACAAGCCGCTAAACCGGTGATAATGGGTGCTGCATAAGAGGTGCCGTTACCTGCAAAACATACGACATCAGGCTTGATATAGCCTAGCTTGCCATTTCCTATAGAACTATAACCCATCTTTGCCCATTCTGCAAGGTCTGTTGCGCCAACAGTTAAAACATGTTCGGCATCTGCTGGTAGTGAGAGCGTTTCCCATTTATTTCCGCCATCATTTCCAGCGGCTATTATGAGGAGCATTCCTTTTTGAGCTGCTGCTTCTGCTGCCTTGGTAATCATACTGCTTTTACCGTCTACTTCTGATTTATGATGGTTTTCTTTTTTTCTATCGAAGGAATCAGTATAACCCAGTGATGAGTTTACTAACTTAATTCCCATCTCATAAAAAGACTCTAGTGCCATGATCCAGTAATCTTCCTCTATTCTATTTTCTCGGATTCCGTGATCAGTTCTTGCTAAATAGTAATCTGAGGCTATAGCTAGTCCCGTTTGTATGTTGATGTTAAGGTTGCTGCCACCTATCATTCTCAGTACTTCTGTTCCATGTTCATCCTGCGCAAATCTTTTACCATAAAAAGGGTCAGTATTATTTTTCATCAAATAATCGGAGAAATAAAGTATCTGGTCATTTTTAATTAAATGAAATAGGCTAGGGTCTTTATCTGCCCCTAAAAAGCCGCCGTCTATAACTCCTATTTTCACACCTTTACCCGTTAAATCAAGTGCCTCAGATAAAAAATGCCCTTTAATTTGCTCTAGTGCAAAACCATATTCAACTGCAGTATTTGGCAGCAGCTGTTGCACTTGTAAATAGTTAATCTGTTGGACAGATCGTATAAGATCGTTTCTTTTAAATTTTATTGATGGAGCTTGAGGGAAATAGATGCTGTAGGCATTTACGAAGGAAGAATAGTAAATAATTTCCGCTCCTTCTGAGGTGATTAATTTACTAAATAATGTATTTACATCGTTTCCTCGCTCATTAACTTGAGCTTGATATTCTTTAGAAACTTCAACCCAGAATTTATTTTGCGCAACACTATATTCTGAAAGCAGTATAAGAAATAGTATATTGAAGCTTAATATGAATTTGTTTTTGAATGGCATGGTGATCAGTGTGCAATGAGCTTCAAAATTTAAAACAATTTAATTCAAATAATAATTTAATCAACATTTTATGAAATACAATCCACTAGACAAGTCTGTTTATGTAGAGAATCGCAAAAAGTTCATAGAAAAATTGCCTTCAAAATCACTGGCAATATTTAATTCTAATGATGTTATGCCTACCAATGCTGACGGTACCATGAGTTTTAGGCAGAACAATGATTTGTTATATTTTTCAGGTATCGATCAAGAGGAAAGTATACTGCTTCTTTTTCCCGATTTCGCCAATCAAGAGCTGCGAGAGATACTTTTCGTGACGGAAACCAATGAGCATATAGCAATTTGGGAAGGCCATAAATATTCGAAAGGTGAAGCAATGGCTGCATCAGGCGTTAAGAATGTCATGTGGCTAGATCAGTTCCCTGTTGTATTTAACACATTAATGGCTGAAGCAGAGCAAGTTTTTGTTAATACCAATGAGCACATCAGAGCTGTGAAAGATGTTGAGACTAGAGACGATAGATTTATTAAATGGTGCAAAGAAAAATATCCAGCACATCAATATAGGAAAGCTGCTCCTATTGCGCATGAATTGAGAGCTATCAAATCTCAGGCAGAGATAGATCAATTACAGGTGGCGAATACAATCACTGAGAATGCTTTTAAGCGGGTCTTAAAATTCGTGAAACCTGGCGTGATGGAATACGAAATTGAGGCAGAATATTTACATGAATTTGTAAGAAATGGCTCAAAGGGATTTGCTTATTCACCAATTATTGCCTCGGGAGCTAACGCCTGTGTTTTACATTACGTAGAAAATAGTAGACCATGTAAAGATGGCGATTTATTGCTAATGGATGTAGGTGCGGAATATGGTAATTACAATGCGGATATGACCCGAACTATTCCCGTAAATGGTAGCTTTACTGAGCGCCAAAAAGCAGTATATAATGCTGTTTTAAGAGTGCAAAGAGAATCTATGAAGATGCTAGTGCCAGGAAATACTATACCAGAATACCATAAAGAGGTTGGTAAAGTCATGGAAAGTGAACTTATAGGACTTGGCTTATTAGATAAGACTGATGTCAAAAATCAAGATGCTAAAAATCCGGCATATAAGAAGTATTTCATGCATGGTACTTCTCATCACATAGGGTTGGATGTGCATGATGTAGGAAATGTTTACCGGAAAATGGAAAAGAACATGGTTTTTACAACAGAGCCAGGGATTTATATTTTAGATGAAGGTATAGGAATTAGATTAGAGAACGACGTAGTTATTACTGATAATGGCATACATGATCTCATGAGGAACATTCCTATCGAAGCTGATGAAATTGAAGAGTTAATGAACTCGTAAACCTTGTTTATTATGTGGATAAAGGAGTTGACGCATGAACTGCAGCAAATAAAGGAGTTCGTCAGTGAGGAATTTAGCCAATTAAATGAAGAAGCGCTTCTTTGGAAGCCTTCTTCAAATTCTTGGTCAATAGCCGAATGTTTAAAGCATATTGTGATAGCAAACACCCTCTATTTGGAAGATATTCAAAAGCAGTTAGAAAAAGCCGAGGTACGTACAATTGAACATCCTATTAAGCTGTCGTTGATGGGGCGTGTATTTTTATTATTCGTTGACCCAAAGTATACATGGAAAGTAAAGGCTCCAAATATTTTTAAGCCCATAAAAGGGCATAAAGTAACCAATGGAAAGCAAGTCTTGGACGATTATTTAAAATTGCAGGACGACCTTATAAAGGTGGCTGTAAAGGCTGCAGGATATGACCATGCTAATATTTATATTACTAGTCCGTTAAGTAAATTACTAAGGTTTAATATTGGAGAACAACTTTTTATTATGATGCGGCATGAAAAGAGGCATTTAAATCAGGCGGGCACGGTCAAATCAAAGTTTAATCAATTAATATAAGCATTATAACTATGTCAATAAGCAAAAATTCTGATCGCGCGCCTTTGCCAGTAGGTCTGTACCCACATGCCAAAAAAGTAGGTGAACTGTGGTTCCTGTCAGGTGTAGGCCCAAGAAAGAAAAATAGTGCTACTATTCCCGGGGTAGTATTGAATGAACAAGGCTTAATTGTTTCTTATGATATAGCCGAACAATGCCATGCTGTTTTTCAAAATGTGAGAATGATATTGGAAGACATAGGTTCTGATTGGTCGAAATTAGTAGATGTTACAGTTTTCTTGACCAATATGAAAGACGATTTCAAAACGTTCAATGAAATTTATGCGCTGTATTTCAAAGAAAATCAGCCTTGTAGAACTACAGTAGAGGTTAATGCTTTGCCTACTCCAATAGCCATAGAGTTAAAATGTATTGCAAGCGTCTAGGTATGGTTCGAGCTTTAATTAGCGCTTAATTACGGTTATCCATTCTTCCTCGAGAGAAGTGATACCATAATCATAGATACAGTAAATTAGGTCACCCTTGTTATTTATTGCCGTATGGGTATAATATTTAGTTTGAAACCCATTATTGATTAAGTGTTCTTTATTTATTTTGCGTCTATTTCGCTTCTCTAATAGGCATTCTAAGATGTACCTATTTTTTCTTAAAGCGTGGTTAATGTTTCTTATTTTCTGGTTTTTATCTCTATTGATAGCGTTATTAAAGCTGTTTCTGCAGTAATCATCACAGAATTTTTTATCTGCTCTACCTCTTAGTGGGCCTTCGCAATGTTGACAGGTTTTGGTTTCCATAATTATTATTTTGGGGGTTTATGGATGGTTCAAGTATCAATATAATAAAAATAACAACTAAGATGAAAGTATACATAAGGATATAATAAAGAGTCAGTGTTAATAAATTGATTTTTTTAGCAGGAAGCTGATGATTTTTTCATTGCCTTCTACTTAATCAGGGTGTTTTACTTTACTAGCTGAGAATGCGTGAAGTAGGCATAATTCGCTTCTTATGGAAGGATCTTTTTGATCTTATTTGCGTTATTAATTTTATTAATTAGCTGAGTTGTATCATCGTTCTCTATCATCTTTTTTAATGCAGTTAGTTCGTTGATATATACCTCTATTGCCGGCAAAATATTTTCCTTGTTTTGCGAGAAAATTGGAACCCACATCTGCGCTGTACTTTGTGCTAGTCGAACTGTAGAAGAAAAGCCACTCCCTGCCATATTATATATGTTTTGATTTGTCTTTTCTAGCGCTTGCACTGTTAAACTCAGCGCAAAGGATGTGATATGTGATAAGTGAGAGACGTAGGTGATATGTTTATCATGTGTTTCAGCTTTCATCATGATCGTTTTAGCCCCCATTAGTTGAAAGATCTTTTGTACGCTATCTAGTCCCTTCTCATTGCTCTTATGGGCATCACAAATAATATTTATTTTTGATCGGAATAGGTCGAGATGTGCTGCTTGAGGTCCTGAAAATTCGGTTCCTGCAATGGGGTGAACAGCAACAAATTGATGGCGCTTGGGGTGCTTTTCAATAGCTTTACACAGCGGTAATTTTAACGAACCTACATCGAATACAACGGCGTCTTCTTGGCAATGATCTAAAAGGTAGGTGCTTATTTTTGTAGCGGAATCGACAGGGATAGCCAATATGATTATGTTAGCTACTTTCAATGCATCCTCTAAACTAAGGTCTTCATCAATAATGCCTATGTCATAGGCTTGTTGCAGGTGCGTCTGATTTCTATCTACACCAATTATTTTAGTGGCATAATTGGCCTTTTTTAATTCTAAGGCGATAGATCCTCCAATTAAACCAACGCCAATTATACTAACTATCATAACTTATTTGCCATTTTTGGATTCTTAATAATGCTTCTTTCAGCTGTTCTTGAGAAGCGCAAAGCGATATTCGAATATATTTTTCGCCAGTTGAACCGAAAATAAAACCGGGTACGATAAATACTTTAGCCTCATGTAGCATTTTATCTGTCCACTGATCTACCCTCCTGATTTTAGATGGTGCCTTCGCCCAAATAAAAAGCCCGGTTTGGTTAGGCGTAGCTATGCAATCAAGGGTTTGAACAATTCTTGTTGCGATTATTTTTCTTTGGTGGTATTCTTCGTTTTGTAGATTATACCATTCTTTTTTCAGTTGTAATGCTTGGATCGCAGCTAGCTGAACAGGCTTAAACATACCCGAGTCCATATTGCTTTTAAATTTCAGCAGGTTATTAATGTGGGTAGCTTTAGCTGCGATCATACCTACGCGCCAGCCAGCCATATTATGAGATTTACTCAATGAATTAAGTTCAAGCACATAATCTGAAAAGCCTGCTTGTAGGATGCTTTGAGTGGACTCTGTTAAGATAAAACTATAAGGGTTGTCATGACAGATTAATATTTTATGCTTTTCTCCAAAAGCAATTAACTTCTTATAAAGCCCCTTTTCTGCATTTGCGCCGGTCGGCATATGAGGGTAATTTACCCACATGATTTTAACCTTGGAGAGGTTTGATTTTTCTATCTCATCTAATTGCGGCTGCCAGTTGTTTTCGGCTGTTAAGTCATAATATTGAACTGTAGCACCTGCTAACTCGGTGCAAGCCTTATAAGCTGGGTAGCCGGGGTTTGGTATGAGCACCTGATCTCCAGTTTCCAAATAGGTCATTGAGATATGCATAATGCCTTCTTTGGAACCTAATAAGGGTAATATTTCGGTTTCGGGATTTAACGTTACTTGGTAATAGGCGTCATACCAATTGGCAAAAGCATCCCTCAAAGTAAAGTTCCCTCGATAGCTTTGGTATCCATGACTATTTGTTAAAATGACCGATTTTTTCAGCGCATCAATTACTTGCGGATGAGGTGGCAAATCAGGACTGCCAATACCTAGATTTATAACCTCATGACCAATACTATTTAACTGGGCTACTTCTTTGAGTTTTGATGAAAAGTAATATTCCTGTACTTTACTTATCCTTGTAGCTGTTTTGATCATACAGTAATGCCTTTTTTATAGATTCCGAGAATTTTTAAATAATCCGTTTTTACTGCCATTAACTCAATAGCCTTATCTAGTTTACTGCTACTGCTAAATTCAATGTCTAAGGCGAAATAGTACTTCCATTCTTCCTCAATGATTGGAAAGGACTGGATCTTAGTAATATTGAACCCATATGCTGCTATGATATTTAGTAGGGTCACGAGGGTAGATGGCTGGTGCTGTAGACTGAATAGAAGGGAAGCTTTATTGGCACCTTCAATTGGTATATGTTGCTTCTCTAGTACCAAGAAACGGGTATAGTTATTATGTACTGTCTCAATATTATTTCTAATAATCGATAAGCCATATAGCTGTGCGGCCTGTTCGCCAGCAATAGCAGCCACACCTCTCAATGCTTGCTCTTTAATTATTTTTGCACTCAGAGCCGTATCTTCAGTTTCTATAACAGTGATTTTTGGCTGTTGCCTTAAGAATTCCTCGCATTGCTTTATCGCCATATGGTGAGAACGGACTTCAGTAATGTCATTTACTTCTTGCCCAGGAAGGGCCAATAGGTGTTGGTTAATCTTTAAGTAAATTTCACCAGCAACAGTTAAATTGGAGGCCTTCAATAATTGATAATTTGGTAAAATGGTGCCAGCAATAGAATTTTCTAGGGCCATGACGGCCGATTCAGCATTGTTATCGTGTGCACATTGCCTAAATACTTCAGCGAAAGTATTGCAGGGCACAAGCGTAATATTCTCGCCATAAAAGGCATTGGCTGCCTTATGATGAAAACTCCCTTCGAAACCTTGTATTGCTATTCGTTTATATGGATTGCCCAAAGTATACTTTTTAGTACTGTAATAAAGCTATAAATATTCGTTTGAATTCAACAGACAAGTATTATAATTATTTATCCGTAAAAAAGGGAATAAGTTTCCTCATTCCCTTTTATTCTGTGCTTTAGAATTAGTTATGCACGCACCATAATAATACTTTATCTAACGACCGTTACGCCACCTCTCTCTTCATAGATACGTTTATTATTTATATCAGTACCCTTAAAGGTAATTACATATGCATAGGTTCCTTGTGGCACAGCTGCTCCTGCTTGATCTGTTGTGTCCCACTGAAAAGCTTTATCCCTTGATTGGAATACCAAATCGCCCCATCTATTGTAAATAATGATTTGAAATTCACCTACATATTCATTCGCAAATACATTGAAAGTCTGATTTTGCGCATTACTACTTGATGGTCGCACCGCATTGGGAGCAAATACTTTTGGCTTGCAGTCTTCCAGAACAGTGGTCGAAACAGTATATTCACAGCCCGCGGCACGCAGTACAACACTGTAGTTTCCTGGCTCATTAGCTGTTACGGTTCTAGTGGTTGCCGTTGTGCCATTTGGTAAAGTCCATAAATATGAACCAAATGAACCGGGGTCCAATAGTACTGCTCTTTCACTTTCTACTCCTGTTGAACAGATAAAGTAGGTGTCTTGAATAGTAGGCTGGAAGACTTCCTGAACACTTAAATCTCTTACAATAACAATCTCATCGCAATTGCCTACTCCTTGATCAGATAACCGAAAAGTGTAGGCATCGGTAGAGGTGATATTCCATTCTAAAATATTCTCTGTTGGGTCAGTAGTGGGTATTTCATTACCAGCACTGTTGGTAAGTGTGAAAAAGAAGTTTCCACTTCCGCCGGATACATTGGCAGTAAGTAGCACTGTCCCATCTTGGCAGTTTGTCTCTGACAGTAATTCAGCATTAACTGCTTCATAAATATCTGTAATAGCTATTGACAGAGAATCTGCACAACTTATGTTGTTGTTAGGATAAACAACCACAGTGTAAGTACCTGCCTGATTCACTGAAATTGATTGCCCTTGGGCTCCGTTGCTCCAGGCGAAGTTGAAATCAGCTGGATCGCCAGTTGTTAAAATAGCTGTTAATTGATTTCCACCATCACAATCGATAAGGTTTTCGATGGTGTTAATATCAGCTGTTTCAGAAATGTTTACCGTGACTACCGCAGTGGTTGGACAGTTGGTACCGTCGTCAGCAGTGATTGTAAAAGTTGTACTGCTTGTGATATCATTGACATTTGCAGGCGCAGGACTATAAGCAAAACTCACGCCGGCAGCTGTGATACCTTGCAGGTACGTCTCCAGGTCAAAAGCACCGCAAACAAAAATATTTGGATCTGGGTTAAATGCAACACTATCGGTAGGTGTAATTATGAAGTTAGCAGCCGCTGTGCAGCCAGTACCTCCATTGTCAATAACTTCAATGGAATAATCTCCGGGTGCTACATTGGGGATAGTAAAAGGCTGTACGTTTGCTGTCCCTGCTTGAACTTGTGTGTTAGAATTGTCTGATATGGTCCAATTGAAATCAGCTACTAATGTGCCAGTATTAGCCACGAGACTTACTTCAATATTTTGTAAAGCGGGAGGGCAATTAGTGGTGGTTTGATTTACAGAAACAGTGAAGTCAGTGTTGGTTAAGGGAACAGAAAGTATAGCTGTACAGCTTGTTAAATTGTCACTGATAGTAATGTTGTAGGTGCCTGCTGCCAATGCGGTCGCAGCTAATGTATTCGCTACAACAGCCGTAGGGCCGCTCCAGCTTATCTGGTAATCGCCAGACCCACCCGAAGGAGCCACCGTAATAGCTCCATCTGCAGTGGTACAGCTTGGATTAGTACTACTTGTTATCGACAATAAAGGCGTTTCATTTACAGTTATCTCTACCTCATCTACCGCAAAGCAATTAGGTTCGACAGGATCAGGAATCTCAACACGCACAGTATAGATTCCAATAACTGAGGTAGGGACAGTAAAAGTTCTGCCACCTGCACTTTGTTGCACGCCATCTATATACCAGTTATAAATGCTGGCATTCACATTGGCATCTAAAATTAGGTTGTCATTCTGGCAAACAACCTGATCGCCCCCTAAGTCAACATTAAAGGGAGGCCCAACAAAAATTTCCGCTATTGATGTACACCCATTTGCACTAGTTACTGTAACAGTGTAATTACCTTCAGCGGTTACTACAATAGTTTGCGTTGTTTCTCCAGTACTCCAGTTGTATGTATGACCGGGTGCGTCAACAATATCTGCACCTAGCGTTAAGGTGTCTCCACAGAATGTTCTAGGGCTTATTACTGCAGTTACGTCAGGGCTAGCAAATATCTCTATGTTTTCAACCAATAAATTATCATAGCCACATTCGTTGGTGATCCTGAGTACTACTTCATAACGGCCTGGATTTAGCTGTATATCTAAAGTATCATTTTGCTGATTGCTGGTGTAAACACTTGCAGTGCTGTCTATTGGTGTGATGGTCCAGTTAAAGACGTCGAAGGTAGTGGTACCTGTTCCAGAAAGGATTACGGGGTCGGCACTACAGGCGGCTATGACATTAATACTAGGCTCTTGCTCAGGGGTAGCTATGTTCTGAATAAAATTGGGGAGTCCTAAACGAGAGGTTCTACCTGCTAAGTTAAATGGCTGAACGGAGCCTGCTAAGTTATCGCTCTGCGTAGGTAAAAATCTATTGTCTGGACTGCCGATGGTAAAAACATCGGGCGAGTTATTAGCAGCAATATAAAGTTGGCCATCAGGACCTGTTTGAATCGCGCCAGCTTCAAAAGCCAAGTCAGCAACAGTAACACTGTCGGGATTTGAAATATCACCAATTAAATAATCGTCATTCACAGGTATTTGAATAAGTTGAGAGGTTCCACCAGCGCTTCGCAAGCTTACATATAAAAAATTTGTACTGGGAGAAAATTCAAGACCATAGACGGTACCTCCGAAGTTTACATCTAATAATGCATATTCGTAACCTCCAATGCTGT
>JBKEFO010000092.1:0-10566 GCA_046709585.1 Marivirga sp.
GGTACACCCGGATTATATTTTAATGGCTACTACTCCTGCTGCTTATTCGGGCGAGAATTCAATGATTGACTTCTATGGCTACCAATGGTGGATACTCAATTATAGGGGAAAATTGATCCCCTACGCTAGAGGAATTCTAGGACAGTATATTTTTGTCTTGAAGGATAAAAATGCTGTAGTAGTTAGACTGGGAAAGAGGAGAAGTAATCTATTAATAAATAATCACCCAAGCGACGTTTATACTTATGTAGATGCCGCTTATGAACTACTGAAATGAAAGACGTAAAAATGCTTAGGTTAATCTATTGGGTGCTATTTGTAGGTACAGCTTTAATGTTTTTGTACAGTGTAAGGTATAGTCCTGAATATCGGTGGTATACTACATCGGCGGCTCTTGTTTTTTGGTTATTAACAATGTTGTTAAACCGTTATATTAAGAAGCTAAAAAAGCAAAGTGAGGAAGAAACAGATTAAAACAATGAGAAGAGACATTTAAGCAAATGTACAGCCTTCGAAAGTGAGTGGTTATCGAAAACAATTTGTTTTTGCCAATAAAAAATATTAACCTTTAAACAACTGAATCAAAAGTTTACTAAGTAATTGAAAAAATTAATTCTAAATGTATTAAATGCCGAAGAGGCAGAATCGAAAAGGGTATTTCTTTTAATATTGTTAGGCCTTTTCATGGGCTTTTTTATTTCCACTTTAGCTGTTGGTGCAGAAGCCCTTTTCTTAAATAATTTTAGTGAAGAGACAGACCTCCCTCTCGCGATATTAGCATCCGGTTTTATAGGAGTGGTGGTTACGGCAGTATTTAATTATTTTCAATCCAAAGTAAGTTTCCAAACACTAGCAACCGCCACACTTTTTATTATTTTTCTAGTATTGGGCGGAGTTGAGTATGCCTACACCATATTAGAAGACGCCTCCCCTATTTACTTTTTCACTTTTACTATTGTGGTGCCTTTTACCTACCTTATCTTGTTAATATTTTGGGGAGCTTTTGGCAGGTTATTCGACCTTAGACAATCAAAGAGAATTATTGGCGGAATTGATACTGGTCAGCTTATAGCATCTATTATTGCTTTGTTAGTAGCCATACCCTATATGCTAAGTAAGGAAGGAGCCAATCTGCAAGAAAAAGATTTGTTAACAGTAAGCTTGGTCAGTGTTGGGGGAATGCTGATAGCTTTTAGCTGGCTGATGAATAGCAGCAAAAAGCATATCCGCGGAGGCGAAAAAATTAACTTTGTACCTTATAAAGCTTTATTTTCTAACAAGTATATTTCTCTTATGGTTTTGTTTGTCATCATTTCCATGGTTGTTGTAAACTTTATAGACTACTCCTTCTTTAGTGTAGCATCGGCACGTTTTCAAGAAGATAACCTCGCCATCTTCCTTACTTACTTTAATGGCGCGGTTATTATATTCAGCTTCTTATTTCAGACTTTTGCTACAGATAAAATTATCGCACTTTATGGGCTGAAGGTATCATTATTAATAAACCCTTTGGTAACAATTGCTATTACCGTAATTGCTTGTTTAGCAGGTGCTTCTTTGGGTTACACACCAGAGAGCCCTACTTTTATTGCCTTTTTCGTGATGATTGCTGTGAGTAGATTATTGGTTTCTTCTTTAAAGGATGCCTTAGATGAGCCCGCCTTTAAACTTTATTTCTTGCCCTTGGATGGCGCAATACGCTTAGATGTTCAGACGAAAATTCAGGGGGTGATAAATGCTTTTGCAGGTTTAATAGCTGGTGCGATCATTTTATTGTTAAATAATATTGACCTGTTTAATTTATTAACAATCTCAGTCACAGCCATACCCTTGTTAGTCGTCTGGTATTTTGTGACACGCTATATGCATAGTGGCTATAGGGATACCCTACAAACAACGCTTATTAAGAATAAGAAGAAGTCAAGTAAAGACTTAGTGAATGAATATTCAATCACCAAACTGTTAGAAAGCCAGGTTAAAAGTAGCGAGGAGCATAAAAAGTTATTTGGGATGAAGCTGATGGAAAAACTAGAGCCAGAGGCATTCGAAAACCTGAAAAAGGAGCTGACAGGAGAGAAAAACCCTAGGGTTTTAGCATACTTACAGCAAAAGGAGGGATATGGTACTTTTACAAATAAGCTGACGACCAAAAAGTTAGCTGAAAAAGCCTTAAAGGAAAGTCAGTCACAGGATGTTATTCCAATGACCTTCGAGCAGCTAAGTAGTTTATGTAGGTCTTTAGCAGTAGAAAATAGATTGTATGCTGCCAAAATATTCTTACAATATGCTGATGCTAAGAATATCTTTTTATTGATTGACTTACTCAAAGATGCAAATCAATCCGTTAGGCTGGAAGCTATCAAAACCGCTCGACTGCTCAAGCGGCATGAAAGCTGGAATGTAATGATAGAAATGTTAGACTCTATCGAATATGGTTATGCGGCTTCGGCAGCTTTAATCTCTGCTGGAGAGCCTGCTTTACACCATTTGGAATCTGCTTTTCATAAATCGGGTCAATCAGATAAGGTGATGCTTGCCATCGTAAGAATCATGTCTAAAATTCAAGGGGAGGAATCTAAGGCCTTATTATTGAAGAAAATTGATTACCCTGATAAACGCATTGTATATCAGATGCTAGAAGGTTTTGGCTATACTAATTTTAATGCTAAAGGAAATCACATTCAGATCATCCAGCAATTAATAGAAGATGAGATTGGTAAAACGGTGTGGAACCTCGCCGCCTTATCGGAATTACCCAAAGAGGACTCCTACGAAATAATAAGAGCAGCTTTTAAAGAAGAAATTAGCCATAATTACGAACAGCTATTTATGCTCCTTTCCTTACTGTATGATGCGGAAAGTGTGAACTTAGTAAAAGAAAATATTTTGTCAGAAAGCGCGGAAGGAATTGCTTATGGCATGGAGTTGTTGGATATGTTTCTTGAGGCAGAGCTTAAGCCCAAACTTTTCCCTTTAATCGATGATATTTCTATTCAGGAAAAGATTAATCAATTAATTATTTTCTTCCCAAGAGAACGTTTTGAGCCCTTAAGATTACTCAATAATATAATCAATAGGGACTTTAATCAGCTATCAAGGTGGGTCAAGGCTTGTGCCTTGTATAACTTAGCTTTTCAAGAAGGTTATGAAACCAATTACGCCGTATTATCTCATATCTTTAATAAAGATAGGCTCTTAAAGGAGGTAGCTGCTTGGCTTGTGTATCATAGAAGCCCCGACAAATTTGAGCAAGTAATAGAAAGGGTGCCTGAAGAGGAAAGAGAAGTATTAATAGAAACCATTGCTTTCAACCAGCTTCAAGATGGCTTGAGTGATGGCCATTACCTATTAGTGGAAATTGTTATGTTTTTAAAACAGATCTCTATTTTCGGAAATATAAGCGGGGTACAGCTATGTGATTTAGCGGATAACACAAAGGTGATAAGTTTAAAGGAAGGAGAAATAATTGACCTTGCAATTATAGAAAATAATGCCATTTATGTGGTGGCCGAGGGACAAGTATTGTTATCAGGAAATAAGGAAGAGGTATTGAATGAAAAAGAAGTAATTGGAGAGCTTTTTAACCCTGATAAACATGCTAATTATACATCTTTAGTAACGACAAAGGACAGCATTTTATTTAAGCTAAATGTAAACAATTTTTATACACAGATGGCTAAAAGTAGAGGGTTTACCAGTGAGCTTTTTACTGCCATAACCAAAGAGATTAATTAGAATGGGGAAAGCCACAGAGATAAACATTTTATATGCAGCGCAAGACGACTCTCAAATTGCTGATCAGAAGGGATGGGTAAGCTATTTTGAGAAATTCCTCAGTATGATGCTACAGCAAACTTCCGCTACTGCCTTCACTATTAACCTGTTTCCAGATTCAAAAGAAATGGAGGTGCCTTCAAATGGTATACTGCTAGCCATCTTAAGTCCTGATTTTATTTTATCAGGGATCTGTTTAGACCGGCTGGAAAATTTTGCCTCTAAACAAAGTGACAACCTAGAAAAGACCTTATTTAAGGTGCATAAAACAGCACTCGATTTTGTTGATGTACCCAATATCATCAAACCGCTACCGCCTTATGATATGTTTTATTCAGATCAAGACAATACCAGCAGGGAGTTCAATGATTTTTTCAGTAAAGAAGCGGAAGGGAATTACTGGATGAAGATGATTGACCTTTGCTTTGACATTTATGAAGCGATATTAGAAAAAACGGACCAGCCCTACAGGGCAGTTGATGAAGAGCACAAAAGGAAAGCTATCTATTTGGCTGAAACGGGACAAGACCTGACAGGTGCTAGAAATATTATTAAACGTGAACTTAGCAGACATGGCTTCGAACTATATCCTAAATTAAATAATTTTCAAACGCTCAAGGACTGGAAGAATTCTATTACTGAAGATTTAAAACTTTGCACATTTTCCATTCATTTAGTGGGCGCATCATATGGTAGGTTGCCAAAAAATTCAGAGGTTTCTATCATGGATTTACAAAATGAAATGGCCGCCACCTATGCGGAGGTACAAGCTGACTTTAGTAGGTTAATTTGGATTACGCCGGCCTTAAAAAATGCTAGTGAGAAGCAAAAGTCGTTTATCCATAATATTAAAAGAGACAGCCATGCATCAGCAGGTGCCGAGGTATTGCAAACCTCACTAGAAGATTTTAAGAATACACTTTGGGAGGAAATATTAGAAGGAGGTCTAAGTAGAAAGTTAAGGAAGCCGTCTATAATTAGCACCTCTTCTAAGCCAAGAATTTACCTTATCTATGATTCGGTAGACAAAGTGCATGCTAATTTGATAAAACAGCAATTAGACAAGTATGAAATAGAAATACTAGAGATGCCTACTGAAGGAGACTTAATGAGATTGCGCAACCAGCATGTAGATTATTTAAAGCAAATGGATGGGGCTATTGTTATTCAAGATGCGGTAAATGATCAATGGGTTCACATGAAACTACTTGACCTGTTAAAAGCACCGGGATTTGGGAGAAACCAACCTATTTTGGGGAGGCTGATGCTGTCTAGTACATCGGAAAAAAGCATCAATCTATACGAAAAAAAGTATCAGGTACAGGCCACATTATTGGAAAATAAGACTGGAGTAGCTGATTTTATAAAGGAGCTTTCTAAGAGGTTCAAAGCACATAGCCTAGCCTTACAAGCACAAGAATAATGAAAGAGAGCGAAATAAAAGATATTGATATATCAAATAACTTGGCTTATGGAAAGGAAAAGAACCCTTTTCCAGGCTTAAGACCCTTTAAGATTGAAGAGAGTCATTTATTCTTTGGCAGAGAAGGTCAAAGTGATGAAGTACTATTAAAGCTTTCAAAGCATCGGTTTGTGGGAATTATTGGCCCATCAGGCAGTGGTAAGTCTTCTTTTATTTATTGTGGGGTATTACCAATACTCTATGGTGGGTTTTTAACAGGCAAAAGCACAGACTGGGAAGTAGTGGTAACAAGGCCTGGTGCTGCACCAATAGAAAATTTGGCAGAGGCCTTATTGGCAACAGATTTAGGGAAAAAAGAACATAGTGATGAGGACTTAAAGATAAAGAAAACAATAATAAGCTCACTGCTAAAAAGTTCGTCCCGAGGCTTGGTAGAAGCAATACTGCAGCTTAGAAAGAACTCAGATAAAAACTATTTAATTTTGGTTGATCAGTTTGAGGAACTGTTTCGTTTTAAAGATTCAGCTTCCGCTAATAGCCTTAATGATACTTTAGCCTTTATAAACCTTTTGATGGAGGCGATTAATTATGCAGGAGCGCCAATATTTGTAGCCATAACCATGCGCTCCGATTTTATTGGCGAGTGTTCTCAGTTTCCAGAATTAACAGAAAAGATTAATGACAGTCAGTACCTGATTCCACAAATGACAAGGGATCAGAAAAGAACGGCAATTACGGGTCCGGTGGCTGTCGGAGAAGCGCAAATAGCCCCACGATTAGTACAACAACTACTAAACGACTTGGGTGACAATCCTGATCAGTTACCCATTTTGCAGCATGCACTAATGCGTACTTGGGATTATTGGAGCCATTTCAAAGATTTTGAAGCGGAGCCTTTAGACATTAAACACTATGAGGCCATAGGCACCATGGCTGAGGCGCTCTCCATGCATGCCAACGAAGCTTTTGATGAATTGACGGAAGAGCAAAAGCGTGTATGTGAGTTTCTGTTTAAGGCCATCACAGAAAAAAGAGGGGGTAATTTTGGAATTCGACGCCCGACAAAACTTTCAGAAATAGCAGCCATTGCGGCCACTACAGATGCAGAACTAGTGGCTATAATAGATAAGTTCCGTGACCCTAGCAGGTCTTTGTTAACACCACAATATGGTGTTTCACTAGAGAGTCATTCTATTGTTGATATTTCTCATGAAAGTATCATGAGAATATGGAACAGGCTAAAAAACTGGGTGAACGATGAGGAAGATGCCAAAGCCATGTATAAAAGACTGGCAGAAGCAGCGGAAATGTACCAGGAAGGTAAGACGGGCTTATGGAGACCACCTGATTTGCAACTAGCGATTAATTGGCAGGACAAGCACAACCCCACCTTAATTTGGGGTAAGCGTTACCATCCTTCATATGAGCGCACAATGGCTTTCTTGAAACATTCGGAGGAGGAATTTGCCATTGAACAAAGAGCAAAAGAATTACAGCAGAAACGAAGACTAAGAACCGCTAGGATAACTGCTTTAATTATGGGGGGAGCGGCCATAATTTGTGTATTATTTTTGGTATATGCATTTGTAAAGAATACCGAGGCAAATCAAAGTAAAGAAAAGGCTGAGAGTGAGCGACAAAAAGCCACAATTGCTTCTGAGACAGCTATAGTTGAAGCTGAAAAGGCTATTAGGGAGAAAACAAGGGCAGAAGGTCAAACTTTATTGGCCGAAAAAAGTAGGATAGCGGCTGATAGTGCTCGCCTTGTCGCTAAAAAAGAGGCTATAAACGCCAAAATAGCGAGAGATGCAGCAATTAAGTCCGAAGAAAAAGCTACTAAGGAGGGAATAAGAGCAAGAATAGCTGAAAAGGATGCCAAGGAGGCAGAGAAGAAAGCTGTTGAGAATGAAAAGGAAGCGACAAAGCTGAGGTATTTAGCCATTGCCAGCGCCATTTCGGTAAAAGCAACGCAGCTTAATGACCCGCAGCTTCAAGGGCTTTTGGCGCAGCAGGCTTATATTTTCAACCAGCGCTACGACAACTATGACTACAATGCAGAGATCTATGATGGGCTCTACTATGCCTTGAAAGAGTTTAGTCATCCGCTGACCCAAAAAATTGTAGGGCACAAGAAATCGGCAAAAGTAGTGGTGGCAGGAAAAAATGAGAATGAATTTTTCTCTGCGGGCTCACTAGGTAGTATTATCAAGTGGACAAAACAAGGCGGTAGCTGGAAAGCAGACTCTGTTGCAGGCCAAAGAAGTAGGAGGGTGGTAAAGTCACTTATTTATGATCCTGAGGAGGGAGTTTTATATGCCGCAGGACAATTGATTGATGCGACAGGGAATGCCATTGTTGAAAAATATTACCTCAATAAAATAGCTGAACCCAAGCTGGAAATCATTCCTGGTGTGAAGGGCTCTTTTGTAAAGATGAGAAAGGCCAATGCCTTATTGTATGTGCTGGACGAAGCAGGTAAATCATTGAAGGTATTAAAAGACGGGGAGATCAATACAGTCTACAGCTCGAATGAAAAGATCAATGATTTTGACTTTGATGTGGAGAGACAAGGCTTTTGGCTTGGGCAAGACAATGGGGCCTTAAAATTCTTATCATTAGCGGATAAAAAGGACACTACCTACTTTAAGAATGCTAGTGCAATTAGTGCTATTAAGTATTTTAGTCCTTTTATAGCGATTGGAGATATTTCTGGAGGCCTTAAGCTTTTTAGTGGGCTTAATTTTGGTGATTTCAGTGATTTAAATGGTCATATTGGGGGCATTGATGACATTGAAGTAAGTCGACAAAATAATTTTATGTTGAGTGCGTCAAAAGACAAGACTGTGCGTGTTTGGAACTTAGCTGAAATCACTAGGCAACCTATAGTTTTAGCGGATCACACGAATTGGGTATGGTCGGCAGCATTTAGTGACGATACAGAATATATCTATACGGCCGATGAGGATGGCGCTATTTCGGTATGGCCATTTTCTATTAATAAGCTAGGAAGTCAGCTATGCGATGAACTAGAAAGAAATATGTCACGAACAGAATGGGCAACCTACATTGGCGGTGATTTACTTTATGAAGAGACCTGCCCAGAATTAGAGAAGAAATGAAAGCAAGAAAGTATTTTTTAGGGGGATTGATATGCTGTATTTGCTTTTCACCTATGGGGGGAATTGCACAAGAGAGCTGTACACAAAAACTGCGTACTGCCAGAAATGCCTATCAAGAAGGAAAACTTAATGTGCTGCCCGCCTTATTAACAGCATGTATAAAAGCAGGCTTTTCGAAAGAAGAGAAAATTGAAGCTTTAAGACTCGTTACCTTAGCCTACCTTTATTCAGAAAACGAGCGGAAGGCTGAGCAGGTGTTCCTAGACTTATTGACTATTGACCCTGAGTTTACACCAAACTTACAGGCGGACCCAACGGAGCTCATATTATTGGCGGAGAAATTTGATACCGACCCTAAATTTTTTTATGGCTTAAATGGTGGAGTAGGCTATAACATCACGCAAGTGTCAGAAGCTAGACCCAACATCGTTGATCTGGCCTCTGGTAAATACCAATTTACAACCACCTATGGCATAGGTGGTTTTTTTAGCTACCCAATTACAAACGAGTGGTCGGCAACTTTAGAGGCGCATATGATGTGGCGAACAACAGAGTTGATAAGGGTACCTGTACAAAATGCTGAAAGTGCCAACAGCCAAACAATTAGGGAGTCTCAGTCTTGGATAGAGGTGCCAGTGTTAGCAAACTACCGACTACCCATTATGTCGATGAACTTGGAATTCACTGCCGGACCAGTGGTACATTATTTACTTAAGGCCAATGTTTCGTCAGAAAGTAGTGGTGATACTTTTCAGAATGTGGACTATATGGATAGTAGAAGTCAGTATAACCTAAGTGGCATTTTTGGAATCCGTTCTAATTTTAAGGTGGTAGGTCGCAACTACCTAACAGTAGCATTACTGTATCAGCATCGCCTTTTTAATGAAGTAGCGAGTTCAACAGAAAAAACCGAGAAGCAAACTACTTTTGAACTCGGTAGTGGCTACGGGGATGGGCGATATAAGAACCATGCAGTTTGGTTAAAAGTTGGTTTACGTTTTCCATATTTCAAGCCTCAGTTAAAATGATTAAGCACCTATATACATATTGTTTAGTAGTATTCTTTGGCTTTACAGCCTGTAATACAGAGGAGGGAGCCCTACCATCCAACAATAGCAGTTTTATTAAAATTATTCCCGGAAGAGATCTAGATAATCCCATTTCAGTAGATGAATTAGCAAATGGTGATTTGTTAATAGTGTCTAATAGCAGGGAAGCGCAGGCCGATGGAGGAAACCTGAGTCAAATAAGAATCATCCGCTTAACAGCGGGCGGTGTAAAGCTCATAGATAAATACTACCCAGAAAACCTGAATGAAAGTTGGGAAACGGTTGAAACCATTTTTTTGTCAGATGAGAACATAGTAGTAATGGCTAATGCGCCAAATGGTAAGACGCTGCTGTTCCAAACAAATGCCAATGCGGACTCCTTAAATGCAACCTACCTAGGGGCAGCAACAGAAGATTTGGCTTACGTTGGAGGAAGTTTTGTAGAGGATAGGCTAGTTTTACTTACCGCTGACATGAACAGCTCCAGAGCCAGAATTGATATATTTAGTCATGGAGGGGCTTTTCTTACCACTGTCGACAGCTTTACCAAAACCGTTCCTGCTGTGCCCACTTCCAATGTAATTGAAAGTGATGCGCAATATAAGTTTGGCCTGAATGACATTGTGCTCACGACCTCTAAAAACAACCCTACGAGCTCAGAATATACCGAACTGACTGAGAAGCCGTCAAAGGATTTTACAATTCAATTTTTGAAGACTACAGCAGCAAGTGGCACCATATGTTTTGGACAAGTAAGGGATGAAACTACTAACAATAGCACCTTATTTACAAATATAATAGACAGACCTAGCAGCGTTCAAGATTTGGGTACCTCCAATGTAAAGCACTTCTTAAGTCAGGTAAAAGCGACCGAAGATGGTGGGTTTTTACTGACTGGTGGGACAAATGATACCCCTGGAGATGAGAATAATCAATTTGCCGACTTTTTATTGATCAAAACTAACGCCCTAGGAGAGCCTTTGCCAGATTTTATTAAATCTTTTGGCAACCCGGATGGAAGAGATATTTTATATGACGCAGTACAAGCTAAAGACGGGAATATATTTGCCGTAGGCACTACGCGTTTTGGAGGAGAAAATACATTAGTATTAATTAAATTAGACAGCCAAGGAAACTTGCTTAATTAGAAGAGATGAAGTTTTATACGAAATATATTTTTGCCGTTTTAGTGGGCATGTTT
>JBKEFO010000093.1:0-10410 GCA_046709585.1 Marivirga sp.
AATTGCTATCGAAGGAGTTTTCTCCAACTGTTTATGTGGAGTCACTATTACACTACTTAAGCTATGGCAAATATACTTACCTTGAGCTAGAGCAAGATGGTATTGTACATGGCATTGAAAAAGTGATTACTTATTGGTCTGAAGAATTTATTAGGCAACTTAAAAATAGTTTTGATAGTCAATTACTCATAGAGAAATTAATTGCCAAGATTCCTGAAAACAATCTTTTGAGAACCTTTTCTTTGCTAATAGGGATTAGTGAGAATCTTATAACTCACATAATACAGCAAGTTGGAAAGCAGCTTGATGTTCCAGAAAACACTATATTCATCAGCTGGCTTTCTCACAGTCTGAGTACCCATTCATCCCAAAACAAAATTGACTTAATCAATACAATAATCTTCCAGATTCAAGAGAAACAACAGAAAAAGAAAGGATCAGCAATAGAAAAAATAAAATGGGATATTTCAATTATTGCTCCCTTTCCTCCTGACTTGATTAAAATAAATTACGTAAAAGAAGATCAAAGAAAATATAATTTTATTTCCCTGTTTGAAGAAATAACTAAAATAGGGGTTGCCCCAAATTGGCTAAACCTTCAATCAAATTCGGATCTTGCCGTACTGATACAATCTGTATCAAAAGAGCTACCTAGAGAGGTTAAGGAACTATTCAAAATCCACTTGACAAATACTGATCAGGTAAGTAATCTCGTACAAACTCTTGGTAGAGAAAATATAATTGGTATACTCAAACAGATTGATGAAGAAGCCTATCGACATTTAAATAGTACAATAAAGTCGCTAAACAGAATACATCAGTCATTAGGTAATGCTCATGCTTTAGATAATTACTTTTTTACAAGCTATTTAACTCACTATTATACCTTAGGAAAGACTTATAATATCCTTCTACCAATTGCCATAATGGACCAGCTAATGGTAGATTTCAGCTTAAGTAAAACAGATTACAAAGCACTGATACAGAAAAGTAAAAGTAAAATAGCTAAGAAATACTTGCAAAGGGATTCAAGTCTTAGCCTATCGATTAAAACTAGGAGTACACTTTATCAGATTGATCTGATCATTTTTTTGATAATTGAGCATAAAATGCCTTGGTGGGCAAGAGAGGATGACATCATTTCTGGACAAAAGAGGGAAAGGTATTTAAGTGATTTGATTCAAAATGTCCTGCAGTCGGATCCCAAAGAGTTTATAAGCTTGCTGATGAGAAAAAGTAATCATCAACAAATATTACAAGAATTAATACCCTTAATTACTAGACAACAATTCGATAAAGTACTGTTGGTGCTGGCACCTGATTTTGGAGGCTTCGTTGTTAGCTTAGATTTACTGGTCAATAGAGCCAAATTAACGATAAAGAAAACGGACTGGTTTGTATTCATTCTTCAGTTCCTTTCAGAAAAAAACACTTTTAGCCCATCTGTTTTCGTTGAGCATGCGCTTTTAAAACTTTCTGATCTTGCGAATAAAACTCAAGAAAAAGTTAGGGGAATATTAAAAGGAATTGCTTTGAAAGCAATCAAAGATGGTGAAATGAGGTTTTTACCTTTCAATGATTTACTTGCAGAAAAAGAAACTCTTAAGAAAAAAGAATTTCAAATTACCACAGCTGATACCTTTGAAAGGTATGATTTCATTGATACTGTTTTGTACTATATTAGATCAGGCTCTATTCCATATAGTAACAGCTTTAAAATTGCGGGCTACTATCACCTAATTAATGCTCTAAAAAGACAATTACAATTTGGTCATAACGACTTAAGCTTAGCCATAACACATGAACTAACAGAAGAAAAGGTAAGGGTTCGGTTAATAAAGCAGGAACAAATAGTTTTTCTAAGACTACTTTCACAAATATTAATTCCTCAGGAATTTGACAGTTTATTCAGCTACCAAAATCAAATTTTTCCTGTGTTAAAACAACAGTGGTCTACTACCACAACATTGTTAGAAGAAATATTTTATTTAAAGTTATTTGAACAGATAGCAAGCAAACAGAATAAGGGCATAATTGCGAAAGATTTCATCCTTTCCTTTATCACTTTTGCAGGTCTAGAGCTAAAAAGAGAGGTACATTTTAAGCGGAAAGAATTATCAAAATTGAATGTTAGTAATGACTTGATAAATATATTAACGAGCAAAACAGGTACTATTGAAGAAAGCCCTAAAGTCAAGCAGCCTCCTATTGATATTCAATTACTTCAACAGGAAGAAAATTTTACTGTTGATCACAGGGTGCTGGTTAAAAATGCTGGCTTAATAATAAGCTGGCCTTATCTTACCCGCTATTTCGACCTCTTAGGCATGATAGAGGATAATAAATTCAGGACCGAAGCTGAGGCGGTTCGAGGAGTACATCTGCTACAGTATATTGCCACAGGCAGTACGCTTGCCCCAGAACACGAACTCCTGTTAAATAAAGTGCTGTGCGGATTAAAAGTGGCAACTCCAGTGCCATTAGAGGTTGAATTATCAGAAAAGGAAATAGAAACCACAAAGATGATGCTCAATGGCCTGCTACAAAATTGGGATAAAATAAAAAGTTCTTCAATAGAAGCTTTACGGGAAGGTTTTTTGAACAGGGATGGTTATATCTTGGAAAAAGAAAAAACATGGGAGTTAAAAGTTGAAAAGAAAACAATTGATATCTTAATGGAAAATATTCCCTGGACAATAGGGACGGTTAAATTACCCTGGATGGAGAAAAGAATAAGTGTAGAATGGCTATAAATTTTAAATCAAGTTTAGATACTTTAAACAGTGAGCTAAGCTGGCTTTCTGAGATGATTACCTATAGGTTTTCAGTACACTTTCAGCAGAAAGTGCAGCATCAATGTCCTTTACCGCCAGATTTATCTGGCAATGAATCCCATTATGCATCAGTTATTAGGTCGCTAGATTTAGATGACAAGCAAAGACTACTTTTAATAATTGCTTTGGCGCCACATTTGAGGCCCACGGTCTATGATATCTTTTTCACCAAAAATTCGCAATTCGATCGAGCATATGCAGAGTTTGGAGGTCTAAAGGGTGAAAAGCATAGTGGGTTTATTCCCAATGGGGAAACTGCTGCATTTATTATTGCAGGAAGCGATCTGGAAATTCGTTTTGAGTTGCAAGAATATTTTGACGAAGCACAACCCCTAATTGCTAATAACATCCTTTCTATAGGGTACACTAAAGAACATGAGCCCATATGGAGTGGCGAACTGATTATTAGTAAAGAGTTCCTTACTCAGGTAACCCTGAATAAGGCGTATCATCCAAGATACTCCTCTTCCTTTCCAGCTCAAAAACTTAGCACACCACTAGAGTGGGAGGATACAGTATTTGAGGCTAGTGTGCTGCAGGAAATAAAAACTATTCAATCTTGGATCAAACATGAAGAGGCCATCATGAATAATCACAATTTAGGTAAATTCCTAAAGAGTGGCTACCGTGTACTTTTCTATGGTCCTCCTGGAACAGGTAAATCAATGACTGCAGCGATAATAGGAAAAACCCACAAGATGGATGTGTACAGAATTGACCTTTCCTCACTTATATCAAAATACATAGGAGAGACTGAAAAAAACTTGTCTAAGCTATTTAATATGGCAAAGAATAAAGGATGGATTTTATTCTTTGACGAGGCAGATGCCCTATTTGGTAAAAGAGTTAGTAGTCAGAGTAGCAATGACATGTTTGCTAACCAACAAGTTTCTTATTTATTACAACGCATAGAAGATTATGAGGGAATAGTTATTCTTGCAACCAATCTTAAAGACAACATTGACGACGCATTTTTAAGGAGATTTCAGAGTGTAGTTTACTTTCCCAAACCTAAGCCAGAATTACGAATAGAGCTATGGAGAAAGTATTTTGCTGCCTTTGATTTAACTAGGGTCGACTTAGAGATTATCGCTCAAGAATATGATATCTCTGGTGGTCATATCATAAATGTGTTGCGTCATTGCTCAATAATAGCGGCAGAGCGCGGGTCCCAAGAATTAGAGCAGGATGATATTGTAAGAGGTATCAGGAAAGAATACAATAAAGAAGGAATAACACTTTAAATTTCCTGAACAGCTGAAGCGTTTACACTTTTAGCTTTTTGAGAAAAGTAAATTTATAATAAAGAACTTATGCCAGTTGACACGAAATATAGGTTGCCTTATTATATTTTTCTTGCTTTAGAGGATATAAAAAAAGGGAGTCTATAAATTACTCCCTTTTTTTATATTGTGGTAAAGTAAAGTTAAAGTGCTTAAGTACTACTCTACAGTTACGGACTTTGCTAAATTTCTTGGTTGGTCTACATTCGTGCCACGCATTACTGCTATGTGGTACGATAATAACTGAAGTGGAATAGTCGCCACCATAGGCATCAGCGCTTCATGTGTACTTGGCACCTCAATAGTATAATCTACCATGCCAGGGATTAAAGAATCACCCTCGGAAACTACTGCTATTACTATACCTTTTCTTGCTTTCACTTCTTGAATATTAGAAACGATCTTATCATAAGAGCCATCGCGTGTTGCAATTACCACAACAGGCATCTCTTCATCAATCAATGCGATAGGGCCATGCTTCATCTCTGCAGCTGGATAACCCTCTGCATGTATATAAGATATCTCCTTCAGCTTTAAAGCGCCTTCTAATGCAACAGGGAAGTTGTACCCTCTACCTAAGTACAGGAAATTACGTGCATCCTTAAACTTCGCCGCGATTTCTTTTACCTGTGCATCCGTTTTTAATGCTTTAGCTACCTTGGCTGGAATATTTTCAAGATCTACCAATATTTGTCTATAGCGCTGGTCAGCCATGGTACCTTTTTTATGCGCTATGCGCAAAGCAATCATGGTAAGTACTGTCAGCTGGGCAGTGAAAGCCTTGGTGCTTGCTACGCCAATTTCCGGTCCTGCATGTGTATAAACGCCCTCATGCGAGGCCCTTGAAATAGAAGATCCTACTACATTACATACCCCTAAAACTATTGCGCCTTTTGATTTTGCTAACTCTATTGCAGCCAAGGTATCAGCCGTCTCTCCAGATTGAGATATGGCTATAACAATGTCTCCTTCCCTGATAATAGGATTTCTGTACCTAAATTCAGAGGCATATTCAACCTCTACAGGGATACGGCAGAACTCTTCAAAAATATATTCTGCTACTAAACCTGCATGCCAAGAAGTACCGCAAGCGACAATTACAATTCGCTCTGCATTGATAAGCGCATTAGAATATTCTCTGATACCTCCCAAAACAAGCGTGCCATCATTTGCGATAAGCCTACCTCTGAAACAGTCTTTTATAGACTTCGGCTGCTCATAAATCTCTTTTAACATGAAGTGCTCATAGCCACCTTTTTCAATAGCTTCAAGTTCCAAATCTACCTTCTGAATGTAAGGAGTCATTTTAACGTCCTTGGTATCACGAATCGTAATTTTATTGTCCTTTATTACAGCAATTTCATAATCATTAACATAAATCACCTCGTCGGTATATTCAACGATAGGAGTAGCATCAGAAGCGAGGAAGAACTCGTCTTTACCTACGCCTATCACTAAAGGACTGCCTTTTCTTGCAGCTATCAATTGATCAGGATGGTCTTTTGATAAGATGACAATAGCATACGCTCCTATTACCTTTGTTAATGCTAACCTTACGGCTTCTTCAAGGGAAACATTACTGTTATTAAAAATGTCTTCAATGAAATTTATGAACACCTCAGAATCTGTATCACTTTTAAATTGATATCCTTTGTTTGTAAGGTCTTCTTTTAACGAAGAATAATTCTCAATGATTCCGTTATGAATAATTGCTAGCTTGTCGCTTTGAGACATGTGCGGATGCGCATTTACATCATTTGGCTCTCCATGAGTAGCCCACCTTGTGTGACCGATCCCAATTGTACCTGAAAGGTCTCGATCACCTATAAATTCCTCTAGGTCTGAAACTTTCCCTTTTCTCTTATAGACTTTCAGATCATCTGTCATTAAGGCAATTCCAGCACTGTCGTACCCACGATATTCAAGTCTTTTTAATCCTTTTAAAATAACCTTTGAGGCCTGTCTATGACCAATATATGCAACTATTCCACACATAATTTAATCTTGAAAAGTGGTGTAATAAATTTTTAACTTAATCTTTGATTGCTCCAACTGAAATTTCCTAAAACTTCTCATCACCAACTTAGCATTTGGGTCAAAGGGGATAACGTTAGCTGGAATAAATTGTCCAGTCAATAATAAGTCCCTTTCCAAGTTCCAGAACCCCTGATCTTGGTAAATCTGCTGAAGAAAAAATGAGATGTCTCCAGAAATTTTTGTCTCTGCTTCATTGAAAGCTAAGGTCGCTAAATTGTTTGCCGCTGTTTGATCATTCACCGCACCATTTGTACTGAAATTTGCTTGAACCCCCCAGAAAACCTCGCCCTTTTTTAAAATATTTTCACCTTCAATATAATATGGGTAAACCACATTAGGATATAACAGGCCTTCATTATTGGTAGCGATCGATTGAAATTGGTCATCTTCCATCACCAATTCTGCTTTATTAATTAACATAAAATCAAGCGTATCTATAAAATCAAAATAGTTGTTGATGGATATCCTAGGATAGATAGCCAGCATACCATTATAGTAAAATTGCTCAGGGTCATTCAGCTGGAATTCTTTATTAGCTGAATAGTTGTCAGGCATAATACCTGTAGGCACAAACTTGGCATTGGTAAAACTGGTAGTCGTCAATGATATCTTGATTGTATCCGCCACTGCTTTACTCGCATTTTTATAGATGACCTCAATAAAAGAATCGCCTGATCCTATCTCTAAACCTTGCAATGCATTTAATGAACCATCAGTGCTTATTTTAATCCCCTTCAGATAGTCCGCAATATCCTCAGTTTTTAAGTCTGTATCCATAATGCCATCTAATATAAACTGACCAAAAGAATTTTTTAGAGGTACAGACACTGCGCTTACACTATCAGGCGTCGTGGTAGGGTTGTGCACCGTAGGAAAAAACAGAGAGGTATTAAATTCTGAAATTCTATTCGGTTGAACGGCAAAAGAGTCGTTTAATTTGAAGTAACCATCACTACCAAAGAGTAGCTGCTCTGTTAGTTGATGTACAATGACGTCTTGCCCCTGCTGGAATTCATCGCCATACAAATTACTGAGCCTCATGATGAAATTAATATCTACAATAGATGCGAAACTAACGCTGTCTCTATTTAGGTTGGTAGGTATTACAAGACTTGAGTACGCAGCAAGTTCGGTTACGCCAATTTGTGGATCTACATTCTTACCAAAAAATATCTGTTGGAGTGTACCATTGTAATTATTTGAAGAAACAACTGATTCATCAAATGCCGCCTGCGTAAAACTTACAGGAAGCTCAATAGATTTTATCTTGGTATTGCTGTCTGCAGGAACCAACTTTATAGAATCCGTTTCCAATGGTTCCTCACAAGAAGTGAAAAATAAGGTTAGCAGAAATGCTAACCCAAACAATTTTACTGGCGTATTAACCTGCCAACTCGTTATATAAATTGAAGTAAGATTCTGTAAAACCATCTCCTTTTTCAATTGTATCAACTTTTTTATCTTTCTCAAATGTTGAGAATAATTCATCCAAACTTTCTTTAAATTCATCCTCTGCTTTAATTACTGCGTCTGCGTATTGTGCTCCAATTTTAATAAAACCGTTGAAATCTGCCGACTTTAAGTTTGACAACATACTGTCTTCGATATCGATCATTTTAACCTTATCAAGCAAATCCGTTCCAAATTTATGAGAGAATTCTGTATTATACACAGTAAATACAGATTTCGCGTTTTTAAATATTGGATCGTTCTTATAAGTGGTTTTAAGGTACATTGGGATTAAACTAGTCATCCAATCATTACAATGTACTACATCAGGAGCCCATCCAAGCTTCTTAACAGTCTCTAACGCACCTTTACAAAAGAAAATTGCTCTTTCATCATTGTCTGCATAAAAATTATTCTCTTTATCATGAAAAACAGATTTACGCTGGAAATAATCTTCATTATCGATAAAGTAAACTTGTAATTTTGCATTAGGTATGGAGGCAACCTTAATGATCAATGGCTTTTCTTCGTCTCCGACAGAAATATTAATGCCAGATAACCTTACCACCTCATGCAGTCTGTTTTTCCTTTCATTGATTAGCCCAAAACGTGGTACTAAAATCCTTATTTCCATTCCCTTTTCCTGCATAGCCTGAGGTAACTTTCTAACAAAGTCAGCTACCGCTGATGTCTTTAAAAATGGATTGATTTCATTAGCAACGTAGAGAATTCGAAGGTTAGACATATGTATTTTAGATTTGATTAATTCACAAACGAAGCACAAAAATACAAAAAATTATCCGTTTTACATTAAAAAGCCTTACAAAAAGCTAGTTTTGTTATTAGAATTTATAATTTAGCATATTTTATGTATGTAAGCAATAGCATTTCAGATATTCAAAGCGTTATCAACAAACACAAAGACGCTGGCAAAACCATTGGTTTTGTGCCGACAATGGGCGCATTACACGACGGGCACCTTAGTTTGATTAAGAATGCACAGATGCTTTGTGATATTGTTATTGCCAGCATCTATATCAACCCAACACAGTTTAATAATAGCGATGATTTATCGGCATACCCTAAAACATTAGCGGCCGATATTGAAAAATTGAGTACCCATCATTGCGATTTATTGTTTACACCTTCAGATGCCGTTATGTACCCTGAGAAAAATCACCTTACAATACATTTTGGGGTGCTCGAAGAAGTTATGGAGGGCGCTTACAGACCCGGGCATTTTAGCGGTGTAGGCCAAATTGTTACCAAACTATTCAATATTATACAGCCTCACAAAGCTTTTTTTGGTCAAAAGGACTTTCAGCAATTAAGCCTAATCAAACGACTGGTGAAGGAGTTTTGTATTCCCTTAGAAATAATCGCTATCCCTATCGAAAGAGAAGAAAATGGATTAGCTATGTCATCACGCAACGAAATGCTCCATCCTGATGAACGAAAGGAAGCCAAAATCTTCTACGACACTTTATCGTACATGAAGCAAAAAATTGTCGAAAGCCCCCATAGGAGCTTTGAAGAAATAAAGGAGCTGGCTACTAGTTATTTTAGCCGCAGCCAGGCTACTTTAGAGTATTTTGATCTGGTTTCTGACACTGACCTTAAAACAAAAAATGACAACTACTTACAGGCAGATTCCGTTATGTGCATCGCTGGACACATAGGAAATGTGAGATTAATAGATAACATGTATTTAATTTCATAACTTTGCACCCGAATTGAGAAGCATATTATGTTAATTGAGGTTTGTAAATCGAAAATACACAGAGTTAAAATAACTCAAGCTGAGTTACACTACGTTGGTAGTATCACCATAGATGAAGATTTAATGGAGGCTGCTAACCTTATTGAAAACGAAAAAGTGCAAATTGTTAATATCAACAATGGTGAGCGCTTAGAAACCTACGTTATTAAGGGTGAAAGAGGCAGCGGCATGATTTGTATGAATGGCCCAGCTGCCAGAAAAGTGCAGGTAGGTGATATCGTTATTATCATTAGCTACGCCCATATGGACTTTGAGGAAGCAAAAGCTTTTAAGCCATCTCTTATATTTCCTAACAACCATAACAAACTATCATAGGCTTTGAGAAAAAGCATCCAATCATTTCTAAAGTACAGTCTTTCGCTAGGGATTGCTGTAGCTTTGTTCTGGTATTTATATAAAGATATAGACTTTACAGAAATGCTAGTAAGGTTTCAATTAGTAGAACTTAAATGGATATACCTATCAATAGCGATGTCATTCCTGAGCCATTGGGTACGTGCCTATCGATGGAATTTACTACTTGAACCACTCGGCTACAACCTTAAAACAGGTAGAACATTCCTAGCAGTAATGGTTGGGTACCTGATGAATTTTGTCATTCCAAGAGCCGGAGAAGTGAGTCGATGTGGGATATTAAACAAAACTGATAATGTTCCTGTAAGTCAGGCCTTTGGCAGCGTAGTAACGGAAAGAATTATTGATGCAATCTGTCTCCTCACAGTTATAATTTTAACCTTAAGCCTGGAGTTTGATAGGCTTAGCGAATTCTTTTTGAACCTACTAAGCCAGAAAACAGAAGGTATAGAAGCCGATTACACAATTTTATTTATAGTAGTGTCATTACTCATTATTGGATTAGTAGGTTTTATTTTAATAAAACGAAACCAATCTTGGCTGATGAAAAATCCTTTTATCAGTAAATTGGCCCTATTTCTTAGGCAATTAGTAGAGGGTATTCTTTCAATCAGGAAACTTAGAAAAAAAACAGAATTTGTGTTAAGCACACTGCTAATATGGGTTTTGTATT